>JBOHIU010000068.1:0-5164 GCA_050725855.1 Xanthobacteraceae bacterium | reverse complement strand
GCCAGAGAAACCAAAGCGGTGCCCGCATCAATTGGATGTTCACGCCAGAAAAGGCACGCGCCAAAATGGCCCGCGTTTACCCAAAGCCTCTCAACGAGTCATAATCCCTGTGCAGAGGCACTAGATCGCGTCATACCGGCGTGCGAAACGCAGGTTGAACTACAAAAAACGATTATCTCTCAGGCAAGCAGTCCCAATACCGTAATTGCGGCTCTTGCGATCAATGGATTGCAGCACAGCGAAAAAACTAAGGGATTTTGGAGCGATTACGAGACGCTATCGACTGGGCTTCTCGCGAGTCCCCGCCCGCTCATAAAATTCGATGCGATCATTGAGCATGTCGCCGCGCTCGAATGCGGAAATTACGGACTCTTTTCCGAACAGATGAATCAGTTTGCAGTAATTTTTTCTCTAGATGTGCGTACCAATGCAAGTTTGAGGCCCGTTTGGCTGAAATGGGTTGAAGCGCACAACGCGCTCGTGGAGGCATACGATCCGATCAAGCGCGATCCGCGTTTTGGAAAGCTACTTAGACCAGCAAGGCCGAGCCGGTGGGGCGATCCTATCCAAATTGATGCGAGCGAACAAACAATAGATATTCTTTTTGAGCCGCGGTACCAAACGAGTGAAATTTCCCACGGTCACGGCCTAAGTACTGTTCGGATTGGGCTTAAAGCGCAAGGGAAAACCTTTTCGAATTGCCGCGTATATATCGAGAAAATTGCGCCGGAGCCGCCCTTACCCGGCGGCGCCCCGCCGCTTTTGCTACAGGGCAATGCGCCAATGTTACGGCCAGACGATCCCGAAACCATAATTGATGTTGCCTATAAATGGCATCACGTTGGAAAATATCGTTTTAGCACGCCTCTCCCGCCTATGGACTCGCACTTGTTGGACATCGATGATGATCCGCCTCGCCTTATCGAGATCAAGGTTGCTGCGAGAAGCGATACGGACGAATTTCAAAAAATTGCATTGTTTAGAATACGAGTGGATGAATTGAAAAGGCTTCATTTGGAACGCCCATAGCATCTTAAATTTCATTCAACGCGACGTTATCTTTCCCCATTGCGACAAGGGCGGCCAGGTCTGACAGCCCCGTCGCCCTTAAGGGGGCGTTGGGGCTTTTCCGGCGTTTGCGCCATAATACCGGGGATTCGCCCAATTGCGGGTCCTCCATGGCTTGATAGCAAGTTCGCGGCTCGCGACGTCGCAGCGAATGAGCGGGGATAGCTTCCCCAAACCGAGCATCGTTCCCTTGAAGAGAACCAGCAAAGACTTCGAGGTGGCGTTAATCCGGCTTGATGCCGGCGTCCTTGATGACCTTCGTCCACTTCGCCGTTTCCGAGGCGATGAATTGGCCAAACTCCGCCGGCGTGCCGCCGCGCACCACGACGCCGATGGCTTCGAGACGCGCCCTGATCGTTTTGTCGGCAAGGGCGGCGTTGACCTGCTCGTTGAGCGTATCGATGATGGCCGGCGGCGTTCCGGCCGGCGCGCCGAGCCCGAGCCAGGCCACGGCCTCGTAGCCGGGAAGGAAATCGGCCAGTGGCGGCAGCTCGGGTACCGAATTGAGGCGCTCCTTGGTGGTGACAGCGAGCGCGCGCAATTTGCCGGCTCGAATTTGCGGCAGCGCCGTCGGCGTCACATCGAACATCAATTGCGCGTTGCCGGCGAGCATATCGGTGATAGCCGGCGTCGAGCCGCGGTAGGGCACATCGACCAAATTCAATCCAGCCATCGACTTGAACAGCTCGCCGGCGAGATATTGCGGGCCGCCGATGCCTGCCGACGCCATGTTGATTTTGCCCGGATTGGCTTTGGCATAGGCGATGAACTCGGGCACGGTCTTGGCCGGCACCGACGGGTTCACTTCCATAATCAGCGGCGCGAGGCTGATTTGTCCGATCGGGACGATGTCGCGGATAAAGTTGAAGGTGAGGTCCGGATAAAGCGCCGGGCTGATGGCGTTCTGCGAGTTCACGGTCAGCAAGGTATAGCCGTCGGGCGCCGCGTGCACGACAAACGCGGTGCCAATGTTGCCGCCGGCGCCCGGCTTGTCGTCGATAACGAACGGTTGCCTGAGATGGTCCTGTAGCCACTGGCCGATCAGCCGCGCGTGGATGTCGGTCGAACTTGCCGCGGCCTGCGGGACGATCAGGTGTACGGGCCGCGATGGATAAGCGTCCGCTCGCGCAGGGCCGACGGCCGGAAGCACGGCGGCACCGGCCGCGAGCTGCAATAATCTGCGTCGAGCGATTGTCATGGCGCCTCCCTCGGCCTTTCTGTTCTTGTTTGGTGCTGTTTCACGCGCGATCGAGCCACTTCCTCCTATTCGATCGCTACCCCGGGGCTCGACCGGGGGCTGCCTCGTCGTGGCTAGGACTTTAGCAGATCCATCACCGGCTTTGAACAGCGGTCCAAACGCGGTTGCGGATCAAAAGGCCTTTTGATGCTCTCTAGGCGGATGACGTGATCCTGAGCGACTCCGCATAGGCCGGCTGCTGCACAAAGTTCAGCAGCGCTCTCATGCGCGCCGGATCCGGCCGCACCAGCGACGGCGCATTTTTCAGGAACGGCGGAAGCTCGACCAAATCAGGCTTCCTTGTTGAATTCGGCCGCGCGCCGCGACAAGCCGTCACAGTCCCGATGACGATGCTGACGGCGACCAGCAATAGCGCCGCCGACAGATGTTCGTCGAGGAGCGCAGCGGCGAAAAACAAGGCAAAGACCGGCTGCGCGAATTGGATCGGCGCCACGCGGGTCAGGCCGCCGCGCGAAAACGCCCACAGCCATGACACATTCGCGATCACCGCGGCTCCCAGCGTGATCTGAAGAATGGCGGCCCACGCTGTAACCGTGAGATGCTGATAGGCATGAGGCGACGCCAGCAGGCGCACCGCCGCCCACGGCGCGAGCGCCGATCCGGCAATGACGATGGCCCATAATGTGGCCGCCCAGGGGCTCGTTCGCGCGCCAAGCCGCGCACCGGCGACCACGCCAATAGCGGAGAGCGTGCAGGCGACGAACACGATCGCGTCGCCGCCGATGCTGGCGCCGGTCGAGCTGTTGAGGTGATTCATTCCGATCAGCGCCGTTTCGCCCGCGACGGCAAGCGCCATCCCGACAAACCAGCTTGGCCGGGGCAGCCGGCGCTCCAGCATGATTCCGAGCAGGCCGACGAATAACGGCATGGCGGCCATAATGAGCGCCGCATGCGATCCGGACGTGCGCTGCACTCCGATTCCGAACAGGATCGGAAAGCCGGCAAAATTGCCGAACGCGTACAACAGCAACTGGCACCAATCCTTGCGCCGGCGGGGCGGCCGCAGGCGCAGAACGAGCAGCAGAGGGATGCAAAGCACCCCGGCCCCCACGGAACGGGTCAACCCGATCGAAAGGCCGGAGAGCTGGCCGGCGGCGATTCGCGTTGTCGCCGGAACCAGCGCGAACAGAATGACGGCGAAGCACGCCGCCAGAAAAACCAAGGATGTTCGGTGAGAAACGGGCCCGGAATGCGATATCTCACGCGAAGACACGGTCGCTATTTTTGCGCTCGCTGCGGCCATGATTTTCACACTGGATGAGTTCAACGCGCATTTTTCCGACCAAGTTTCTTACTGCAGAAAAAACCTTTTTTGATGCGATTTTTGCATCGAATCGTCGATAAAAACCAAACGTTCATTAACCGTATAAGGGTCAAATGCGATAGCCCTGGAACGACCGGGCTCACGCGCAGGGTCGCTTGATAATCGCGCACCGCATCATCCAATTGCGGCGGCGCACGCGATCCACCCGTTTCCTGACGGGCATTCGACGTCCGAGATCAATGATTGAGGAAATTAAGCGCCGGCGATTCGGCCGAGGATCGAACGAAGGATCCGAGCGTATGACGAAGCGGAACTGCGCGCCTCCGCGCCTCGGTCCCGTGCTTAAACGGCGCGCTGCAGCGAACGATGCCGCCTCCCCGCTCAGTGATAACCGACATCACCGCGCACCTTGCCGCGAAACACCCAGTACGACCACGCGGTGTACATGAGGATAATCGGCAGCAGAAACAGCGTGCCGATGAGCAGGAAGGCTTGCGTACTCGGCGACGACGCCGCCTGCCACAACGTGAAATGATACGGCACGATCATCGGCCACAAGCTGATGGCGATGCCGATGAACGACATGAGAAACAGGCCGATCGCTCCGAGAAACGGCACCCACTCGTGGCGATGCGTCAACCCATACCATTCGGCGAGCGCGATAAACGCCGTGATCACCGGCACCGGAACGAGATAGGCGACATTCGGCCAGGTGAACCAGCGGTTCGCGATTTCGGCGTTCACGAGCGGCGTCCAGATGCTGACGCCGAGAATGGCTAAAAGAACGCCGGCGAGCGCGACCTTGCCGGCGCGCCGTGCCCATTGCTGCAGTTCGGCTTCGGTCTTGAGAATAAGCCAGCCGGCGCCGAGGAGCGCATAGCCGAATACCAGCGCCAGTCCGACAAGCAGCGCAAATGGCGTGACCCAATCAAGCGACGTGCCGCCAAATTGCGTACCATTGACTTTAAATCCCTGGATGAAGGTTCCGAGGACAACGCCTTGCGCGTAGCTCGCAACGATCGACCCGCCGTGGAAAGCGCGGTCCCAGAAGCGCCGCAGACCGGGATGCTTGAAGCGAAACTCAAAGGCGACGCCGCGAAACACCAGCGCCAGCAGCATGATGAGGATGGGAAAGTAGACCGCCGGGATGATGATGGCGAAAGCGACCGGGAACGCCGCCAGCAGGCCGAGACCGCCGAACACGAGCCAAGTCTCGTTGCCGTCCCAGACCGGCGCAATCGCGTTCATCGCGAGACCGCGCTGCCCGAAATCCGGAATGAAGCCGTAAAGGATGCCGACGCCAAGATCGAAGCCGTCGAAGACGACGTAATAAAAGACCGCGAGGCCAAGCAGTCCCGTCCACAGCGGCACCAGGTCGAGGACCATCGCGCGTTTTCCTATGTGTCGACGCCGGCGCGCGCCGCATTCTCGAACGGCCGGTTCGGCCGGCCGCTCTCAATGACCTGTGGCTCCAGGGAAGGTTCTTGCGGCCCGCGCCGCACCAGCCCGGCCATGAAGGCGATGCCGGTCGGAAACATGATCAAGTAAGCGACGATATAAAACGCCAGCGAGAC
>JBOHIU010000067.1:0-6303 GCA_050725855.1 Xanthobacteraceae bacterium | reverse complement strand
CTCGAAGAGCAACTCCGCGCCGATCTGGGAGAGCGGCACGTAGTGTCAATCGGAGTCGGTAACCGTTGCAAAATAAAGAAAGATGCGCTCGGAGGTGCCGCCCGGCGACGAAAGAAATTTGCAGATCAATTTTGGAGAATCGATTACGTAACCGGTCTCTTCCTCGGTTTCACGAATGGCCGTATCGTCGGGTGTGTCATCGGGGCGGATCATTCCCGCCATGACCTCGACGATCCAGCCGTCCTGGGTCGCAGGCTGGTCACGACGGCGGCCAAGCAACGTCGGGAGTTTGACATTCGGCCGGACAACATCTGCTCGCAGTTGTAAGCGAACGAGCGCTATTGAATTAAAGTTCAGAAATATCGTGCATAATCCAAGGCGCGTTTATCAAAAAAAATCAGTGCGTATTACACCGGACAAGATAACGCCTAAGTCACTTCCGCCGTGCGATTCTATTCCAACGAAAGCACGCGCTGGAGCCTGATCATGTGGCAAATGCTGCTTATTCCGCTATCGATGGTTCTGCTGGTGGGTACACTCATTCTGCTTTCGAGGCAAGACAGCGAGAAGAGTGAGCCGAAAGGCAGATTAAAGATCATCTATCCGGCGGCCATCTCTCCCACACAGCGCAAATAATTTATCGTCTGCGCCCTATTCGACATCGCGACCGCTGCGGCCATAAACGAAATATGGCGGATGATAGCTTTGTATCAACCGAGCGCCATCAGCAGGCCTGATAGCACAAGGCCGAGCATGATCATCGACCAATCCATCCTTGTGTACCGAAAACCCTATCCGATTAGCCGACGGAATCGCTTATTTAATCCGTCCATAAGTAAGAGCATGCCTCAAGCGGCGTGTTTGAGGGATGGCTTTTGATAGAAGGAGCGGATTTTTCTGGGTCGCTTTGCAGTTGGCGCATCGATGAACGAACTTTGGTTTTGAAATCAACTTTGTCGGTGATCGCCATGCATCCAACGGTATCGGCCCATGTCGTCTGACTAGAATGACTATGCGCCGAACTTTGACCTCTCCGCACAACCGCAGCATAGTGGTGCGCTGCAGCGATTCGGGCCCATTAGGATTCTACGTTGGTTAGAGACGATCCGGAATCAGCGGTGCACACCACTGATCGCATCTCGGGACGTACGCGAGCGAATAAACAATCAATTTCTCGGCGGTTTTGCCGCGAATTCCGAGCCGCGGACGCAGAGGCGGCCGCGCGGGTCCTGCCACAGCTTCTCGACTGCGTGCAGGTGGCCGATAGCCTGGGCGATGGTACGGAAATCAAAGGTGGAGAATTTGTCAGCGATCTCGCTGTAATAGAGCGGCTGTGCCGAGATCGTCCGCGAAATCTGCTGCGCCAGTGCTTCGACCGCGGCCTCGTCGCCAACCTTGCCGGTCTGGTCGCGCTTGCCACCGACGTAGTCGGCGATCATGGCGCGATCAGCATAGGCATACGTGATCCGCTCGTAATATTCGCGCGGGATGCCCTCCGGGATAGTGGCGTCGATGCCAACCTTGGCGCCCGTGGGCACCACGCCGTAGCCCTGCGGCAGGCTCGGATCGAGCGGTTTCGCGCGCGCATTGGAAACGATCATCACATCCCGGTCGCCCTGCACGCGCGTGGCGATCGCCCATTCCACTTCAGCCGCATCGTTGACGTCGATGTCGTCGTCGACCACCACGACGTGCTTTAAGTCCATCACAGAGAGCGCGGCGAGCAGCGCGTTCTTGCCCTCGCCGGGCTGCTTCTTGATCGAGATCACCGCGTGCCAGAAGGCGCAGCCGCCAAGCGTGACGTTGATGTCCTTGACCTGGACGCCGGCGGTGCGCAGCGCTTGGCGTATGGCGGCGTAGCGTGTAGGCGCGGCGAGCCAAGTGTTCTCCCACGGCATGTGTAGATTGTAGTAGATCGCGTCCTTGCGCATGGCGATGGCCTTGACGCGCACCAGGGGATTCCAGTGCAGCCCGCCCATGAGCCGGGTGAACTCGCCGAAGCGGCCCTCTGGAAAAGTCCAGCCGGTGGGCAGCACTTCGGCTTCAAGCACGATCTCCGCATCGGCGATGTACGGCACCTCAATGGTTGTGCAGGGCGCGAGCGCCACCGGTTCGCCGCGCAGGCCGCCAGCGATTGCCATTTCGTCGACACCGAGCGGCGCCCGATACCCGGAGCCGGCAATCTCGAATGGATGCGTCCCGATGGAGATCGAGATCGGCAGCGGCTCGTTGCGCTTGAGCGCGCGCTCGACGAACAGCCGCATGTTGTTGGGCGTCACGAGGTCGACGCCGGTGAGGGCCTTCTCCTTGACGATGAAGCGGTAGATCCCGGAGTTCCAGCCGAGTTCGGGATCGCGGGCGATCACCACGCCCGCCGTGATCATCGGGCCGCCGTCGTAGATCGACGACATGGGGATCGGCAGCCGGAACAGGTCGACTCCCTCGCCGACCATCGTTACCTCGCGCGTCGCCGAGCCGTTGACGCGCTTGGGCGCGATCGGCCTGGCGATCGCCTGCGTCAGCTTCTGCTCGATGTCGGCAAAATTGGCGCAGCCGAGCGCCATCGTAGCGCGCTCGCGGGTGCGGATGATGCCGGACACAACCGGAATGTCGTAGCCGACGACGTTATGGAACAGGAGCGCGGTCTTGGCCTGGTCGACCAGCGTGGCGATGTGGCGGATGTCGACCGGCTGGCGTAGGTCGACGAGTTCGCCATTGTGCCGCAGGCGATCAAGGAACTGGCGGAAGTTTTCCTGCATCCGGTGTCTCGCCGCTGAACCTTGTTGCCGTGGCGTGCTAGGCTAACGAGGCCGCCGCAACCAAGCAACTGATCGCGTAATGTGATCCGATGGCATGGGCTGAGCGACAGAATCTCTTGGCTCATCGACCGGAAACAATAATCCGATGAAAGCACTGGTCCTGCGCCGGCACGGTACACTCGACGATCTTGAAGTGGTCGACGATTACCCGACCCCAAAACCCGTTGCCGGCCACGTCGTCATCCGCGTGCGGGCGGCCTCATTCAACTACCACGACGTGTTCACGGTGCGCGGCATGCCCAGCATCAAGGTGCCTCTGCCGGTGGTGATCGGGCTCGACATGGCCGGCGAGGTCACCGCGCTCGGCGACGGGACGAGCGGCTGGAAGGAAGGGGACCGGGTGCTGGTAAACCCGGTCAACAAGACAAAAGGCCTGATGGGCGAAATGCTCGACGGCGGCATGGCCGAGTTTTGCCTCGTGGCCGCCGACCAGCTCGTTGCGATGCCGCCCGGTGTAAGCTTCGCGGAAGCCGCCGCGCTGCCGGTTGCCTACGGCACCGCACACCGCATGCTGGTGACGCACCGGACTATCGAGCCGGGTGAGCGCGTGCTCGTGCTCGGCGCGGCGGGCGGTGTCGGCACCGGCTGCGTCATTCTGGCCAAACTCCTCGGTGCCGAGGTCATCGCCTGCGCCTCGAGCGCTGAAAAACTGTCGCGGCTCAAGGCGCTCGGCGCCGATGAGGTCGTGAACTATCGCGACACCGATTGGTCGAAATGGGCGATTGAGAAATACGGCAAGCCACAGCGGCGCTCGAACGAGGGCGGCGTCGATGTGGTGATCAATTTCACCGGCGGCGACACTTGGCTGCCATCGCTGCGCTGCCTCAAGCGCGGCGGCAAGATCCTGGTCTGCGGCGCCACCGCCGGCTACGATCCGAAAGAGGATTTGCGTTATGTCTGGAGCTTTGAGCTGAAAATCATCGGCTCGAACAGCTTCTACGACGACAATCTGGCGGCTTTGATGCAACTCATCGCCGAAGGCAAGATGAAGCCGGTGATCGACCAGGTGCTGCCGCTGGCACGGGCGCGCGAGGGCTTGCGCCTGATCGAGAATCGCGAGGTGATCGGAAAGGTGATAGTTGCGCCGTGGCAGAGCACAGACGTCGGTGGACAGACGACGGATGAACGAAGCCTGCGCGGTCAGTCGTCCGCCCTGCGTCTTCAGGTGAAAAGATGAGCGAGGAATTGACGTTGCAGCAAATCCAGGCGCTGATCGCGCTCGCGCCATATCATCAATGGCTCGGGTTGCAGGTTGTCAACGTCGGTGACGACGCCATCGAAATCCGGGCGAAATGGCGCGACGAATGGGTGGTCAACACCGAACGCGGCTATACCCATGGCGGCATTCTGGCGGCGCTTGTCGATCTCGCCGCTGACTGGGCCATGGTCAAGCAGACTCACCGCGGCGTGCCAACGATCGACCTGCGCGTCGATTATCACCGGCCGACGATCCGCAGCGATCTCGTCGCCCATGGCAAGGTCATTCGCCGCGGCGGCCAGTTTGCCAGCGCCGAGGCACGGATTTTCGACCTGGACGGCAAGCTCATCGCCAGCGGCCGCGGCACCTACCTCACCGCGCTGCCCAAATGACATGACTGACTTCAAGAATCTCGGCGACCTGATCCCGCGCGGGCGCGATCTGGCGAAGCTCGCGATGATCGATCTGGGCGGTGAGGAAGGCCAACGGCGTTTCAGCTTCGCCGAGATCGACGCGATGGCGAACGGCGTCGCGCGCTCGCTCGCCGGGCGTGGGTTTGAGCGCGGCTCGCGGGTGGCGCTGCTGTCGTCCAATCGCGCCGAGTATCTCGCTGCTTATTATGGAATCATGCGGGCCGGCCTCGTCGCCGTCCCGGTGAATTTCAAGTTTCCGCGTGAGACTATCCATTTCATTCTCCGCGATGCTGACGCCAGACTCGTGTTCTGCGATGCCGCCCGCGCGGCTGATTGTCCGCCGAACTTGCCGCTCGTGCGGTTCGGCGGTGCGGCGATCTCTCCGGCTCAGGAGGAAGAAAGCAAAACCGCGCCGCAATCGTTCGCCGCATTCCTCGATCCGGGATCGTTTGAGACCATCGTGCCGGGGCCGAACGAGCCGGCGATGTTTCTTTACACGTCCGGCTCGACCGGCGTGCCCAAGGGCGTCATGCTCTCGCACCGGAGCCACATCTGGGTGGTGGAGACGCGGCTCGCGCCCGGTCTCGACGGCCATCGCTATCTGATCGCCGCGCCGCTCTATCACATGAACGCGCTGGCGCTAAGTAAGCTCGCCTGTGCCGCCTACGCCACCATCGTCCTTCTGCCGCAATTTTCCGCGCGCGCCTATGCCGATGCGATCGACCGCTACCGCTGCACCTTCCTGACCGCGGTACCGCCCATGATCGCCATGATGCTGCGCGAACGCGAATTGCTCGCGCGTACCGATCTGTCCAGCGTCGAGGTCGTGCGCATGGGCTCGGCGCCGGTGAGCGCCAGCCTCATGGCCGGCCTGCGCGCAGCGCTGCCGCAGGCCGCTGTGACCAACGCCTACGGCACCACCGAGGCTGGCCCGGTAGTATTCGGGCAGCATCCGCGCGGGCTGCCGCAGCCAGAGCTTTCGGTCGGCTATCCGCATCCGACGGTATCGCTGCGTCTGGTTGACGGTGACAACCGCGGCGCCGGACAAGGCGTTTTACAAATGAAATGCCCGGCGCTCATGCTCGGCTATCACAACCGCCCCGATCTCGCGTCACCGATCACGGCTGACGGCTTCTACATCACCGGCGACATATTCCGCCGCGACGGCGACGGCTTCTTCTATTTCGTCGGCCGCGCCGACGACATGTTTATCTCCGGCGGCGAAAACATCTACCCAGCCGACGTCGAGCGCATGCTCGAACGCCATCCCGACGTGGCACAGGCCGCGGTGGTGCCAATCGATGACGAGATCAAGGGCCAGAAGCCGGTCGCCTTCGTGATCCGTAACCCGGGCTGTGCGCTCGACGTCGAGACAGTCAAGCGCTTCGCGCTTGAGCACGCGCCAGCCTATCAGCACCCGCGCTTCGTGTTCTTCGTCGACGAATTTCCGCTCGCCTCGACCAACAAGCTGGACCGCGCCGCGCTCAAGCGCATGGCCGAAGAGAAATTGGCAAGTAGTGAAATACCCCAGCACTACCCGAGAAATTCCTGACTTTGGTCGTCGTCGCATCAGTCGTCGTCGCGACGTTTTCTGGCGATGTTGAAGTCGCCGCATCATCCGCGCCGGTGTCATCGCTGGATGTCGACGAAGGGGCTTCGACTATGACGGTGCGGGTGGTGGTTGTCCGCTTCGTCGGCAGTCTCGCCCTTCGCGTCGCAGGTACGCCAGTCAAAAAGCCCTGCATATTCCGCGCCGATCAGGTGGCTGCCGCGGTACGCGATGCCATCAGGCGTGGAGCAATCGGCTTCGATGCCGTGAAGCACCTGGTGCTGTGCTGCGTCGAACGACGCCCGCCGCGCCTCGACATGACGG
>JBOHIU010000066.1:0-4287 GCA_050725855.1 Xanthobacteraceae bacterium | reverse complement strand
GGCTGAAATCGTCTGCCCAGGCCTGCGCGCCGCGCAAGTCGACCGCCGCGCAATAGAAAACCCGCTGAAAATCCACCTTCAGCCCAGGCGATTCGCATCATTCAAATTCCCATCGCGGATTTTGGGTCTTACCTGGCAATTGCAACCAGATGATAGGAGATGGTGAAACGGTCACTCCGTCGCTTCCCGAACCTGGTGTGTGGACCGGCATGGCACAGGCCAATGTCTGGGCGTCGTTGAGGTGGAAGCGCGCGAAAATCCTCCGACCAACCGGTTGAGGTTGTGCTGTGCGGAGTCAGCCTAATGCGCGAATGGAGTCAGTCTTCTGGCTCCCAGAGTCAGGCTTACGCGTTACCCGACACGTTACCCGACACTTACTACCGCCATTAAACATCCACGCTGGCGGCGAGCGCGTTGTGTTCGATGAAGATGCGGCGGGGTTCGACCTTGTCGCCCATCAGTTCGTCGAAGATGATGTTGGCTTCGTCGATTTCCTTGACGCTGACCTGTAAGAGCGATCGGGCGTTGATATCGAGCGTGGTTTCCCAGAGCTGGCCGGGGTTCATTTCGCCCAGTCCCTTGTAACGCTGCAGCGCCACGCCCTTCTTGCCGGCGGCGGTCACCGCCTCGAACAGGCCGACCGGACCGTAAATCGGGATCTCTTCGTCCTTTCTGCGCAGCATCGCCGGCGGCGTCGGCCGCGGATAGATCTGCTGCAGCGACGGCGCGAACTCGTCGAGCCGGCGCGCGTCGGCGGAGCCAAGCAAGGCCTGATCGATCACCGCGACCTCCTTGACGCCGCGCAAGGTGCGCTCGAACTGGAAGCCGTGATTGTCGAACGTCCCCTGCCAGCCGCGCTCGGTCTCATCGGTGAGCGCATCGAGCCGGCGGGCGATGTATTCGGCCGCGGCGACCGCGCGCGCCGGATCGCCGGTGACGGGCCGATGCAGCACGCCGGCTATGGCCGCCTGCTCGATCACCTTGCGATTATAGCGGCTGTGCAGCCCGCCCAAGAGATTGCGGATCGCGCGCGCTTCCTCAACCAGCCGGCGCAGGTCGTCGCCGGCGCGTACCTCGCCCGACGACAGCCGCAGCGTGGTCTCTTCCAAGCCGGCATCGATCAGATAATCCTCGAGCGACCGCTCGTCTTTCAGATACTGCTCGGATCTGCCGCGCGCGATTTTGTAGAGCGGCGGCTGCGCGATATAGAGATAGCCGCCGTCGATGATGTCGCGCATCTGCCGATAGAAGAAAGTCAGCAGCATGGTGCGGATATGCGCGCCGTCGACATCGGCGTCGGTCATGATGATAACCTTGTGGTAGCGCAGCTTGTCGATGGCGAATTCGTCGGTGCCGATGCCGGTCCCGAGCGCGGTGATGAGCGTGCCGATCTGCTCGGACGACAGCATCTTGTCCATGCGTGCGCGCTCGACGGTGAGGATTTTTCCGCGCAGCGGCAGGACGGCCTGGAATTCGCGGTTGCGGCCCTGCTTGGCGGAACCGCCGGCGGAATCGCCCTCGACGATGAACAGTTCCGACTTGGCCGGATCGCGTTCCTGGCAGTCGGCGAGCTTGCCCGGCAGCGAGGTGATGCCGAGCGCGCTTTTGCGCGTCATCTCGCGCGCCTTGCGCGCCGCTTCGCGGGCGGCCGCCGCCTGGATCACCTTGCCGACGACGATCTTGGCCTCGGATGGATGCTCCTCGAACCAGGCTTTGAGCATGTCGTTAATCACGCCCTCGACCACCGGGCGCACTTCCGAGGACACGAGTTTGTCCTTGGTCTGCGAGGAGAATTTAGGATCGGGCGCCTTGACCGACAGGACCGACGTCAATCCCTCGCGGCAATCGTCACCGGTAAGCGCCACCTTCTCCTTGCGCGCCACCCCGTTGGAATCCGCGTAGGCGACGACCTGACGCGTCAACGCGCCGCGGAAGCCGGCGAGATGCGTGCCGCCGTCGCGCTGCGGAATGTTGTTGGTGAAGCACAGTACCGTTTCATGATAGCCGTCGTTCCACCACAGCGCGCATTCGACAACGATGCCGTCGCGCTCGGCCTTCATCACGACCGGCTGCTCGATGAGCGGCGTCTTGTTGCGATCCAGATATTTGACGAAGGCCTCGACGCCGCCCTCGTAGCGCAGTTCCTCGCGCTTCTCCACGGCGTGACGCTTGTCGGAGAGCACGATGCTGACGCCGGAATTGAGGAATGCGAGTTCTCGCAGCCGGTGCTCCAGCGTGGCAAAGTCGAAGTCCGTCATGGTGAAGGTCCGCTTCGACGGCAGGAACGTCACCTCGGTGCCGCGCCTGTCGCGGGCGGCGCCGACCACGGCCAACGGCGCCACGGCTTCGCCGTCGTGGAACTCCATGAAGTGCTCCTGGCCATCGCGCCAGATGGTGAGCTTGAGCCAGGAGGAGAGCGCGTTGACCACGGACACGCCGACGCCGTGCAACCCGCCGGACACTTTGTAGGAATTTTGATCGAATTTTCCGCCGGCGTGCAGCTGGGTCATGATGACCTCGGCCGCCGAAACGCCCTCGCCCTTATGAATGTCGGTCGGAATGCCGCGGCCGTCGTCGCACACCGTGCAGGAGCCGTCGGGGTTCAGCGTGACCGCGACTTCCTTGGCGTAGCCCGCAAGCGCCTCGTCGACCGCGTTGTCGACGGCTTCGTAGACCATGTGATGCAGGCCGGAACCGTCGTCGGTATCGCCGATATACATGCCCGGCCGCTTGCGCACGGCATCCAGGCCCTTGAGCACCTTGATCGATTCCGCGCCGTATTCGGAGGGCTCAGGAGCGGCGGGCTTGCGGGCGGGTTCGGCCATGAGGAGCTTTCGAAGCGGATGCAAAAAAAGACCTGGAGAATCAGTTCTTCTTGTACACCAAAAAGGAGTTGCGTACAGCGCAAAGTGTCTGCCCATAAGATATTGTGAAATCGTGACTTTTCAAGGATTCTTGGGGCCGCAAAATGGGCCCGAAACAAGGCGCTCAAAGTGACCGCGTCCTCGTTCGTTTACGGTCGCGACAACAAAGAGAAATCGCTGCAGCAAATTCGGGCGATTCGCCGCGAAGCTTGAACCCGCCGCCAATGCTGGAAAGCCCGCGGCCCGCAGACGGGCCATTCAGGGTCGTTGGACCGCGCGCTCGCGCTGGGCCGCACCGCGGAGGAGGTACCGGTCGCCGGGCTGATAATCGGGCACCGGCACCTGAAAGCAGCCGAGAGCGGCCGCCCAGAGTTCCACCTTGTTCAAATCCTCGCGCAGCCGTTCGAGGGACTCGATCAGGTTCTCAATGATCCGTTCTTCCGCCGGTGCTGGCATGATTAGTCGAGCCTTGGCCCGTCGTGAGTGTTTGCTCCCTGACATTAAGGGGGATGTCGCGCACTTGTTCCTTGAGGCTAACGGTTCCATTGCGGCTGCTCCTTTGGAGCCAAAGCGCAAACGCGGGGAACGTCGTTAAGAATTCGGTGCTTTGGGCGCTGCGCATCATTTAGGCAATCCGCTTCGCGAGGCGGCCCGAACTGACTTCGACAACGCAAGCATCGGCGGGAACTTCGGCAAACAGCGACAAGTCGGCTCCGGTCATCCAGACTTGCGCGCCGAGTTGCGCGAGTTCCCCTTGCAGCGCGGCGCGCCGCGCCGGATCGAGATGGGCGACCACTTCATCGAGCAGCAGCACCGGCGCCGTCCCGGTCATGTCCGCGATCAGCCGCGCATGCGCGAGCACGAGACCGATGAGGAGCGCTTTCTGTTCGCCGGTCGAGGCGTCGGCGGCCGGGATGGATTTGGCCGCGTAGCTCACGGCGAGGTCGGTCAGGTGCGGACCGTCGAGGGTGCGACCGGCGGCGGCGTCACGAGGACGGTTATCGCGGAGCACGGCGCGGTAGCGTTCTTCGATTTCGCGCGCCGGGTGACCCAGGACAAGCTTTTCCATCCAACCGTCTAGCGCAATCTCAGCCGCGGGAAATGCCGCGCCCTTGCGGGCTTCCAGGACGCTCTGCAGACGCCGCACGGTTTCGACCCGCAGTCCCGCAACTGCGACGGCCAGTTCCGCAGTTTCGTGCTCGATGGCGTCCAGCCAATGCGGGTCGGGGCGCGACTCCTCCAACAGCCGGTTGCGCGAACGCAAGGCTCGTTCGAGCGCGTTGATGCGCGTGCCGTGCTCGGCATCGACCGCGAGGACCAGGCGATCGAGGAACCGCCGGCGTTCGGAAGGCGCGCCGGTGAACAAGCCATCCATGGCCGGCACGAGCCAGAGCACGCGCAGATGGTCGGCAAACGCGGCGGC
>JBOHIU010000065.1:0-7180 GCA_050725855.1 Xanthobacteraceae bacterium | reverse complement strand
CTTCGTGAGAGCGCCCCGGCGGTGGAAAGGACCGGAAGCTCAAGATCGGGCACGGCACGGAAGCTAAGCGACGAAATCCTTTGGACTCGCTTCCGGCAATAAAAAGGAAGCAGAACGCCGGCAGACGCGTTGCAGGTTTTTAAAACCCGCCCTCCGCACCATACGGGCGCGGCACCGCAACATACGGCTGCGGCGTGCGCTGAAGCGCAGCGCACTCGCCTGCCGGCCCGGAGCCGCCCGAGTGCGAAGCTCACGAGGCTTCGCCCGCGGGAACCGCTCTCGCTCCGCCCGCCGGGGTGACCGGCCGACGTCCTTTCGGCGAGCGAGATGGTTTTGTTTACTTCGTCGCCTGTCGCGCGACAAGAGAATTTACGCGACTCAAGCCATCGCTTTGATCTGACGAGCATTTTCTCGGGTCACGATTGGGACAATTGGACGCGGAAATTGTGACACACGCGTCATGATTCGCAGTTTTCCCGCTAACACGCGGAGATTGCGGTCGTTTTCGAATTGTGGCGGCGAATGCCGCTGAGGCGGCGAAGCCGGCTGGGTCGTATGGCGATAGCCTCAGACGGACAGGGCGGCCTAGGCGACGATGGCGTATCCCCCGCCGCGCTCAACAGCGCGCCGGTAGGCGGGACGCTCGCGGATTCGTTGCAAGAAAGCGACGAGCCTGGGCCATCTTGCGTCGAGCCCTGCTCGATGCGCCGAAGCCTCGAGCGGATAACTCATCTGGATGTCGGCGGCGGAAAATGCCTCGCCCGCGAACCACGTGGATCGACCAAGCCCGGTTTCCATAAACTCCAGGTTATCGACGAGCCGCGGCTCGATGATTCGCCTTTTCGCCTGGCGTGCAATTGCGCGGGCGATCGGACGAATGAGCCATGGCGCCGAGATTTCAATCCGATCAAATACCAGCTTCAGCAACAGCGGCGGCATGGCTGAACCCTCCGCGAAGTGCAGCCAATAGATGTAGCGAACCCATTCGGCGGCGCCACGTTCGGGCGCCAGCCCCGCACCAGGATTTCTTTCTACAAGATATTCGATGATGGCTCCGGATTCAGCCAGCGTGATCGCGCCATCAGTGATCACCGGAGACTTGCCGAGGAAGTGGACATCGCGCAGGGCTCGGGGCGCAAGCATCGTAGCAGGATCGCGGGCATAAAACGTCACCTCATAGTCGAGATGCAGTTCCTCAAGCAGCCACAAAATCCGATGTGAACGAGAGTTATCAAGGTGATGCACAACGATCATTGGATGTCTACGGTGCTGTCGCGGAGCCATCTCTTTGATGTATCGAGACTCTTTTTTCGCTCATTGTTTGATTCCCAGACGCCAAAAGTGCGACACGCTGCTGATTGGCGCCGCTTCTCTCGCTAACACTCCGAGATTGCGAGCATTTTTGAATTGTAGCAGCAAAACATCTGCTTCCGGCGCGAAGTTGAACTTGACTCGCATGGAAAGCTCAACGAGACGCCCAAAATGACCCTCGGGCGACTTAACTTACGCAGCCGGGAATTCAACACTCTAAGCATGCGAGCTGTTTTGCGACGTTCGGTAGAGACGCGTCGCGATGTACATGGACAGCATGCCGAGGAGAAAGCCGTAGAAGACATGCAAAACGGGATGGCCGGGCGTGGGGCCGTGGAGGAAATATCCGAGCGCGAACAGCAATATCCACGCGACAAAGACGCCGATCACGTATCTGCCAAGCCGTGATCCGAAAAAATGCGAAACAAGACTCATCGCGAGGTCCTTTCCTATCAGCAACCAAAACGCCGCCTTTGAAGATGCGGCGTCTTCGAGGTCGGCGAAGTTTTGCAGCATCTCCGCGCGGTGCCGCTGCAAAAACGCCGGCGGATAAAGCGCCAGGAGCCGCGCATAGAAGCGCAACGACCGTGACTCCTCTTCCTGCGCGGAGCGCGTCATCGCGTCACGCGCTCTTGAGCTGGCGACGCGCCACAAGGGCCACGCGCGACAGTCGCTCCGTTTCCGCGCGTAACGTTGTTTGCCCGAGTGCCGTGAGTTTGTAATAGACGCGGCGCGGGTCTTGCCGGTTGCCCTCGGCAATCAAGCCCGCCTCGATCATGCGGTCGAGCGAGCCGTACAAAGTTCCCGGCCCCATTTTCACGGCGCCTCCCGAATCCGCTTTGACCTGCTGCATGATGTCGTAGCCGTGGCGCTCCTTGGCGAACAAGGCAAGCAGAATGTGGAAGACGGCGGGTGTTAGCGGCAGCTGTGGGTTCGACTTGCTCATAGCGGACCAATGATATATATCCACGACGGACATAGTCAACTACGACGAACTTTCGTCATTGGACCTGTAAGATCGAGTTGAACGAAGACGCCTCTGGAAAGCTCCGACTGATCGGTCGTTATGGACGACGAAAGCGAGATCGCGGCCACTGCGTGAAGACGATGAAGGGCTTAATTCCTTAACCCAGTCTGCCTGAGCAGCGGATAGGTCACGTCGCGGAATTCGCGCATACCCTCGATGTAGCGCGGCCACGACAGCAGAAGGCCGTCGAGGCCGATTTTCGACAGCGACACCAATCCCTCCACGATCTGTTCCTTGGTGCCGATCAGCGGAAACCCGCCCCAACCCGAGATCATCATCTCGGCCATGGCCTGGCGCCGCTCCTCCGGATAATCGCGCTGGTTGATGTCCGCGCCCATGGTGTCGATGACATGACGCGCGGCGATCCAATCGCCTTTGTCGTGCACGTAATAACGGTAGAAGTCGCGCGCTTCCTTTTCGGTCTCGGCCTGCACAATGGTGGCGTTGCTCCAGATGCCGACCTCGCGGCCGTACTCCTCGCGCGCCAGCCGGCGATAGGCTTCGATGTGCGCGGTGTTGATGGCGATGTCGTGGGAGCGGATATTGGTGAAGACGAGATCGCAATGCTTGCAGGCGAAATGCCGGCCGCGCTCCGATGAGCCCGCATTCATGATGGCCGGATACGGGCACTGGATCGGCTTCGGTTGCAAATAGCCGCCCTTGATCCGGTAGAACCGGCCGTCGTGGTCGAAGCGCCCATCCTCGGTCCACAGCCGCCTGACAATGGCAAGCCACTCCTCGGCGCAGGCATAGCGGTCCTCGTGATCGAGCAGCGACACCCCGAACATCTCCATCTCGGGAAAATTCCAGCCGTTGACGATGTTGAGCGTGTAGCGGCCGTTGGAGATGTGATCGATGACGGTCGATTGCTTGGCGGCGACGATCGGGTGATTGAGAGCGACGTGCGAGGTGGACACGACGCCGGAGTTGCGCGTCGCGCCGGCTATCCCGGCCGCCCACGTATAGGTCTCGAAGCCCGGTCCCTGCGGATCGGTGGCACCGCCGAAGCCGCGCCAGCGCGCCACCGGCACCAGCGCCTCAAAATCCATCTCGTCGCCGAGCTTGGCCAAAGCCACCGTATTCGGCCAGGTGATCTCCAGCCTGCCGTCGAGGTCCGACATGACGCAGCCGGAGTCGAGATTGCTCTGAAACGTGCCGAGCTTGAGCTTGCGGCCGCCGAAGACCGGATTGCTCTCAAGCCGATCCTTTTGATGTGCTCCGGCTGACGGGCTACCCGACGACGGCCTAATACCAACATTCATTGAGTTTGACTTTGCGACCAATCCGGAACCGATTCCCACGGCGAATATCTGGCAGCACCTGCGGCAGAGTTACCCTTTCAAATCGCGCCTGCCGCGACCGCGACGTCATGATGAACCTTCGCGCGCTTCTGGAGAAGAGCTCCGAGCCGGTCTACTGCGAGAGGGTTGGCTTGCCGTGCAACGGCTGGAGGTCGAGAGCCTGACCAGCGCCGGCGACGGCGCGCAGTGTAAACCGGCAGAGGACAACGATCCGAATGGGACTTCCCGGCATTCCCGGAGGTCGCTATCATCCGCCTCAAGTTCGGGGATTCATCCGGGGGATTCCGGCTGAACGGACTTGGCGAATCGGGAGGCACGACCGCCGCAGGGCGGAAGAAAACTGGATACCGTCCCTGTTCGCGGACCACCACTATGGAGGGAAGTGCGATGGAACAGAAATACGGCAATCCCACGCCACTCGGGCTGATCGGCTTTGCGACAACGACTTGGTTGCTCAGCATGGTCAATGCTGGATGGTTTGACGCCAAGAGCCTCGGCGTGGTTCTGGCCATGGCGCTGGTGTACGGCGGAACCGCGCAGGCGCTGGCTGGCATTCTCTCCTTCGTCCGGGGCAGCACCTTTGCCACCGTGGCGTTCCTCAGTTACGGCGCCTTCTGGATTTCGCTGGTCGCGCTCTTCAAGTTATTCGGCGGCGGGCCGGAGCCGATGATCGGCTGGTACCTGTTCGTCTGGGGCGTGTTCACATTCTACATGTGGATCGCGACCTTCCGGCACAACATGGCGCTGCAGCTCGTATTTCTGACGCTGTGGATCGCCTACCTGCTGCTGGCGATCGGGGCCTGGGACGGGATGCACGTGATCACCGTCGCCGGGGGCTATGTGGGCCTGGTCTGCGCCGTGCTGGCCGCGTATCTTTCGGCCGCCGAGCTTATTAACGGCGACTATGGACGCGAGATTCTGCCGATCGGCGCATTCGGTGCGAACCCTGCCGCCAACGCCCCCGAGGCGCGGGGGGGAGTGGTCGGGGCGCCAGGACGTCCCTGACGGGTTGCGCCGAAGGCCGGGTTGCCTTCTTCCTTCCGGCAGCGCAGGTTACGCGTTCAGATAAAGGCGAGCGTTGCCCCCGGTGGTCCGGCTGATTTGCCGGGCCACGGCGGGGCGACAGCATCGGGCCTGGACGCCAACGGATCCGGGCAGGAAACCGGAGGAGGGAGCAATGGCAAACAGCGCAGCAGCAACCGACGACATCTCCGAGGCCGCAATCGCCGTTCACTGGCAGGAAGAGGGCTATTATCAGCCGCCGGCGAAATTCATCGCCCAGGCGAACCTCGCCGATCCCGACATATTCGACCGCTTCAGCCTCGACAACTTTCCCGAATGCTTCAAGGAATACGCGGATCTTCTGACCTGGTACAAATACTGGGAGAAGACGCTCGACACCAGCAATGCGCCGTTCTGGCGCTGGTTCGTCGGCGGGGAGCTCAATGCCTGCTACAATTGCGTGGATCGCCATCTCGACAAGTATCGCAACAAGGCGGCGCTCCACTTCGTGGCCGAAGACGAGAATGAGCCGATCCAGCACCTCACCTACCAGGATCTCTATTTGCGGGTGAACGAGACGGCGGCGCTGCTGGTCAATTTCTGCGGGCTAAAGGCGGGCGACCGGGTGACGCTGCACATGCCGATGGTGCCGGAACTCCCGATCACCATGCTCGCCTGCGCGCGGATCGGCGTCATCCATTCCCAGGTGTTCAGCGGCTTCAGCGGCAAGGCCTGCGCCGACCGGCTCGTCGATTCCGGGAGCACGGTGCTGATCACCAGCGACGGCTATTATCGCAGCGGCGCCATGCAGGACCATAAGGAGAAGGCCGACATCGCCTGCAACGAAGCCGCGGCCCAGAAGCACAAAGTCGAAAAGGTGCTGATCTGGCAGCGTCATCCCGGAAAAAATTCAAGTCCTCGGCCGCTGGTGAAAGGCCGCGATTTCATCGTCAATGATCTGCTCAAGGACTATCGCGGCGCGCACGTCGAGCCCGTACGCATGCCGGCCGAGGCGCCGCTGTTCCTGATGTACACCTCCGGCACCACCGGCAAGCCCAAAGGCTGTCAGCACTCGACCGGCGGGTATCTCTCCTATGTTGCGGCAACGTCCAAATTCATTCAGGACATTCATCCCGAGGATGTTTATTGGTGCATGGCCGACATCGGCTGGATCACCGGGCATTCCTATATCGTCTATGGACCGCTGGCGCTTGCCGCGTCCTCGGTGATCTACGAAGGCGTGCCGACTTATCCGGATGCGGGGCGGCCGTGGCGGATTGCGGAGGAGCTTGAAGTCAACATCTTCCACACCTCGCCGACCGCGGTCAGAGCGCTGCGCCGCGCCGGGGCGGACGAGCCGAAGAAGTACAAGTACCACTTCAAGCACATGACCACCGTCGGCGAGCCGATCGAGCCCGAGGTCTGGCGCTGGTACTACGACGTCGTCGGCAAGGGCGAAGCGGTGATCGTCGATACCTGGTGGCAGACCGAGACCGGCGGCTTCCTCTGCAGCACGGTACCGGCGCTGCATCCGATGAAGCCCGGCAGCGCCGGGCCGGCGCTGCCCGGCATCCATCCCGTGATTTACGACGACGACGGCAAGGAAATTCCGCGCGGGTCGAACCGCGCCGGCAACATCTGCATCCGTAATCCCTGGCCGGGCATCTTCGAGACCGTATGGGGCGATCCCGACCGCTTCGTGCGGCAATATTACGAGCGTTACAACAAGAAAAAGGGCAGCAAGGACTGGCGCGACTTGCCGTACTTCGCCGGCGATGGCGCGATGCAGCCGCAAGACGGCTATTACCGCATCCTCGGCCGTATCGACGACGTGATCAACGTCGCCGGGCACCGGCTCGGCACCAAGGAGATCGAGTCGGCGGCACTGACCGTGCCGGAGGTTGCCGAGGCGGCGGTTGTGCCGGTCGCGGATGCGATCAAGGGGCGCGTGCCGGATCTCTTTGTTTCGCTGAAGCCGGGACAAAAGGGCGGTCGCGAGATCGAGGAACGGATCTCTCAGGCGGTGGTCACCGAGATCAGCCCGATCGCGCGACCGCGCAAGGTGTGGATCGTGCCGGACATGCCGAAGACACGCTCGGGCAAGATCATGCGCCGGGTGCTGGCGGCGATCTCAAGCGGGCAGGACCCTGGCGATGTTTCGACGCTGGCTAATCCGGAAGTCGTAGAGGAACTTCGCAAGATGGCCGCTTTGTAAGGCTGGCAAGATCAATAACGGCCTCCGCGCGGATTCTCGCATCCCGTTTGATGTGATGAATGCCGCACACCGGCTTGATCAAACAAGACTTGATCAGCCAAGACTTGATCAAACAAGGCTCGAAATAAGGCTTGCCGGCCGAGCGGGCGAAGTTCTCGCCGCCATCCTAGTGGTCCGATTCTAACATTCGCATCCCATTTCAGCGCTCTATCATGCGAATGTTAGAATCAAAGGACCACTAGCAAATATAACTGGTAGTGGAGCTTTGGATTTGACATTCGCTACTGGAATTCGCGACTGGGTGGTAGCGAATGTTAAATCCGC
>JBOHIU010000064.1:0-26374 GCA_050725855.1 Xanthobacteraceae bacterium | reverse complement strand
GTCAAGGCTGTACCATTGAGCTGTACCATCGCTTAGAATTTAAAAGCAATAAAGTATTCAAAATCAACATGTTGCCTAAATGGTGGGCGCTGTAGGGATTGAACCTACGACCTCTCCCGTGTGAAGGGAACGCTCTCCCGCTGAGCTAAGCGCCCGGGCCGATGGGGCGGGATTTAAGGAGTGGTCCCGCAGGGTGTCAAGCGAACCGCGCCGAATGCCGCTCCCCCCGATGAAAGGCGCCGGCCGCGCCGCCGTTAGTTCGAGGACGCGACCCGCGAGGCGGTCAACTGCAGCGCGCGGATGCGATCGGCCAAGGTGCTCCTCGGCTCCGCCGACTCGGGCTCCGTCCGCGCGCCGTTGCGGGCCATTGCGGAGTTGCCGTTCGACTGGGCCGGCGCGTGGTTCACCTCTTGAGTGCCGACGGAAAGCAAGGCATCGATCGGCGAACCGGGCCCTTCCAGCGCCGCCGTCAGGCGGGCCACCTCGGCGGCGACGTCGTTGATGCGTTCGCGCAGCAGCGCATTCTCAACCCGTTCCGACGCCCAGGTGGATTCAGCCTCGCGCTTGAGATTCGCGATTTGCGTCTGCAACTGGTTGCGCTCCTCGACGGAGGCCGCTAGCCGCGACTCGAGTTGGGCGATGTCGGATTTGAACTTCTGCGCGGCGCCGGCTCCGCGGCTGTTGGCGGCCGACACTTCATTGCGCAAATCGCTCTCGATGTTGCGCGCGGCGTCGAGTTCGCCGCGCTGCCGCTCGCTTTCGTAATCGCGTTCGGCGAGCCGCCGGCCCTGGTCGCCGAGGCGTACCTCGAGCTCTTGAACGCGCTGGTCGAGAAGCCCGGCTTCGGTGGTCTGGGCGACAAGCTGCCGCTCAAGTTCGGCGGTACGTATGTTGAAGCCGGCAAGCTTGTCGTGCGCCTCGTTCAGATCCTTCGTCGCCGCGGCGGAATCGTTGCGCGCGCGGGCGAGCCGTTCTTCGGTGTCCTTCACCGTCCGTTCGTAGTCGGACACGCTGACCTTCATCGCCTCGACCTGGGTGCGAAGCGCAGCGAGTTCGACGCGTTGGCCGTCGGCGCTGATCGCCTGGTCGCCGAGTTCGGCCACCAGTTTGGACACCGCCGCCTCCTTGTCGGCGAGAGCCCGCTCGGCCTCGCGCAAGGCATTGCTCTTGTGCTCGAACTCCTGCTCGCTGGTCCGCAGCTGGTCGAGCAGCGTCTTGTCGCGCGCTTCGAGCGCGAAATACGCGGCGGTCTTGTCGCCCAGTTCCTTCTTCAACAGATTGATGGCGTCCGTCTTTTTGCCGAGGTCGGCGAGCTGCGTCGTGGTCCTGGCCTTCATCTGCTCGACGCTCAGCTCCAGGCGTCGGGTCGACATGGCGAATTCGGCGCGCAACTGATCCTTGTCGGCGCGAATCTCGGCCATGGTCAGCGGAGTAGCCGCCTCGAGCCGCCGCATCGTCAGACGGACAGCGCGATTGTGCACGAGCGGCACGAACATCAATCCCAACAAGCCTGCAGCCAGACACCCGATGGCAAAATACATGATCGGTTCGACCATGACGCTACACCTCCAACGCTCCCCCGCCGATCCTGGCTGCGCGGACGCAGACACGGGAAGGAGAGATGGCATCACACTGCCATGCGGTTTGGCACTCTACCATATTGACCACCCGTTAACCTAAACCTTTGCTCCGAACTGCTGCGGCCTTCATGAAAACTTCGCAGCAGGCGTTGCGTTTCGGGACAGCCTTTAGAACGGGTTCCAGGTCGGGCGCGCGGTGAATTTCAGGTAGCCGAGATTGGCGCCGAGCCGCAAACCGACGCCGGTCCGGATCGGCACGATCACGATGTCGTGGGCGGTAAGAGCCGTCATGCCGAGGCCGCCGACGAAGTAGGCGGAGCCGTCGATGCCGCCGAAGCGATCGAAAATCGCGTCCGTGCTCGGCAGGTTATAGACCAACATCATGGTCCGGGCGCCGTCGGCGCCGGCATCAAAGCCAATGGTAGGTCCTTGCCAAAAGACCCGTCGGTCACCGGCATTCTTGGTGTAGAGGGTGCCGTCGCCGTAACGCAGCCCGCCGACAAAGGCGCCACCGGCTTCCTCGCCCAGAATATAGCCGTTCGGCTGACCCCACTGGTTGGCGGCCTTTTGCACGATCATGGCAAGGCCTCGCGACACCCCGCCGAAGAAATGGCGTCCGGCTTCGATCAACTCCTCCGTGGAGAATTGATCGTCGCGCGCCGGGACGGGCGGCGGGGAAACGGTGGACGGAGGCGGTCGGTAAGGCGTGGTGGCGGGCGGCGGGTAGGGCGCGGCTGCGGGAGGCGGATAAGGGCTGGCTGACGGGGGCGGATAGGCCGGCGCCGGCTGGGCTGTCGCCGTTGTGGCAATCGCGCCGCTCATCAGCAAGACAGCGACGGCGAGCCCGACGCGCAAGTTCATCGGCAACTCCGGTCTTAACGCGTTGCTCACGCGCTGCGTTTAGGTCAGCGGAAGCTGATGGTTCTCGTGGAAATGAAGTCTCGGCAACCCCGACCCGAATCAGCTGCACCCTTGATCGAAACTATGACCACAGCACGGCGAAAACGAAAGCCAAACCCGACCCGCTTCGCCATGGCCTGCGTTGCGGCGGCTTTTGTCGCCCTCGGGCCTGTTGCGCATGCCAGTCTGACGGGACGGATTGTGGTCGATTGGCACTCGGGCTTGGCGATCGGAGGCTATGATCCGGTCGCCTATTTCACCGACCACAAAGCGGTCATCGGCAGCGGCAATTTCGAATTGTCGTATAGCGGCGTGGTCTGGCGCTTCTGTAATTCTGGCAACCGCGCCGCCTTTGCCGAGCGGCCCGACGTCTATATGCCGCAATATGGCGGTTATGACCCGGTCAGCGTCGCCCACGGCCTCGCGGTGGCCGGCAATCCGAACGTGTGGGCCGTCGTCGGCGAGCGGCTCTTCCTGTTCTATAGCGTCGCGCAACGCCACACATTTCTGTCTGATCCCACGCGGTTCATCGCCGAATCGAAGCGCAAGTGGCCGGCCGTCATGAGTGGCCTTAACCCCTGATCCCGGACGCTTCTCCTTCTCCCGCAGCGATAAAGCCGGGAATGATCAGATCCGCGGTTCCGTAGCGCAGCGCTTTGCCGTCGGGGGCCAGCATGCTTCCTCCCGCGGCGACTATAATCGCGTGGCCGGCTCCTACGTCCCAATCGTGGGTCGGCGCGAGCCGCGGATAAAGATCTGCCGCGCCTTCGGCGATACGGCAGAATTTTAGCGCCGAGCCGCAGGGAATTGGACGCGGCTGCGGTAAGCTCGCAAGAAAGTCTCGTGTGCGCGCGTCGAGATGCGAGCGGCTGACAACCACAATCGTCTCGTGCGGCGGTCGTGCTCGCGCATGGATTGGCCCCTCTGATAGAAGTTTACCGTCGGCGGTCATAGCTAAACGCTCGGCACCCTTTCCGGCGATGCCGCGCCAGATCAGGCCAAGGCCACGACCGAGACCTGGGGCGACAATCACGCCCAGAACCGGCGCTCCATCGGTCACGAGCGCGATATTGACAGTATATTCGTCGCGGCCGGCAATGAATTCGCGTGTGCCGTCGAGCGGGTCGACCAGAAAATAGCTGCCGTCCTGGGCGGGCCGCGGGTGCTCGGCCTGTTCCTCCGAGACGATCGGCAGCGCCGGCACAAGCGCCGATAAGCCGGCGCGGATCGTGGCTTCTGCTGCGATGTCAGCCGCGGTCACTGGAGAGCCGTCTTCCTTGTTGCGGATGCCGCTGTCGCGGGCGGTTTTCCGGATCGTGAGCGCGGCGCGCGCGCCAATAAGCGTCAGCGGCTGCAGCAGGGCGGTACAGGCCGACGCATCGAGGGTTGGCACGCTTTGCTCCTTTCTTGCCGCGGCCGTGGGCGGCGGCCTAAAAGGCACGCGGTCTAGCACGGTCCACGAAGGAGGGCACGGTTGCCGAATCGGCCGTGCTGTGACACCCACGGCCGCATTGCGTCTGTTCGGAGCACGCCCATGTCTGGCACGCTGATGTCTGGCCCGACCGATTCCGGCCCTATTGCGCTCGCCGCCCTCGATCTCGCGGCGCTTTTGTGCTCGCGCGTCTGCCACGACCTGATCAGCCCCGTCGGCGCCATCGTCAACGGCGTCGAGGTCTTCGATGAAGACAAGGACGAAGAAACGCGAACGTTCGCGCTTGAGCTGATCAAAAAGAGCGCGCGGCAGGCGTCCGCGCGCCTCCAGTTTTGCCGTCTCGCCTTCGGCGCCGCTGGCTCGGCGGGCGCACAGATTGACACCGGCGATGCCGAAAACATGGCACGCGGTTTGATCGAGGACGAAAAGATCAAGATCGTTTGGAATCTTCCGCGCGAATTGCGGCCAAAGAACCAAGTAAAGCTTTTATTAAACATGATGCTCATCGCCGCCGGTGCAATCCCGCGTGGCGGCACGCTCACAGTCGATCCGATTGAAGCTGCGGCCGGTTTCCGAATCCTCGCATCCGGCCTGAATGCCCGGGTGACGCCGGTTACCGTGGATCTCCTGGCGGGCAGCCCCGCGCAAAACGTCGATGCCCATGGCATTCAGCCCTTCTATACCGGCCTTTTGGCGCGCGATTGCGGACTCTCGGTAACGGCCGCGCTCGAAGGCGAAAATGTTGTGGTGACCGCGCGTTAACGGCTAGTGGAGCTTTGGATTTGACATTCGCCACTGGAGCTCCCGGCCGGATGGGCAGCGAATGTCAAATCCGCTCCACTAGCGCACGCGGTTGCCGCAACTGAAATTAAACCCTTTCGCAACAGACTAGGCTATCCGATCGGGCATCCTTGCCTGCCGGTCGAGGCGTGCGCCTCGCGTGCTTGCCGCGTGAGGTTGGGTAATGCGTGCGCCACGCGTGGAACGCGGGTGGCGATAAGGGCGCCTGAGTATGGACGACGACCTGTTGCGTGAGTTTTTGACCGAGACCAACGAGAGTCTCGAAAGGGTCGACGCCGAGCTCGTGCGCTTCGAACGCGAGCCGAATAACGCCCAGATTCTGGGAAACATCTTTCGGCTCGTCCATACCATCAAGGGCACTTGCGGTTTTCTCGGCCTGCCTCGGCTCGAAGCGCTGGCGCATGCAGCCGAAACGTTGATGGGCAAGTTCCGCGACGGCATGGCGGTCACTGCCGAAGCGGTCACGCTCATTCTGTCCACGATCGATCGAATCAAGCGCATCCTCGACGATATTGAGACCCAGCAGAAGGAGCCGGAGGGGCGCGACAACGATCTGATCGATCAACTCGGCCGGCTGTCGATCCACGTACCCCTGCGGCCGCAGCCGGCGGTGAGCGAGGTCGTCGAACCGCTGGGTCCCGAATTGTCCGGGGAGGAACGTGGCGATCGCATCGCCAACCACTCGATCCGCGTCAATGTCGAGACGCTCGATCACCTGATGACCACGGTTTCCGAGCTTGTGCTCACTCGCAATCAGCTCCTGGAAATCGTACGCCGCCACGAGGATTCGGACTTCAAGGTACCGTTGCAGCGGCTCTCGAATGTGACCGCCGAGCTGCAGGAAGGCGTCATGAAGACGCGCATGCAGCCAATCGGCAACGCCTGGCAGAAGCTGCCCCGGATTGTCCGCGATCTGTGCGCCGAACTGGGCAAGGAAATCGAAATCAAAATGCAGGGGGCGGAGACCGAGCTCGACCGCCAAGTGCTCGAACTGGTCAAGGATCCGCTCACTCATTTGGTCCGCAATTGCGCCGACCACGGCATTGAAAATCCGGCAGAACGCCTGGCGGCCGGCAAACTCGTCAAAGGCCTCATCCGGCTTAGCGCCTGTCACCAAGGCGGCCACATCATTATCGAGATTTCCGACGACGGTCGCGGGCTCGACGTCGCGGCGATCCGCGCCAAGGCGATCGAGACGGGGCTTGCGAGCGAGAGCGAGATCGCCGCCAAGTCCGAAGCCGAAACCTGCAATTTCATTTTTGCCCCGGGCTTTTCCACCGCGCTTCGGGTGACGAGCATTTCCGGCCGCGGCGTCGGCATGGACGTGGTGCGCAGCAACATCGAGCAGATCGGCGGCACCGTCGATCTGCAATCCGTTGCCGGAGCCGGCGCCAAATTCACGATCAAGATTCCGCTCACCCTGGCAATCGTTTCCGCGCTGATTGTCGAGGCGGGCGGTGAGCGGTTCGCTGTTCCGCAACTTGCCGTGCTTGAACTGGTGCGAACGGGCCGCGGCGGCGAGCATCGTATCGAACGGATCAAGGGCACCCCGGTTTTGCGGCTGCGGCACCAGCTGTTGCCGCTGATCCTTCTGAAGGAGGCGCTGCGGCTCGGCGAATCCGACGGGGAAAGCGGCTTTGTCGTCGTGACCCAGGTGGGCAGTCAGACTTTCGGCATGGTGGTCGATGGCGTGTTCCACACCGAGGAAATCGTCATCAAGCCGATGTCCGCGAATCTGCGTCACATCGCGGCGTTCTCAGGCACGACGATCCTGGGCGACGGCTCGGTGATCATGATCATCGATCCGAACGGAATTGCGCAAATGCTTGGTCGTGCCGCGCAGACGACGCGGGAAGACAGTACGGACCTAAATGAAAATCCCAAGGAAGCGTCCGCCGAAGACCTCGTCTCGTTGCTGGTATTTCGCTCCGGCTCGCCGCAGCCGAAGGCGGTGCCGTTGTCGCTGGTCACACGGCTCGAGGAGATCGACTGCCGGAAAATCGAGGTCACCGACGGACGTCATCTCGTGCAGTATCGCGAGCAGCTCATGCCGCTCTTGCGGGTCGACACCCATTCGGATCTCAAGCGGGACGGCGCCCAGCCCATTCTGGTGTTTTCCGACCGCGGCCGTTCGATGGGACTTGTCGTCGATGAGATCGTCGACATCGTCGAAGATCGGCTCAACATCGAGGTCGGCAGCGAGCGTCCCGGTGTGCTCGGCTACGCGCTGATTAAAGGCAACGCAACCGAGATCATCGACGTCGGTCATTTCCTGCCGCAAGCCTTTTCCGACTGGTTCCGGCGGCGCGACAGTTCGGAGCGGCTGCTGACGCGCACGGTCCTGCTCGTCGACGATTCGGCCTTCTTCCGCGACATGCTCGCGCCATTGATCAAGGCGGCCGGCTATCAGGTCGTCGCGGTGGGCTCGGCGGCGGAGGCGCTCGATGCAGTCAACTCCGACAAGCGTTTCAATCTCGTCATCACCGATATCGAGATGCCTGACATGGATGGCTTTGCTCTCGCCGAGAAGCTGCGCACCGTACCGAGGGCCGCGAAGCTTCCGGTCATTGCCATTACCGCCATGGTGTCGGCGGAAACGATCGAACGGGGCCGGGCGGCGGGTTTCCATGACTTTGTCGCCAAGTTCGATCGCACCGGGTTGATCGCGGCGATCAAGGAGCAGGACGCCGGCTTCGAGCGGGCGGCGTGAAAGTCATGAACGACTCTGCGAATTTCACCGAGTACGTCACCTTCACGATGGCCGGACAGATTTTCGGTCTGCCGATCGAGCGCGTCCAGGAGGTGTTTCGGCCGGCCCGGATCACGCGCGTTCCGCTCGCCGGCGCACAGATCGCGGGCGTTCTCAATTTGCGCGGTCGCATTGTTACGGCGATCGACATGCGCAACCGCCTGGATCTGCACGGGCGTGACGACATCAAGGCGCGTATGGCGATCGGCATCGAATCCGCGACCGAGTCATTCGGACTTCTGGTCGACGCGCTGGGCGAGGTGCTCAAACTTTCCGACAGCGATCGCGAACCGAACCCGGTCAATCTTGACCGCAGGCTTGCCCGCGTCTCGGCTGGCGTGTACCGGCTCGACGGCCAGCTTATGGTCATCCTCGACATCGACAACGTGCTCGATCTTGCTCCCGAAACGGCCGCGGCCGCATGATGGGGTGAAGATTCATGCAAGCAAAATAAGCTGGTCCACCCGCGTAACCCAGATGAGGACGAAATGAAAACGTGTTTGATCGTTGACGACTCGAGCGTCATCCGCAAGGTGGCGCGGCGCATCCTCGAAGGCCTCGACTTTCAGATCGTGGAAGCCGAGAACGGCGAGGAGGCGATCGAATCTTGCCGGAACAATTTGCCGGACGCCATCCTGCTTGACTGGAATATGCCGAAGATGGACGGCTACGATTTCCTGAGGGTGCTGCGGCGGCTGCCCGGCGGCGACCTGCCGAAAGTGGTGTTCTGCACCACGGAGAACGATGTCGCGCACATTGCGCGCGCCCTGCATGCGGGCGCCAACGAATACATCATGAAGCCGTTCGACAAGGACATCGTCGAGGCCAAGTTCACCGAAGTTGGACTGATCTAACCCGAGTCTGGCGGCGACAGCCGCTGGCAATCAATTTCCGGGAATCTGCGTGCGAGAAGTTCGCGTATCATGAACCCCGCCCCTGCAGCCGCGCGATCCGTGACCGCCGCCGAGCGCCAGATCAGGGTGATGATCGTCGACGATGCCATCGTCGCCCGCAGCATGATGACGCGGTGGATCGAGGTCGAGCCGGACATGAAGATCGCTGCGGCTTTGCGCAGCGGCCGCGAAGCGCTCGATCAGGTGGAAGCGGCTGATCCCGACGTCGTGCTGCTCGACGTCGACATGCCCGAACTCGACGGCATCGCGGCGTTGCCGCTGCTGTTGAAAAAGAACCGCGAACTCGTGGTCATCATGGTCTCCACGTTGACGCGGCGCAGCGCCGAATTGAGCTTGCGTGCGCTCGCGCTGGGGGCCACCGACTATATCCCGAAGCCGGAAACCACCTACGAGGCGATGACCTCGGCGGCGTTCCGCCGCGAATTGATCGACAAAATCCGCGGGCTGGGCCGCAAGCGGGCACTGGCGCGGGAGTCTGCGGTACCGGTATCGGCGCCGCGGCTGCGACCAGCGCGGCCCGCGGCGGCGCAACTGCAGCCGCTTGTGGTTCGGCCCGCGCCGGAGCCCGAGCGGGTTCGCACCGAAAAGCTTGAGATTTCCCTGCGGCCGTTTGCCGTGATAGCGCCGCGCGCGCTTGTGGTCGGTTCTTCGACGGGCGGGCCGCAGGCGCTTGCGGCGTTGTTTGAAAAGCTCACCGCCGTGATCGATCGCGCGGCCGTCCTGATCACGCAGCATATGCCGCCGATGTTCACCACGGTGTTGGCCGAGCATTTGCAGCGCGTCAGTGGCCGCGGCGCGCACGAAGCCGAACATGGCGAGCCGGTCCTTGCCGGCGGCATCTACCTGGCGCCCGGCGGTCGCCATATGCGCGTCGTCCGCGACGGGGACATCGTCAAGATCGCGCTCGGCGACGAGCCGCCGATCAATTTCTGCAAGCCTTCGGTCGATCCTCTATTTTCCTCGGCCGCGGAAGTTTGGGGGTCGAGGGTGCTGGCGCTCGTGCTCACAGGCATGGGCTCCGACGGCACGCATGGCGCGTCCGATATCGTTGCTGCCGGCGGCAGCGTCATTGCACAAGACGAAGCAACCAGCGTGGTATGGGGCATGCCGCGCTCTGTCGCGCAGGCCGGGTTGTGCTCGGCGGTGCTTCCGCTCGACCAGATTGCCGGAAAAATTCTTCGATTGATTACTGGAGAGCGCGCGTGACCCCTCCCGATTACGATTTCTTGCGTGGATTTCTCAAACAGCGCTCTGGCCTGGTGTTGTCGGCCGACAAGCAATATCTGGTTGAAAGCCGCCTGCTGCCGGTCGCGCGCAAGGTCGGGCTCGCTAGTCTTGCGGGCCTCGTCGATGCGCTCAAATCTTCGGAGGACAAGGCGCTGGGCGGTGCCGTCGTCGAGGCCATGGCGACCAACGAGTCGTTCTTCTTCCGCGACAAGGTTCCTTTCGAGCATTTCCGGACGATCGTAATGCCGGCGCTGCTTGCGACACGGCGCACGCATCGCATCGTGCGAATCTGGTGTGCGGCCGCGTCTACCGGGCAGGAGCCCTATTCGCTCGCCATGTGTCTCAAGCAGATGGAGCGCGAGCTCGCCGGATGGCAAATCGAGATACTGGCCACTGACCTTAGCGGCGAGGTGCTGGAAAAGGCGCGGCAGGGGCTTTACAGCCAGTTCGAAGTGCAACGCGGTTTGCCGATTCAGCTTTTGATCAAGCATTTTACCCAGGTCGGGGAGTTCTGGCAGATCGGGCCGGACATCCGCGCCATGGTCAAATACCGACAGCTGAATTTGCTGTCGGATTTTTCCACCTTGGGAATTTTCGATCTGGTCTTCTGTCGCAACGTCCTCATTTACTTCGACCAGCAGACTAAGGTCGACGTGCTCAATCGGCTGGCGCGGGTGACGGCAAGCGATGGCTTCCTTGTGCTCGGCGCGGCCGAGACCGTCGTCGGGTTGACCGACAGCTTCAGGGTTTTCGGCGATAAGCACGGCCTCTACGCGCCGAATGCCCGCACGCCCAGGCCGGTGTTCAAACCCGTAAAGCCCGCCCCGCGTCTTGTCGCCGTCAACGGCGGACGGTGATCTTTCGCTTGTGCTGAGGGCGGCCGGGCAAATAAAAACCCCGGCGTTCCGCCGGGGTTTTCACGCTCACAGTCCACCCCTCAAGAAACTGGAGGATTTCGATTGCAAGGATCCTTTTGAAAAGCCGGTTTCCGCTTTTTCGGATCATTCACTAAGCCGAAATCTTCGCTTCGTCGTCGGACGGCTCGCGCAGCACGTAGCCGCGGCCCCAGACGGTTTCGATGTAGTTCTTGCCGGCCGAAGCGTTGGCGAGCTTTTTCCGCAGTTTGCAGATGAAGACGTCGATGATCTTCAGCTCCGGCTCGTCCATGCCGCCGTAGAGGTGATTTAAGAACATCTCTTTGGTCAGCGTCGTGCCCTTGCGCAGCGAGAGCAGTTCCAGCATCTGATATTCCTTGCCTGTCAGATGCACTCGCGCTTGGTTGACTTCCACCGTCTTGGTATCGAGATTGACCACGAGATCGCCGGTCTGAATGACCGACTGGGCGTGACCCTTGGAACGGCGCACGATGGCGTGGATTCGCGCCACCAGTTCGTCCTTGTGAAACGGCTTGGTCATGTAATCATCGGCGCCGAAGCCGAGACCTCTGACCTTGTCCTCGATGCCGGCTAGTCCGGAAAGGATCAGGATCGGCGTCTTGACCTTCGACACGCGCAGCGATCGCAACACCTCGAAACCCGACATGTCCGGCAGGTTCAGATCGAGCAGGATGATGTCGTAATCGTAGATTTTGCCGAGATCGATGCCTTCTTCGCCCAAATCGGTGGTGTAGACGTTGAAGCTCTCGGATTTGAGCATCAGTTCGATCGATTGCGCCGTGGCGCTATCGTCTTCAATCAGCAATACGCGCATGCCAATCCCCTTCCTCGCCGCGCGGGGTCAAGGTCGCTGCGCCGCGGCGGCGGCCCCCGGAAAACGCCTAGAAGAAACTGATTCGAAACACTAACGGCCATATGGTTAACAAACCCTGATTCTTTCGCGCAAGATGTTCCTAGGAAAATTCTGTCGAATCGACTTAACATCTTGCCTGACAGTGAGTTTTTAGCCACGCCAGTGTTCATGTTCGAGTTTAAGTCTCGGCGCTAACCGATTCATACGACTCGCCCTCCCTAGGAGGTGCGAGGCTCCTTGGCCCCAGGGACGACAGCGTGATGATTAATGGTCCGGGTAAACAAGCGATTAACAGGACACGCCCTGAGGTAACCATTTATGCGTGGCTGCGGCCGTGCCGTGGCACGCCGGGAGGCAGGGCATGAAGGCGCTGGCCGAACAGATTAACGAACTCGACGGTGTGGAAATCTACGGCCGGGTTGTCGGTGTGCGTGGGCTGATGGTGGAGGTGGCCGGGCCGCTTTACGTCATGTCGGTCGGAGCCCGCGTGATCATCGAGACGGCAGCCAAGGCCATTCCGTGCGAGGTCATTGGATTTACCGGCAACAATGCGTTGCTGATGCCGTTCGCGCCGCTCGAAGGCGTCCGGCGCGGATGCCGGGCGATCGTCACGTCCGTGCCCGGTGCAGTGCGGCCATCGACCGGTTGGCTCGGGCGCGTGGTCAATGCACTGGGCGAGCCCATCGATGGCAGGGGGCCCCTCCTTCACGGGCCGTCGCCTTATCCGTTTCGCGCCGCGCCGCCGCTCGCACACGCCCGCCGGCGGGTCGGCGAGCCACTCGATCTCGGCGTCCGGGTGCTCAACACCTTTGTCACCTGCTGCCGCGGCCAGCGGCTTGGCATCTTCGCCGGCTCGGGGGTCGGAAAATCGGTGCTGCTGGCAATGCTGGCGCGTAATGTTTCCGCCGACGTGATCGTTATCGGGCTGGTCGGGGAACGCGGCCGCGAAGTACAGGAATTTCTGCAGGACGATTTGGGTCCGGCCGGTCTGGCTCGCTCGGTGGTGGTTGTTTCGACCTCCGACGAGACGGCGCTGATGCGCCGCCAGGCCGGGCACGAGACGTTGGCAATCGCCGAATACTTCCGCGACGAGGGCAAGGACGTTTTGGTACTGATGGATTCGGTGACGCGCTTTGCCATGGCGCAACGCGAGATCGGCTTGTCCGCCGGCGAGCCGCCGACAGCAAAGGGTTACACGCCGACGGTCTTCACTGAATTACCTCGGCTTTTGGAACGCGCCGGACCGGGCACCGAGCAGGGGACCATCACCGGCGTTTTCACGGTTCTGGTCGATGGCGACGACCACAACGAGCCGATCGCCGACGCGGTACGCGGGATCCTCGACGGCCATATCGTCATGGAACGCGCCATCGCCGAGCGCGGGCGCTATCCGGCCATCAACGTACTGAAATCGATCTCCCGCACGATGCCGCGCGCGGCCGATCCGGCGTATCTGCCGGCGATTACGCGGGCCCGGCAGGTCATGGCGACCTACGCCGACATGGAAGAGTTGATCCGGCTGGGAGCTTATCGCGCCGGCACCAGCGAAGATGTTGATGAAGCCATCCGCTTGCACAAGCCTTTGGAAGCCTTTCTGGCCCAAAGTAAGGAAGAAGCAACCAGTTTGGCGGAAGGATACCGGCGATTGGCCGAAATCATGGCCTTCGCGGAAACCGATCGCTAACGTTATCCGTGGCACAATTGGCATCTGGGCGCTGCGCGCCCCCTGCCGCTCTCGTCATTGAAGAGCGCGGCGAGGGGTCGCCGCGGGGGCCGGCGTCCATGGGTCCCGCGGCTTCGGGGAGTAGTAGTCGATGAAGTCTCGCGACACGCTTATTCGCCTGAAGAAATTTCAGGTCGACGAAAAGCGGCGGAAGGTTGCACAGATCGAGGCCATGATCGCCGAGTTCGAGCGCATGGCGGCTGATCTCGATCGCGAAATCAAGTTTGAGCAGGATCGCGCGGGCATCCACGATCCGGCGCATTTTGCCTATCCGACTTATGCCAAAGCGGCGATCGCGCGCCGCGAGAACCTGAAGCGCTCGGCGGATGAGCTGCGCACTCAGCTCGAAGAGGCCAAGCTCGCCTTGGCCGAGGCATTCGAAGATCTCAAGAAGATCGAACTTCTCGATGAGCGCGATCAGGCGCGCGAGCGTGAGGCGGAAGATACAGCCGAACAGGCCGAACTCGATAGCATCGCGCTGATGCGCGCGCGCGGTGCCGCTCCGGCGTAGCGCCAGGGGCTCATCACTCGAAGCCTGCTCACCGGGAGCCCGCCCAGGACGCTGCGCCGCCACCGCGCCACCGGATCGGGAGCCGTCCCTGTTGGCGCCGACCCCCCGCGACCCGCGAAGATCGACCGGTATTCTTTGGAATTCCGGGATTTCAGCCCCGTTTCTCTCTCGACGGGCACCCACTTTCGCGGCGATAATCCCTCGTTTGAGCTGTCATTTACGGGGCAGGGACCGCGATGTTGACGCAGGCAGAACTCGTCTGGCTGCTTGCGGCCGTCGCCAAGGGCGATCAGGCCGCATTTCAGCGCCTCTATGAGGCCACGCGCGCGAAACTCTATGGCGTGCTGCTACGTATCTTGGGCAAAGCGGAGCTCGCCGACGACGTCATGCAGGAAACTTATCTGAAGGTGTGGAAGGCGGCCGGCAACTTCGATCCTACGATTGCCAGCCCGATCACCTGGATGGTCGCGATTGCGCGCAACCGGGCGATCGACATCGTGCGTCAAAAGGGCGACCTGTGGTTGGAGGAGCGTCCCGATGCGATGGATGTCCCGGCAGATTCGCCGCCGCCGCTCGCGCGCCGTGAAATGACCGAAGAACTGCGGCGGCTGCTGTCGTGCCTCGGCAAACTCGACCCCGAGAAGCAGCGGATCGTGCTGCTGGCCTATTACAGCGGGTGGAGCCGCGAGCAGTTGGCCAAGAAGCTGGACATTCCGGTGAACACGATCAAGACATGGTTGCGCCGCTCACTGCTGGACATGCGCGAGTGTATGGGGCGATGACGACGACCGTGAAAAAGCCCAATCCGGGAGCCACACCGGTCTCCTCTGGTCTGCCCGACTCATCCCCCGAACCATGATCGCGCGAGGATGGAATGCAAAACGACGATCTCGACGCGCTTGCCGCCGAATATGTGCTGGGAACGCTCGCCCCCGACGAGCGCGCCCATGCTGAAGCGCTGATCGGCACCGATCCGGGATTTGCCGAGATCGTGCGGCAATGGGAGCGCCGTCTGGGCGAACTCAATGTGATGGTCGAGGCCGTCGAGCCACCGGACCAAATCTGGAACAAGATCAAATCCGAGATCGGCGCTGCCATGCCGGCCGACGGAGCAAGTTCGATGCCGCTTGCGCCGGGATTGCCACCGTTGCCTTCGACGGCGGATGCCGAAAGTCAAACCGAAGCAAAACCCGACGCTGAAACTGATGACGGCGTGTCGGCACCCGACGCAAGCGAACCATTACCGCAGCATCCACTGGCCGGCGCAGAGGAGGCGAAATCCGAAGTCTTATCGTCCGCCGCTTTCACGCTACTGTCGCCAACGCCGCCGGCACCCGCGACCAAATCTGGCGCCGAACTGGTTATATTGTCGCGGCGCGTGCGGCGCTGGAGAGGGTTGGCGGCCACTTGCGGCGCGATTGCTGCCGCACTGGCGGCCCTAATTGTGGTGTCCCAGGTGAGGCCCGATCTCATTCCTTCAGGCGGCTTCCAGATTCCGCAGCTCATCGCCACTGGGCGCGCTCCGCCCGCAGCGACAGCCGCGCCGGCAGGCCGTTTGGTTGCGGTCCTCCAGCAAGATCCGTCTGGCCCCGCTTTCCTGCTCACCATCGACCCCGTAACGCGGATGCTGACCGTGCGCAGAGTGGCGGCCAAGATCGATCCCGCCCATAGTTTTGAATTGTGGCTGATCGCGTCCCAGGGGGCCAAGCCTAAATCGCTGGGCTTGGTCGGCTCCACTCAATACACCCAGCGGCCACTGCCGGCGGATTTCAATGCGGCCACGATGAAGGAAGCGATTTACGCCATTTCCTTCGAGCCGGCCGGCGGTTCCAAAACCGGCGCGCCGACCGGTCCCGTTCTTTTCACCGGCAAGCTGGTGCAATCTGTTCCGCCACCGCCCGCAAGGAAGACCTGAATGGGCATTTAGCCGGCGCGTCGGCGTCTAGCGGATGTTCGGTAGCTTGCCGCTCACGATGGTCGGCTCGCCCGCTTGGAAGAGCGGAGCAGTGCCGAGGCCGACCACGTTGCCGCCATGAGCAAAAATGCCAACAGCCGCCACCATGGTTGCGCAGGCAAGGCTGATAACAATGACTTTCAAATGGGTCGCGCGGTCGGCGCCGTACATGGAATGGCTCATAATGGCCTCCCCAGTGCTTTGCGATTAGTCGCCGCGCCTGGGCCAAAGGTTCATTCGCCCGGTTCAGCTGGGACTGAAACTTCTTCTCGCCAACACCCCTTCACCGGGCGGTGATAGCGCGTGATAAACGATTGATCGGAGCCTCGGTTCCGCTAAGCAGGGATGGCGGGAAGGCCAAGCGGATACTCGCGCGGCGCCGTTAACGGGAGAATGGGATGGACCGGCGGATCGTAGCTGAATTGGCGCCGAGCGGCGTTCTTCGCGCGGCCATCAATATGGGGAATTTTCTCCTGGTGACGGGAAAGACCGCCTCCGGCGACCCGGCGGGTGTTGCGCCCGACATGGCCGCCGAGATCGCCAACCGGCTCGGCGTACCCGTGCGCTACGTGCCATACGAGCGACCCTCGACGCTCGCCGATGCTGCCGGGACCAATGCCTGGGATATCGGCCTGATCGGTGCCGAGCCGCAGCGCGCCGCCAAGATCACCTTCACGGACGCCTATTGTGAGATCGAAGCGACTTACCTGGTACAGCCGAATTCGCCGCTTAAAGGCGTTGCCGATGTCGACCGGACCGGCGTCCGCATTGCGGTGCGCCGAGGTGCCGCCTACTGTCTTTGGCTCGAGCGCAACATCAAGCATGCCAGCGTGATGTCGTTCGAGGCGGCCGATGGCCCGCTCGATCAGTTTATCGGCGAAAAGCTCGATGCGCTTGCGGCGCTCAAGCCGGGCCTTTTTGAGGACGCGAAGAAAGTCCCGGGCGGCAAAATACTGCCCGGCCATTTCATGACCGTGCAGCAGGCCATCGGCACCGGAAAGCCGAATGCGGTGGGCGCCAAGTTCTTGCAGGAGTTTGTGACCGACGCCAAAAAGTCCGGACTGGTGGCCCGGCTGATCGAAAAGCATCACGTCGCCGGGTTATCGGTGGCGGCGTAACGCGGGCAGGCCTTAATCATTAAGCCGTGCTGGATAGGTGATCGCGCCATTTGCACCGAGTTTGGCGGCGGAGGTCATGATGGCCTGCGCAACGTGACCCGGCCCGAGAATGTGAAACACGGTTTGACCGCCGGCGATCAGATAATCGGCAATGATCCGCCGGTGACATCGCCACCATAACGTCTCCGCGCACATGATGGCGCAGCGTCCCGCACGACCGCGTTGTTGCAGTCGCTCCAGCGCCCCGTGAAAATCCCGGCCCATGGCGTAGTCGGCGTAATGATGGAAACTGCCATTCTGCCAGAACGCGTTCGTGGCCTGCGGCACATTCGGCTGTCGGCCGCGACGGCCGCCCAACTCCGCGAAATGCTCGTACCCGATCTGCGGGCCCGACAGTGAGATCGGCAGCGTATCGCCGTTGTATTGCGGATTGGTGCGCGAGCGCGGAATGGCCCGGACGTCGGCCACGAGCCGCACATCGGCCTCTTGCAACAAGCCGATGAAGACGCCGAGCGGTCGAACCGAATGTCCAATCGTGAAGAACGGATTCACTTCGATCTCTGGCGTCGCGCGTGACGCAGGGCCGCCCCCCTATGCAGAGCGACGTGATCAGTCTTGTCGCTCTTAATTTCATACTGCGGATCGTCTCTGCTGGCGTGATGGGTATAGCCTTTGTAATCCAGAGGCTTGGTGTGCGCTCTCACAATCTTGCCACTGACCCGGCCAGCTTCCGAGTTCCAGGTTACGCGATCGCCGGTCTTGAATTCTTGTTTCATCGTTTTCCGCCGATTCTGATTCGCACAGAAGCCTGAAGCGATTGCTTGGTTGGATTTCAACTCGCGGTCAGGACGCGCGTTCCGGCCGGCTTTGGCTAGAACCGGCGGCCTCCGGCCGATTTGGGTGCTAAAAGAATTTGTGTGCGGGAAGAGCTTCGAAATCTGCTCGGGCATTGGGCGGCGCGGCGTATTCCCAACGAAGACACCTTGGTTCTGCTGACAAGGGACGAACGCGACGCGATGCAAACGGGAGGCCGTCATCTCACCAGCGGAAAACGGCAATACTTGAACTCGCGCCTGTCAGGAAAGTGGTGGCCGAGGAGTTGTTCCCGCTGGAACTCTGGCTTGCCCGCAAAACATCAGAATGGCGGGCGCGCTATGTGGGCGATTAAATACTCGTCACCGTCTTTAACCGCGCGCGGGGGTGGATTTCCGATTGGGCCAGCACGCTCGTCTGCGCGCGGAACCGTTCGACGATGCCGCGGACGAACGGGCGGATGCCGGGTGACGTCACCAGCACTGGCGCTTCGCCGTCGCGGCCGGCCTGATCGAATTTGTCGCGCACCGCGTTGATGAATTCGGTGAGCTTAGACGGCTGCATTGCGAGGCTGCGGTCGTCGCCTTGTCCGATAATCGATTCGGCGAAAGCCTGCTCCCATTTGGTGGTGAGCGCGATGATCGGAAGGTATCCGGCGGCGCTGGTGTGCTGAGCGCAGAGCTGGCGCGCCAGCCGCGCGCGCACGTGCTCGGCGAGGCTCGCCGGATTGCGGGTGGTCGCGAGTCCGTCGGCAATGCCTTCCAGGATGGTCGCGAGATCGCGGATCGATACCCGTTCGGCCAACAAGATTTGCAGTACGCGCTGAATGCCGGAAATCGTGATGTGCGCGGGAACGATGTCCTTGATCAAGTCGGCCTGTTCCTTCGGCAGTTCCTTGATCAGCTTTTGCACCTCGCCGTAGGACAAGAGCTCCGACATGTTGGCTTTGATCAGTTCGGTGAGGTGCGTGGCGAGAACGGTCGCGGCATCGACCACGGTGTAGCCTTTGACCGAAGCCTCTTCCTTGAGAGACGCGTCGATCCAGGTCGCGGGCAGGCCGAAAGTCGGTTCGGTCGTATGCAGCCCGGGCAGCGTCACCTGCTTGCCCGCCGGATCCATCACCATGTATTGACCGTGCCAGACCTTTCCGCTGCCCGCGTCAACTTCCTTGATCTTGATGACGTAGCCGTTGGCGTCGAGCTGCACGTTGTCCAGAATGCGAACCGCGGGCATGACAAAGCCCATTTCGGTGGCCAGCGAACGGCGCAACGCCTTGATCTGTTCCGTCAGTCGCTCGGAGCCGTCGGGCGCGTTGACCAGCGGCAGCAGCGCGTATCCCAGTTCGATTTTCAGGTCGTCCATCTTCAGCGCCGCCGACATTGGTTCTTCGGCCGGCGCGGGTTTGGCGTCGGCGGCCGTCTTTGCCTCGTCGGTCTTGGTCTGCTGTTTGTTGCGGCGGCCGATCAGGTAGGCAAGCGCTGCCGCACCGCCGCCGAGGGCGAAGAACGGCACCATCGGAATGCCGGGCAGGAGTCCGAGCGCCAGCATAACCGCGGCCGACATGCCGAGCGCCTTGGGATAACCGGAGAACTGGCTCAGCAACGCCTTGTCGGCGGAGCCGCTCACTCCCGCCTTGGACACGAGCAGGCCCGCCGCCGTCGACACGATCAGCGCCGGGATCTGGGTGACCAGACCGTCGCCGACGGTGAGCAGGGTGTAGGTGTGAGCGGCGTCGGCGAAGCTTAAGCCCTGCTGGACGATGCCGATCACCATGCCGCCGAGAATGTTGATCAGTACGACCAAAAGGCCGGCGATGGCGTCGCCGCGAACGAATTTCGAGGCGCCGTCCATAGCGCCGAAGAAGCCGGATTCGTCTTCGAGGGCTTTGCGCCGGCGCCGCGCCTCCTTCTCATCGATCAGGCCCGCGGAGAGGTCGGCATCGATCGCCATCTGCTTGCCCGGCATGCTGTCCAAGTGAAAGCGCGCCGCGACCTCGGCGATGCGCCCCGAGCCTTTGGTGATGACGACGAAATTGACGATCACCAGGATGGTGAAGACGATGATGCCGATGACGAAATTGCCGCCCATAACGAAGTTGCCGAACGCCTGGATAACGTGGCCGGCGGCGGCGGTGCCCTCGTGACCGTGCGCGAGAATAAGCCGCGCTGAGGCGAGATTGAGGGACAGGCGCAGCATGGTCGAGATCAGCAGAACCGTCGGGAAGGCGGAGAATTCCAGCGGCGCCTGGATGAACAGTGCCGTCATCAGGATCAGCACCGAAAAGGTGATCGAGATGGCGAGCGCGAAGTCGAGCAGCACCGGCGGCAGCGGCAGGATGAGGACCAGGAGGATCGCCATCATGCCGATGGCGAGCGCGATGTCGCTGCGCCGGAGCATGGTGCCAAGGTCGGCGAGGCGCGACAGCGGCGTGTCGCCCTGCGCAGAAGATACGTCGGTCATGCCGTCCGATCGGCCCCGTCGTTTGCGGTCGCGTAATTCAAAGCTGTGCGCTGCGGCTGGAGGGCCGCCTGCACGGAAGACCGGAGCCGCACTCGCGTCCAAGGCTGGCACCCAAGCAGCGTTATAAGGGTCCGATGCAAACGCTTACGCCTCCTCGGCAAAATGTGCCGGGTGTATGGTTACCGGCAGGTTAACGCGCCGTCAGATGCGCGACCGCATTTCATATCAACCGCATGTTTTCCGGCGGCCTGCCATTGGCTAGAGTGACGGTCAAGCTTGGTGAGGAGGGCGTGGTGGTAGCAAATCGCGTCGCGCTGTGGTCCGCGGCAACCGTTGCGGCTGCTGCCGTTGTTGCGTTTGGCACATCGATTGCCTTGGCCGGCGGCATCGAGCCCGGATTGTGGAAAATCACAACGGTCGTCGACACCGGCGGCATGAGCGGGTCGCCCCGGCAGTCGACCAAATGCCTCACGGCGGAACAGGTTGCCAATCTGGCGGCGACCTTTTCGCCGATCGCGAATACCGTGAATTCGGTCTGCGCGCCGATGGAGCGCAGTTTCGACGGTAAGATACTGAAGTGGCATCTCGTCTGCACGGGGCAGCTCGACATGGAGCTGACCGGAGAATTCAACTTCGACAGCCCGCACCACTACATCGGCGCGGTGCAGAGCAAGGCGTCGATGGCGGGGCAACCGATGCCGGAATCGAAAAATACCGTGGAAGGCGAGTGGGTATCCGCATGCCCGCAATAGGGCGGGGGCGAACGGCAAAACGGCATCTTGAAACGCGATCCGCGGCCGAGCCCAACGTCATTCCTGCATTCGCAAGGTGGCGGCGCTCACAGTCCCAAATAGAATTTCTTGATTAGGTCGTTGTTGTTCAGCTCGTCCGTCGAGCGGCCTTCGAAGGCTATCTTGCCGTGGACGATGACGTAACCGCGGTTGGCGATGCGGATCGCCTGATTGAAGTTTTGCTCGGCCATCAAAACGGTGAGGGCGTAGCGGGTTTTCATCTCGTTGATGGCGTCGATGGTACGGCTGACCAGGATCGGCGCCAGGCCCACCGATGGCTCGTCGACCAGCAGGATCTTCGGCGCCAGCATCAACGCGCGGCCGAGCGCCAGCATTTGCTGTTCGCCGCCCGACATGCTGCCGGCCAGTTGTCCTCGGCGTTCGGCAAGCCGCGGGAAGGTCTCGTAACAGACCTCGAGGTTGCGCTTGAGCGCTGCCCGCGCGGTCCGGCGAAACGCGCCGAGCAGCAGGTTTTCCTCGACAGTGAGTTTTGGAAACAGTCGCCGGCCTTCCGGGACAAGCGCGATGCCAAGGTCGACGATTTCCTCGGTAGTGCGGCCGACCAGGTCATGGTGAATGCCGTCGATCTCGGCGACGATGGTACCGGCGCTGGGGCGCACCATGCCCATGATGCACTTCATCAGCGTCGATTTGCCGTTGCCGTTGGTGCCGAGCAGCGCCACGGTTTCGCCGCCCCCGACATCAAGCGAAACGTTGTCGATGACACGCACGGCGCCGTAGGCCGCGTGAATGCCGGACAGGGTGAGGCTATTGGCCAAGATACGCCCTCTCCACTTCCGGGTCGCGCATGACCTCTTCGGGTTTGCCGTCGGCGATCTTGCGGCCGGAGACCAGCACCACCAGGCGTCGGGAGAAACTCATCACCGCGCTCATGATGTGCTCGATCAGAATGACGGTGACGCCCTTGCCGTTCAAGCGCATGAGCAGCGCCAGGATATCTTCGATCTCCGAATGCGTCAGTCCGGCCATCGCCTCGTCGGCGATCAAAAGCTTCGGTTCGGCCGCCATGGCCCGCGCCAATTCGAGCTTGCGCATCTCGACCTGGGTCAGGTCGCGAGGCAGCTGCCGTGCTTTCGCTTCAAGCCCGACTTCGCGCAGCAGCCCGTGACAGTGCTCGTCGACATGGTCCGCCGGATGATGAATGCCGCGCGCCTGCACCGTGTAGAGCAGCGGAATGCGCACATTGTCGAGGAGACTCAGGCTGACAAACGGCCGCGGCAGCTGGAAGCTGCGGGCGAGCCCCAGATGGGTTCGCCGGTGCGCCGGCATCCGATCGATGTGCTGGCCGTCAAAGTGCACCGAGCCTTGCTCGTTGCGCAGCGTGCCGCAGATGCAATTGACCAGCGTGCTCTTGCCGGACCCGTTCGGTCCGATCAGGCCGAGGCGCTCGCCCGCCGGCACCGACAACGAAATATTGTCCAGCGCGACGAAGCCGCCGAACCGCTTGCCGAGATTATCGATTTCGAGCAATTCGGTCATGTCGGCGTCCTCGGGGCCGGGCCGGGCTCAGCCGTAACATCCGCCGCGTCGAGGCTGGGACGACGGCGGCCAACGAAATCGCCATCCTTGCGCCCCACGTATTTGTGCACCAGACCGATAATGCCATTCGGCGCCACGATCACGAAGGCGACGAGAACGACACCGACCAGCAATAGGTTGACCGCCGACGAAATCGTGACGGTGATGAGTTGCTGCAGCGAACCGAGCAGGATGGTGCCGATCAGGGGACCGATCCAGGTCGAAGTTCCGCCGATGAGCGGCATGGCGATGGAATTGACGGCATAATCGAGCGCGAAGGTCGAATCCGGCTGCAGATAACCGATGTAATAGGGGAACGACGCGCCGGCCATTCCCATCAGCGCGCCGGAGATCGTGGTCGCGATCAGTTTGAGCCGCAGCGTCGGCACGCCAGCGGCCTCGGCCGCCAATTCGTCGTCGCGGATGGTGGCCAATCCGTATCCAAAGCGGGAGCGCTCGATCAGCCGCGCGATCACGAGCGCGCCGATCGCAAGCAGCATCATGATCAGAAACAGATATCTGATGTAGGTGCCGAACGGTGCGATGGTTTCGGGACGGATGATATAGGCGCCGCGCGAGCCGCCGACAAAGTCCCAATTGACGACCAGCGTCTCCAGCACGACGGCAAGCGCGAGGGTGGCGATCGCAAAAAACGCTCCGCGCAGCCGCAGCGTCAGGTAGCCCATGCCAAAGCCGATGATCCCGGAGACAATGCCGCCGACCAGCATCAGCGCCGGTATCGGCACGACGTGCGGCCATTGGTTGTTTTCGACCAGTTGATAGATCGCGACGGTCGAATAGGCGCCAAGCGCGAAAAAGGCGCCGGTGCCGAAATTCACGTAGCCGCAATAACCGCCGAGGATATTCCATGCGGTCGACAGCACGATGTATTGCAGCACCACATAGCCGGCGAAAAACACATAATCGTTGCCAGTTAGCATTGCGCCAGCGAACACGATGGCGCCGACGATGAGACATGCGATCAGGAACGGGAGCGTGCGCACCGCTTAACGCCCCAACAATCCGGCCGGGCGGACCGCCAGCGTCAGCAGCAAAAACCCGAATGAAACCGCTGGCGCCCAGGACGGGCCATAGAACGTCGCGGTGAGACTTTCGATGATGCCGATCAACATGGCGGCGATGATGGTGCCGGGCAGGCTGCCCATGCCGCCGAGCACGCAAATCGCGAAAATGCGGCCGATGTAGTCGCGGCCGACCGACGGCTCCACCGGCTGGATGATGATGAGAAACGCGCCGGCGAGCGACGCCGTGGCGATCGAAATCCCGAACGCGATGCGCTTGATGCGCACCGGGTTCACCGCCATCAGCCGCAGCGCCAACTGGTCCTGCGCCACCGCCATGACGGCGCGGCCGATGAACGTGCGTGTCAGAAAAAGCTGGAGGACGCCGATCAGCAGCAGCGATACCACGCACGGCACCATGATACGCAATGGGATGTCGACGTAGCCGAAGTGCCAAGTCGGCCCGATATAGGGCGCGTTCACGTAGCGATAGTCGACGCCGAAATAGAGCACGAGCGATACTTCGGTGATGAACAAAAGTCCGAAGAAGAATGCCAGCCCGCGTAGCGATTCCTGTCCATGCTTTTCGAAGGACAGATAGTAAATCTGGTAGATAACTGCGCCGAGCGCATAGAAGGCGGGTAGCACGATGATGCTGGTGACGATAGGGTCGAGGCCGAATTTGGCATTGACGATGTAGGCGACGTAGGAGCCGAGGATGATGAAGGCGGGGTGTGCGATGTTGACGATATCGAGGATGCCGAAAGACAGCGACACGCCGCAGGTGACCGCCGCGTAGAAGCCGCCGATCAAGATGCCGGAGATGATGGCATTGATCAGGAGATCGAATGAAAAGATCATTACGTGGTTCCCAGCCCGCCTAAGTGTGCAGGAAGTGGTGCGGCTTGGCTAGTGTCCCGATTCCAAAGTTCGCATCATTGTGTGGCGCCCTCGTTTGCGGACTTCTGAACCGCCACACGAGAAGGAAAACGCTCCCTGGACCGCTCGCGCGGACTGCTGTTGATGCCGCGCCTTTCTGCGGCGGCAAGTTTCGTCCTCCCAAGGGGGGCTCTATGGCCCTCCGTTCCAGGGCTCTCTATCGTGTTTTGTGTCGTAGCGCCTGCGACCCAAGCGCGCGACCGCGCCGGCGCCATGACGGCCTTAAATCCGCAGCGCGTGATCGGCGTGGCTATAAGGCGGCTTGAGCGCGTCGGCCACCGCGCGACAGGTGACGTGGCCGTCGTGCACATTGAGGCCGTCGCGCAGATGTTCATCGGCCGACAACGCCAGCCGCCAGCGCTTGTCGGCGAGCGCGATCACGTGCTGGGTGGTGACGTTGCTCAGCGCGAAGGTTGACGTGCGGGCTACCGCGCGAGGCATGTTGGTGACGCAATAATGCACGATGTCGTCGATCACACAGGTCGGGTGCGAATGGGTGATCCGGCGCGAGGTCTCGGCACAGCCGTCCTGATCGATCGCGACATCGACGATGACCGAACCCGGCTTCACGGCTTTCACGGTTGCGGCGCTGATCAATTTTGGCGAGTGTGGCCCTTGTCGGTGAGTTCGCGCACGGTCGAAGGCACGATGCCAACGCGATATTCGTTGTCTTTAGTTTCCTTGGAGACGCCGACCAGATATGGTGATTCTCTTAAAGCGCGTGGCGGATTATGAGGACCAGTGTTGCGCAGCATCAGATAGAGCCGATCCGGCAATAGCTCCAGTGAGCGTCGCGCCGCATGTGTCCGGCTCGCGCCGCAACAGCTCAGGCCTCAACCGGCTCCATGCCCACGATCTCAATGCCGAAGCCGGAAAGACCCACATAGGTCATCGGCCGGGACGCCGACAGCAGCCGGATCGAATTGACGCCGAGGTCCTTAAGGATTTGCGCGCCGAGGCCGATTTCACGCCATAGCCGGCTTCGCGCCTCGCCTGAGGGCGTCTCATCGGGCTTTGGAATACCGACCACCGGGACGCCGGCAGTCCCGTCGCGCAATAGCACCAGTACGCCCCGTCCCTCGGCCTTAAAGCGCGCGAGTGTGTTGTGGATGGTTGTTGCGCCGCCGAACACGTCGGCGATGATGTCGGCACGGTGCAGCCGGGTGAGGACATTCTTGCCATCGCCGATGCGGCCGTAGACGAACGCCATGTGGTAGACCGGGTCGAACGGGGTGAGAAACGCGTAGCCGGAAAGCGTGCCGATCTCCGATTGCACCGGAAACTCGCCGACGCGCTCGATCAGTTTGTCGCGCGCCTGCCGGTAGGCGATCAACTCGGCAATGGTGATGCGCTGCAGCTTGTGGCGCTCGGCAAGCGAAGCGAGTTCTGGCCCGCGCATGACCGTGCCGTCGTCATTCATCAGTTCGGCGAGGACGCCGACCGGCGGCAGGCCGGCCAGGCGGCAGAGATCGACGCATGCCTCGGTGTGACCTGAGCGCATCAGCACGCCGCCTTCGCGCGCGATCAGCGGAAAGACGTGGCCGGGCCGGACGAAATCGGAAGCGCCGCTGTTGCCGTTGGCGAGCGCTCGCACGGTATTGGTGCGCTCCTCGGCCGATATGCCGGTAGTCAGCCCGTGGCGCACGTCGACCGATACGGTGAACGCGGTGCCAAGCGGCGCGTTGTTGAACGCCACCATCGGATCGAGGTGGAGCCGGCGTGCCTCGGCGGGCGCCAGCGGCGAGCAGACGATGCCGGAGGTGTGGCGAATGATGAACGCCATCTTCTCCGGCGTGCACAGGCTCGCCGCGACAAACAAATCGCCTTCGTTTTCCCGGTCATCGTCATCGGCGACGATGACGATGTCGCCGCGGGCAAAGGCGGCGATCGCGGCGCTGACATGCTGGTGGGTGTCGTCCATCTGGTATCTTTGTCATTGCGAGCGAAGCGAGGCAATCCAGTCTGCCCACAGGCCTGGATTGCTGCGTCGCTGCGCTCTCATGGTTAATTCAGTACCGGGACATGGTGGGTCAGAGTGGGTCATAATGCCGATGGAATAAGGCTTTCATTGCCGTTCACTACGTTGTACTTTCGGGTTTGCACGGGACACGTTGGGACACCAATTCTGTGTAACTGACTGTGTAACCAGAGG
>JBOHIU010000063.1:0-18366 GCA_050725855.1 Xanthobacteraceae bacterium | reverse complement strand
ACGACAAGCACATCGAAGTGATCGTGCGCCAGATGCTGCAGAAGGTCGAAATCGAAGATTCCGGCGAGACCGACTTGATCCAGGGCGACCAGGTCGACAAGATCGAGTTCGACGAAGTCAACGCCCGTGCGGCGGAGGAAGGCAAAAAGCCGGCGACCGCGCATCCGGTCCTGCTCGGCATCACCAAAGCCTCGCTGCAGACACGCTCGTTCATCTCCGCGGCTTCGTTCCAGGAGACCACGCGCGTGCTCACCGAGGCGGCGGTCAACGGCAAGGCCGATACGCTCGACGGCCTCAAGGAGAACGTCATCGTCGGCCGTCTCATTCCAGCCGGCACCGGCGCGATGATGAACAAGGTGCGCGAGATCGCAATCAAGCGCGACCAGCTCATCCTGGCCGAACGCGAGAAGGAGGCCGCCATCCAGGCCGAAGCCGCCGTCGAACCGGCGGCGCTGCCGGCCGCGGAGTGACGGGCCGCACCCCGTTTTCATCCCGGCGAGCGAGACGAGGCCGGGATTGAGATAGGATAGAAGGGCCGCCCGGTGGGCGGCCCTTCTGCTGCGACAGCGCGGCACAAGTCAATCCGGTAGTCCCAGCTTGACCACAAACTATCGCGCGCCTAACGTGGAGGCGTTCGCATAGCTGATATACAATTTGCGCAAGGCTGCTCCAGGCAGCCGTCGAGAACACGAGACGAGCAGGCGATGCAATCTTGCGACCGACGCGACGCAAAATCCCATGAAAGAGGCAGCATTAGCCGACTGAACAAATAGCTGGCTGGTGCGGCCGTGCGTGCCGTTGCGCCCGTCCCAAGTTGTTGCAGGCCCTGGTTGCAGGCCATGGGAGAAACCTGGGAGGACGCGCATGTACCACCGTTATGGAGTGGCGCTCGCCAGCGCCCTTTTGATGTCGATGCCGCTCGCCGCCAGTGCGGCGGGCACAATCAAGATCGGCTTTCCGATCCCGTTATCGGGAGTCGTTGCGGTCTACGGCGAACCTGTCCTCCAAGGCGCAGAACTGGCGGTCTCCCAGATCAACGCCAAAGGCGGCGTGCTGGGCAGGAAGCTTGAACTGCTGCCGCGCGACAGCAAAGCCAACGCCGACGAGGCGGTGCGCTTGGCGCGCGAATTGATCATCAAGGACGGCGTCGATTTTCTCGTCGGCACGGTGACTTCGGCCGAGGCTCCCGCGGTCTCGACCGTCGCCAAGGAAAACAAGATCGTCTTCATCGCGCCGGTCGCGGAAACGACGCGGCTCACCGATCCGCAGAATATTCATCCCTATGTCTTCCGCACCAACTCGAACACCGATGTCGAAGGGCTGGCGTCGGCGATCATGATGGCGCGATGGAAGAACATCAAAACCGTCGCCACCATCGGTCCCGACTACGCCTATGGCCGCGACGTCATTGCCGCCTTTGTCGCCAACCTCAAGAAGCTGCGGCCCGACATCCAGATTGTCGATCAGCAATGGCCGAAACTGGGCCAACCCGATTTCACCTCGTTCATCACCGCACAAATGAGCAAGAAGCCGGACGCGGTCGAATGCGCGCTGTTCGCCGGCGACTTCGTGACATTCAGCAAAGAGGCGGCGCCGCTCGGCTATTTCAAGATGATTCATAACCACATGGTGGACAGCGGCGGCGTCGGCACTATCGAGGAGACGCGCGCACTCGGCAACGACTATCCGTACGGGATTGTCGCCAACACGGAGGATCCGGTGGTCTGGACTGGCGGCAAAGAGCCGCCGGCGCACATGAAATACGCCGCCGCGCTGCGAAAGTTCACCCATCAGCAATACCCGCCGAGCTGGGCCATTCAAGGCTATATGTCGATCAACGCGCTGGCCGACGGCATCAGGAAGGCGGGCAGCACCAACTCCGTTGCAGTGTCTAAGGCCTTGGCCGGCATGACGTTCGACACACCGATCGGCAAGCGCACCTTCAGCGTCAAATTCCATGAGACGTTTCAACCGGAGTTCTACGGCGTCATGGTCAAGGAGGCGGCCTATCCGTTCGCGGTGATGAAGGATCCGGAATTGATGCCGAAGTCGTTCACGGAAACCAACTGACGACGGGATCGCGGATCGTTTGTTACCCGCGATCGGCCAGACTGCCGGCTACAAGACTGATCGCGTCATGCAAGGTTGCAATCGGGCCGCCACGTTATCGAGAAAATGGCCGGCCGCGCTGCCGGCAACAAACCAGAGTGGAGTAGGGAGGTTCGCAATGCATCGTCTTTCTCGCCTTACGTTCGCTTGTGCCGCCGTGACATTCCTGCCGGCGGCCGGGATGGCCGCGAACACGATCAAGATCGGATTTCCGATCCCGCTCTCCGGCCCCACGGCCGTGTATGGCAAGCCGGTTCTGGCCGGCGCGCAGATGGCGGTGTCCGAGATCAATGCCAAGGGCGGTCTTCTCGGCAGGAAGCTCGAACTGCTGCCGCGCGACAGCAAGGCGAATGCCGATGAGGCTGTCCGTGTCTCGCGCGAGCTGATCATCAAGGACGGCGTGGATTTCCTGGTCGGGACTCTGACCTCTGCCGAGGCGCCGGCGGTGTCGACAGTCGCCAAGGAAAACAAGATCGTCTTCATTGCACCGACGTCGAAGAGCACCATTCTGACCGATCCGCAGCACATCAATCCGTACATCTTCCGGGTGTCGTCGAATACCGATGTCGAGGGCTCGGCGGGCGCGACTCTGATGGCGCGGTGGAAGGACGTCAAAACCGTCGCCACGATCGCGCCGGATTACGCCTACGGTCGCGATTCCATGGCCGCCTTCATCGCGGCGTTGAAGAAGATGCGTTCCGATATTCGCATCGTCGATCAGCAATGGCCGAAGCTCGGCGAACCCGACTTTACCGCGTTCATCACCGCGCAGATGGGCAAAAAGCCGGATGCGGTCTATAGCGCGCTGTTCGCCGGCGACTTCATCACCTTCACCAAGGAAGCGACGCCGCTCGGCTATTTCAAGGCGATAAAGAATAGATTCATTGACGGCGCCGAGATCGGCACCACCGATGAAGCGCAGGCCCTGGGCAGCGATTATCCCTACGGGGTCATCGGCGACAGCTATGATCCGGTGCTGTGGACCGGCAACGAGCCGCCTGCCCATAAGACGTTCATCGCGGATCTGAAGAAGTTCACTCACGCGAAATACGCGTCCGGCTGGTCGATTGTCGGCTATCAGTCGATCTATGCGCTCGCTGCGGGAATCAAGAAGGCCAACAGCACCAACTCGGACGCAGTCGCGAAGGTGTTGCCCGGCATGAGCTGGAACACGCCGGTGGGCGTTCGGAGATTCAGCGTCAAGTCGCACGAGACCTTTGCTCCGGAATACTGGGGCACGATGGTCAAGGAGGCGGCCTATCCGTTCGCCGTAATCAAGAATCCAGAACTGCTGCCGGCGTCGTTCCCGACCAATTGACGACATCATGCTGCGCCGCTCGCGCCCAGCCGATGGGCGCTGGCGGCGCAATCATCGCCAAGGATACGTAAGCGGTGTCGCCAGCCTTTTTGTTCAGCCAGTTCATGGGTGGCCTGACCACGGCCATGTTCCTGTTCCTGATCGCCTCGGGGTTGTCGCTGGTGTTCGGGGTCATGCGCGTGATCAATTTTGCGCATGGTTCGTTCTACATGTTCGGCGCCTACCTCGCCTGGCAGGCGGTGCAATGGCTGCATCCGACCGGCGGTACATTCTGGGTGGCGGTGCTTGTTGCCGGTCTCGGCGTCGGTTTACTGGGAGCGCTGACTGAGCGGCTGTTGTTCCGCTCGCTCTACGGCCGCGAGGAGCTTTATCAGCTCCTGTTTACTTATGCGCTGGTGCTTATCCTCGACGACGCCGCGAAATTCCTGTGGGGTACAGAACAGCTTTCGGTATCGGCTCCGCCGGCGCTTGCCGGCAGTGTCCAGATTTTCGGAACGACGCAGCCGCTCTACACGCTGTTCATCATCGCCATCGGTCCGGCGATCGCGTTCGCGCTCTGGCTGGTGCTCAACCGTACCGGCGCCGGACGGATGCTGCGCGCCGCGCAGATGGATCGCGAGATGCTGGACGCTCTCGGCGCCAATGTCGCCACGATCTACACCGTGATGTTCGCCTTCAGCGCCTTTCTCGCCGGTCTGTCCGGTGCGCTGGTGACGCCGATCGAGAGCATCGTGCCGGGGATGGACGTGCTGATCATCGTACAGGCCTTCATCGTCGTGGTGATCGGCGGCATGGGATCGTTGTGGGGCACGTTCTGGGGCTCGGTGATCTACGGCCAGGTGCTTTCGTTCGGCATCCTGATATTTCCGGGCTTTTCGCTGTTCTCGGTGTTCGCTCTCATGGTCGTCATCCTGATCGTGCGGCCGTGGGGCCTGTTTGGACGGCCGCTATGACAGTCGCCAGCACCGCGCCCGCGCTGCCCGCCGCAAGTTCACTGCCGAGCCATGCAGCCAGCGCCCGCATCCCTTGGGTTCTGGTGGTGTTTGTGGTGATGGCGACGGTGCCGTGGATCGGTTCGCGCTACGACACCTTCCTTGCCGCGCAGATCGCCATCGACGCCTTGTTCGCCGTCAGTCTGAACCTGCTGCTCGGCACGACTGGCCTCGTCTCGTTTGGCCATGTCGCCTATTTCGGCGTTGGCGCCTACGTCTGCGGCATCCTGATGAAGACATACGGTGTGCCGTTCAGCCTCGCTTTTCCGGCCGCGGGCCTCGGCGCCGCCTTGTTCGCCTTGATCTCCGGCTATTTCTGCGTGCGCCTGATCAAGCTTTACTTCGCCATGCTGACGCTGGCGTTCTCGCAAATCGTTTGGGCTATTGCCTATAAATGGAACGCCGTCACCGGCGGCGACCAGGGCCTGCCGGAGATTCCCTACCCCCACCTGGACTGGATGTCGGCGATCCCCGGCTGCAGCGATTTGTCCATCGGCGCGCGCTTCTACCTCTTGACGCTGATGCTGGTAGCGGTGGCGCTGGCGGTCATGCACCGTATCGTCCGCTCGCCGTTCGGCCGGGTCCTGACGACCATTCGCGACAATCCGGAACGCGCCGCTTTTCTCGGCGTGAACGTGCGGCTCTACCAGCTCGCCGCCTTTGTCGTAGCCGGCGGGTTTGCCGGGCTGGCCGGTGCACTCTACGGCATCTTCAGCCGCGGCGTGTTCGCCGACTACGTGTTCTGGTCGAAGTCAGCCGAAATTCTCATCATGACGATCCTCGGCGGTATCGGCTTTTTCTGGGGACCGCCGGTCGGCGCCGCCGCATTGGTGTGGCTCAACCAGACCATCACGGATTACACGCAGTATTGGTCGTTCGTGCTTGGCGCCATCCTGCTTGTCTTATTGTTTGGTTTCCCCGGCGGCATTGTCGGCGGTTTTGATCTGTTGTGGCGTCGCCTGAAAAGGCTGCGCCATGCTTGAGGTGTCCGGCGTTTGCAAGGCGTTCGGCGGATTTCGCGCGGTGACGGACGTAAGCCTCACCGTCGAAACCCGACAGATCGCGGCGGTCATCGGTCCGAACGGTGCCGGCAAATCGACGCTGTTCAACCTGATCACCGGCCATCTGCGGCCGGACAGCGGCAGCGTGCGGCTCGACAGCCGCGATATTACTGGCGCGCCGCCCTACCGCATCTGTCGCCTCGGTATCGGACGGTCTTTTCAGCGCACCAACGTCTTCCCGCAATTGACCGTGTTTGAAAACCTGCAGGCCGCCTTTCTCGTCCACCACCGCCGCGGGCGCGATTTCTGGAGCCGCGCGGACACGCTCTACCGCGACGATACCGCCGCTCTGCTTGCCTCGGTCGGGCTCGCCGGCCACGAGCGCACCGTCGCCGGCACCTTGAGCTATGGTAACCAGAAGCAACTTGAACTGGGGCTGGCCCTGGCAAGCGGTCCCGCTGTGCTGCTGCTGGACGAGCCGACCGCCGGCATGTCGGCGACCGAGACACACGAGACGATCCGGCTCCTGGAACGCATCGCGGCCGAACGGGCGCTGACATTGCTGTTCACGGAACACGACATGGACGTGGTCTTCTCGATCGCGCAGAAGATCGCGGTGCTGCACCAGGGCCGCATCATCGCCGAAGGGCTGCCGGCGGAGGTGCGCAGCGATCCCGAAGTGCGGCGGGTCTATCTCGGGCAGGGGCTCGCGCACGCGCAATGACCGCCCAGCCGCCGCTGCTCGCGATCGAGGACTTGCATGCTGCCTATGGTTTGTCCCGCGTGCTGTTTGGCATTTCGCTGCATGTCGCGGCCGGCGAATGCGTCTGTCTTTTAGGTCGCAACGGCGTCGGCAAGACCACGACAATGCGCTCGGTGATGGGTCTGTTGCCGCCGACCGGCGGCCGCATTCTCTGGAAGGGCGGCGATATCGCCGGCTGGTCGCCGCACCGGGTGGCGCGCGCCGGCATCGGCTTTGTCCCCGAAGATCGCCGCGTTTTTAGCGAGCTGACGGTATGGGAGAACCTCGATGTCGCCGCCCGCGCGGCACAGCGCGGCGGCATGTGGACCATCGATGCGGTCTGCACGCTGTTTCCGGTCCTGCGTACGCTGCGCGACCGGCGCAGCGGGTTCCTGTCGGGCGGCGAACAACAGATGTTGACCATCGCCCGTACGCTCATGGGCAATCCGGAACTGCTGCTCCTCGACGAGCCGTCCGAGGGACTGGCGCCGCTCGTGGTCGAGGCGCTGCTTGCCGATATTCGCGCGCTCAAGGAACGTGGCCTGACCATTCTGCTTGCCGAGCAGGGGGTCGATTTCTCCCTGGCGCTGGCGGATCGGGTCTACGTCCTCGAAAAGGGGACGATCCGCCATGCCGGCCCCGCCGCCGAATTGCGCGATGACGCGGCCCTGCGCGACCGGCTCTTGTCGCTTTAGGACTGGCGTGGCGGTTCAGAAGTCCGCATCATTCGTTCCGCATCATTCTTACGGTGCGGCTCGTTATGCGGACTTCTGAACCGAAGCCGCACTCGATCAATAAGTTGCAGTGTCCTTTCGATTCCGAAGTTCGCAAACGAGCGTGCGGCACAATGATGCGAACTTCGGAATCGGGACACTGGGCGCGTTGAATGATCTCCTCTTACGCGGCTTGGCGAACGCGTTTGACAAGGTCGCACGCCCGCAACGGGATGACGGAATTTGGAGCTTCGATGTCGCCGTTCGTCAAAATCCTCTCCGGCGGCGCGATGCGCTCGCTCCTCACCGAAGCGGTGCCGCTGTTTGAACAGGCGAGCGGGGCGAAGGCCGAGGTCCGCTACGCGCTCACCTCGGTGCTGACCAGGGAGATCGCGGAAGGGGCGGTATTCGACGTCGCACTATTGCCGCGGCTGGACATCGATGCGCTGGCGCAGGCCGGCAGGATCGTGGCAGGCACGCAAACCGATATCGCGCGCTCGACGGTTGGGCTTTGCGTCCGTGCCGGGGCGGCGAAGCCGGACATCGGCACGGTCGGCGCGCTTAAGCACACGCTGCTCGATGCCGCTTCGCTCGGGTACAGCGACGGTCCAAGCGGGGCCTATGTGGCGGGCCTGCTCGTCCGCCTCGGCATTGCCGAACAGATGAAGCCGAAGACGCGGCTGACCAGCGCTCCGGTGGCCGAATTGGTGGCGAAAGGCGAGGCCGAGGTCGGCATCCAGCAGATCGTCGCTATCCTGCCCGTTGCCGGGGCCAACTTGGTCGGTCCTTTGCCGAGCGAACTGCAGAATATCATTGTCTATGCCGCAGGAGTCTCGGCACGGACCGCGAACGCCCTGGCGGGGCGCTCGTTCAGCGCCTTTATGAGGACGTCCGAAGTGGAACGCATCATCCGCGCCAAGGGCATGGAGCCGGGCTGATCGGCCCAATGGCGAAGGCGCAGATGTGCTTGCGCCGCCGCGCCTTTTCGCACGGATCGTCTTGACTTCGCCCGATAGCATCGATAAATACGCGACACTTTTCGGCAGGCGGTGAGCTTCGCCCGTCGGAACGGCCTGCCGGGTCCCAGTGTAAGCCTCCCAGTGTAAGCCATTGAAGGCCGTTTGCTTTCTTGGCTCCTATCGGCTTACTGGGCGCGGCGCGACGCCTCGACACAAGCAAGCTCAGACGCTGCCGCTGGCTTCGAAGTCAGGTTTTTGGAGCATGACCGCGGTTTGCCGCGGTCCTCTGCGATGCCAAGCGCCCTTCCGCCGACGAGGCGGATGGTGCGATTTGGTTTTGCGTGAAGGATTCACGGGGCGCGCGAGCCTCGGGTTGCAACGGGGGCGCAAGCCCCGACTTGAGAGTGCGAGATGCCGACGGTCAATCAGCTCATTCGCAAACCGCGGGTGGTGCAGCACGCGAAGAAAAAGGTGCCGGCGCTGCAGCAGTCGCCGCAGAAGCGCGGCGTTTGCACGCGCGTCTACACGACGACGCCCAAGAAGCCGAACTCGGCTTTGCGCAAGGTCGCCAAGGTCCGCTTGACCAACGGCTTCGAGGTCATCGGCTATATCCCCGGCGAGGGTCATAATCTGCAGGAGCATTCGGTGGTGATGATCCGCGGCGGCCGCGTCAAGGACCTTCCCGGCGTGCGCTATCATATCCTGCGCGGCGTCCTCGACACGCAAGGCGTGAAGAACCGCAAGCAGCGCAGATCTAAATACGGAGCCAAGCGACCCAAATAACGGGTCGTTTTGCGTCCTTAAGGAACGGAAGACGAAGGAACTAACGAGATGTCTCGTCGCCACAGAGCCGATAAACGCGAGATTCTACCGGACCCGAAGTTCGGCAACATCGTCGTCACCAAATTCATGAATTCGGTGATGCACGCCGGCAAGAAATCGGTGGCGGAGAATATCGTCTACGGCGCGCTCGACATCATCGAGGGCAAAACTCGCGGCAATCCGGTCAGCGTATTCCAGCAGGCGCTCGACAATGTCATGCCGTCGATCGAAGTGCGCTCGCGCCGCGTCGGCGGCGCCACTTATCAGGTGCCGGTCGAAGTGCGCACGTCGCGGCGCCAGGCGCTTGGCATTCGCTGGCTTATTTCGGCGGCGCGCGACCGCAACGAAAAGACGATGACCGAGCGGCTCTCCGCGGAGTTGCTCGATGCGTCCAATAACAGGGGGAATGCCGTCAAGAAGCGCGAGGATACGCACCGCATGGCGGAAGCCAACCGTGCATTCTCGCACTATCGCTGGTGAAGCGCGCGACAGCGAAGGATTCTGACCCCCATGCCCCGCAGCCATCCGATTGAAGACTACCGCAACTTCGGCATCATGGCCCACATCGATGCCGGAAAGACCACGACGACCGAGCGCGTTCTCTATTACACCGGCAAGAGCCACAAGATGGGCGAGGTGCATGACGGCGCCGCGACCATGGACTTCATGGAGCAGGAGCAGGAACGCGGCATCACCATCACCTCGGCCGCGACCACGGCGATCTGGAACGGCAAGCGGCTCAACATCATCGATACCCCCGGCCATGTCGATTTCACCATCGAAGTCGAGCGCAGCCTGCGCGTGCTCGACGGCGCTGTCTGCGTGCTCGATTCCAACCAGGGCGTGGAGCCGCAGACCGAGACGGTGTGGCGCCAGGGCGACCGCTACAAGGTTCCGCGCATCGTGTTCTGCAACAAGATGGACAAGATCGGTGCCGACTTCTTCCAGTGCCTCAAGGATATCGTCGATCGCCTCGGCGCCAAGCCGGTGGCCATCCAGTTGCCGATCGGCGCCGAAAGCGCCTTCAAGGGCGTCATCGATCTCGTGCGCATGGTCGGCGTGGTGTGGGACGAAGAGACGCTCGGCGCCAAATATCACGACATCGAGATTCCGGCCGAGCTCAAAGACCAAGCCAAGGAATATCGCGAGAAGCTGGTCGAAGCCGCCGTCGAGCTCGATGACGACGCCATGACCGCCTACCTCGAAGGCAACGAGCCGGACGAAGCCACACTCAAGCGTCTCATTCGCAAGGCGACGATCGATGGGACCTTCTTCCCGGTATTCTGCGGCTCGGCGTTCAAGAACAAGGGCGTGCAGCCGCTGCTCGATGCCGTCGTCGATTATCTGCCGTCGCCGCTCGATGTACCGCCGGTCAAGGGCATCGATCTCAAGGGCAACGAGGTCGAGCGCAAGCCGTTGGACACCGACCCGATGTCGCTGCTTGCCTTCAAGATCATGGACGATCCGTTCGTCGGCACCATCACCTTCTGCCGCATCTATTCGGGCAAGCTCGAAAGCGGCACCGGCGTGATGAACTCGACCAAGGATCGCAAGGAGCGCGTCGGCCGCATGCTCTTGATGCACGCCAACAACCGCGAGGACATTAAGGAAGCCTACGCCGGCGACATCGTCGCCTTGGCGGGCCTCAAGGAAGTGCGCACCGGCGACACGTTGTGCGATCCGCAGAAGCCGGTGATCCTGGAAAAGATGGAATTTCCCGATCCGGTCATCGAGATCGCCATCGAGCCGAAGTCGAAGGCCGACCAGGAAAAGCTCGGCGTCGCGCTCGCCAAGCTGGTGGCCGAGGACCCCTCGTTCCGCGTCACCACCGATCAGGAATCCGGCCAGACCATCATCAAGGGCATGGGCGAACTGCACCTCGATATCAAGGTCGATATCCTTAGGCGCACCTATAAGGTCGACGCCAATATCGGCGCCCCGCAGGTCGCCTATCGAGAGAAGATCACGCGAACCGCCACGGTTGACTACACCCACAAGAAACAGACCGGCGGCCACGGTCAGTTCGCCCGTATCAAGATCATCGCCGAGCCCGGTGTCCCCGGCAGCGGCTTCGCGTTCGAGAACGACGTAGTCGGCGGCGCGGTGCCGAAGGAATTCGTCCCCGCCGTCGAGAAGGGTCTCGAGGGTCAGCTCACGTCGGGCGTGCTCGCCAGCTTCCCGGTGGTCGACGTCAAGGTCAGCTTGGTGGACGGCGCCTCTCACGACGTGGATTCGTCCGCCATGGCGTTCGAGATCGCGGCGCGCGCGGCAATGCGCGAGGCGCTGCAAAGGGGCGGCTCGGTCCTGCTCGAGCCGGTCATGAAGGTCGAGGTCGTGACGCCGGAGGACTATACCGGATCGGTCATCGGCGATCTCAATTCGCGCCGCGGTCAGATTCAAGGCCAGGACATGCGTGGCAACGCCAACGTCATCGCGGCCATGGTGCCGCTCGCCAACATGTTCTCCTACGTCAACAACCTGCGCTCCATGAGTCAGGGTCGCGCCACCTTCACGATGCAGTTCGATCATTACGCCGAGGTTCCCAAAGGCGTAGCAGACGAGGTTCAGGCGAAATACGCCTGACCATCATTTTCAAGAGGTTCGAAAGAGAGCCGGAACGGAGAGTCCCATGGCCAAGGAAAAGTTCAACCGCAACAAGCCGCATTGCAATATCGGCACGATCGGTCATGTCGATCACGGCAAGACAACGTTGACCGCGGCGATCACCAAGGTTTTGGCCGAGAAGGGCCAGGCCCATTTCACCGCGTATGACCAGATCGACAAGGCGCCGGAAGAGAAGGCGCGCGGCATCACTATCGCGACCGCGCACGTCGAATACGAGACCGAGAAGCGCCATTACGCGCACGTCGATTGCCCCGGCCACGCCGACTACGTGAAGAACATGATCACCGGCGCCGCGCAGATGGATGGCGCCATTCTGGTGGTCAGCGCCGCCGATGGACCGATGCCGCAGACCCGCGAACATATCCTGCTCGCCCGCCAGGTCGGCGTGCCGGCGCTCGTGGTCTACCTCAACAAAGTCGACATGGTGGACGATCCGGAACTGCTTGAGCTCGTCGAGCTCGAAGTGCGCGAGCTGCTGAGCAAGTACGAATTCCCGGGCGACAAGATTCCGTTCGTCAAGGGTTCGGCAAAGCAGGCGCTCGACGGCGTCAACGACGAGCTCGGCAAGAATTCGATCCTAGCGCTGATGAAGGCGGTCGACGAATACATCCCGCAGCCGGAGCGGCCGAAGGATCAGCCGTTCCTGATGCCGGTCGAGGACGTGTTCTCGATCTCCGGCCGCGGCACCGTATGCACCGGCCGCATCGAGCGCGGCGTCATCAAGGTGGGCGAGGAGGTCGAGATTGTTGGCATCAAGCCAACGGTGAAAACCGTGGTCACCGGCGTCGAAATGTTCCGCAAGCTGCTCGACCAGGGCGAGGCCGGCGACAACGTCGGTTGTCTGCTGCGCGGTACCAAGCGCGAAGAAGTCGAGCGCGGGCAGGTTCTTTGCAAGCCGGGTTCGGTCAAGCCGCACACCAAATTCAAGGCGCAGGCCTATATCCTCACCAAGGAAGAGGGCGGGCGCCACACCCCGTTCTTCACCAACTACCGGCCGCAATTCTACTTCCGCACCACCGACGTGACCGGCGTGGTGACGCTGCCGGCAGGCACCGAGATGGTCATGCCGGGCGACGACATCACCATGGAGGTGACGCTGATCGTGCCGATCGCCATGGAGAAGCAGCTGCGCTTCGCCATTCGCGAGGGTGGCAGGACCGTCGGCGCCGGCGTGGTGGCCGACATCATCGAGTAGGAAAGATATTGTCGTCCTCCGCGCAGGCGGGGGACTTGGTATCCGCTTCAATGCGGCTGAATCGAACGACTTGCGTTTAACGACTTGCATTTACTGGATCGTCCTTGGCGGACGATGACGGGCAGAGAGACGAAACAATGAACGGCCAGAATATCCGCATCCGGTTGAAGGCGTTCGATCACCGTATTCTCGACGCGTCGACGCGGGAGATCGTCAACACGGCCAAGCGCACGGGCGCGCAGGTGCGGGGGCCTATTCCGCTGCCGACCAGGATCGAGAAGTTCACCGTCAACCGCTCGCCGCACGTCGACAAGAAGAGTCGCGAGCAGTTCGAGATGCGTACACACAAGCGGCTCCTCGACATCGTCGATCCGACGCCGCAGACCGTGGATGCGCTGATGAAGCTTGATCTCGCCGCCGGCGTCGACGTCGAGATCAAGCTGTAAGGCGCGCAAGGGATATTCAGATGCGTTCCGGGGTCCTCGCGCAAAAAGTCGGGATGATGCGGCTGTTCACCGAAACCGGCGAGCACGTGCCGGTTACGGTGTTGCGGCTGGCCAATTGCCAGGTCGTCGCCCATCGCACCAAGGAAAAGAACGGCTATGTGGCCGTGCAACTCGGCGCCGGTGCGCGCAAGGCGCAGCGCGCCAACAAGGCCGACCGCGGTCATTTCGCCGTCGCCAAGGTCGAACTCAAGCGCAAGCTCGCCGAATTTCGCGTCGACGACGACGCGCTCATTCCGGTGGGGGCTGAGATCACGGCCGATCATTTCGTCGTCGGCCAATATGTCGACGTCACCGGCACGTCGACCGGCAAGGGCTGGGCCGGCGCGATGAAGCGCTGGAATTTCGCCGGCCTGCGGGCCTCGCACGGCGTGTCGATCTCGCATCGCTCGATCGGCGGCACCGGCGGACGCCAGGATCCCGGCAAGACCTTCAAGGGCAAGAAAATGGCCGGGCACCTTGGGGTCGAGCGGGTGACGACGCTCAATCTGAAAGTGATGCAGACCGATGTCGACCGGGGCCTGATCATGGTCGAGGGTGCCGTGCCCGGCGTCAAGGGCGGCTGGATCGCGGTGCGCGATGCCGTGAAGAAGAAGCTGCCGGACGGCGCTCCCAAGCCCGGCAAGTTCAAGATCGCGGACAATGCCGCTGAAGCTCCGATATCGGTGGGCGGATCGAGCGGAGGGAGCGCGTGATATGGAGCTGAAAGTCACCACTCTCGACGGCCAGGAGGCCGGGTCGGTCACGCTGTCCGACGCCATTTTCGGCCTTGATCCGCGCAGCGACCTCATTCATCGCTGCGTCGTCTGGCAGCTGGCCAAACGCCGCGCCGGCACTCATGCCGTCAAGAATCGCGCCGACATCAATCGCACCGGCAAGAAAATGTACCGCCAGAAAGGCACCGGCTCGGCCCGCCACGGTTCGGCGCGCGTCAATCTGTTTCGTGGCGGCGGCCGTTCATTTGGACCGCAGGTGCGCAGCCATGAAATCGGTCTGCCGAAGAAGGTGCGCGCGCTGGCGCTCAAGCATGCGCTGTCGGCCAAGGCCAAGGACAATGGCATCGTGGTTATCGATGCGCTCGCCGTGAAGGAGGGCAAGACGAAGGAGTTGCGCGACAGCTTCGCCAAGCTCGGCCTCGCCAACGTACTGTTCGTCGACGGCGCCGAAGTCGCGGCCAACGTTCGCGCGGCGGCGCGCAATCTTCCGAATGTCGACATACTGCCGGTCGCCGGCATCAATGTTTACGACGTCATGCGACGACACAAGCTGGTGCTGACCCGTGCCGCGATCGATGCGCTGGAGGCGCGCTTCAAATGACGACCAGCGATCCGCGCCACTACGACATCGTCCTCTCCCCGGTCATCACCGAGAAGGCGACCAATGCGTCCGAGCATAACAAGGTGATCTTCAAGGTCGCCATGGACGCCACCAAGCCGCAGATCAAAGAGGCGGTGGAGAAACTGTTCGACGTCAAGGTCAAGAGCGTCAACACGCTGCGCCGGCGTGGCAAGTGGAAGTTGTTCAAGGGGCGTGTCGGACGGCAGTCCGATTCCAAGCGCGCGATCGTGACCCTGGAAGAGGGTCAGCGGATCGACGTGACCACGGGATTGTAAGGGGGGCGGCGCGATGGCATTGAAGACCTACAATCCGGTCACCGCCGGCCAGCGCCAGTTGGTGCTGGTCGATCGCTCCGGGCTTTATACCGGCAAGCCCGTGAAGGCGCTCACCGAGGGCAAGAATTCGACCGGCGGTCGCAACAATTCGGGATCGATCACCAGCCGTTATCGCGGCGGCGGCCACAAGAAGGCGTATCGCGTCATCGATTTCAGGCGCCGCAAGTTCGACGCGCCGGCCAGGGTCGAGCGGCTGGAATATGACCCGAACCGCACCGGCTTCATCGCGCTGATCAAATACGAGGACGGCGAACTCAATTACATTCTGGCGCCGCAGCGGCTCTCGGTCGGCGACACCGTGGTTGCCGGCGAACATGTCGACGTCAAGCCCGGCAATGCCATGCCGATCGCCAATATTCCGGTCGGCACCATTGTCCATAATATCGAGCTGAAGATCGGCAAGGGCGGGCAGATCGCGCGTTCGGCCGGCACCTATGCGCAGATCGTGGGCCGCGACGGCGAATACGTGATCCTGCGCCTGAATTCCGGCGAGCAGCGCCTTGTGCATGGGCGCTGCATTGCCACCGTCGGCGCGGTATCGAATCCGGACAACATGAACATCTCCATCGGCAAGGCCGGTCGCACGCGCTGGATGGGGTGGCGCGGTCATGTGCGCGGCGAGACGATGAATCCGGTCGACCATCCGCTCGGCGGGCGTACCCGCGGCGGCCGTCATCCGGTCAGCCCCTGGGGCAAGCCGACCAGGGGCATGAAGACGCGCAAGAACAAGGCGACCAGTAAATTCATCATGTTGAGCCGCCACGCGCGGAAGAAGAAAAAGTAGGAGCCAAAGCGATGGCGCGTTCCGTCTGGAAGGGTCCATTTGTCGACGGCTATCTGATGAAGAAAGTCGATGCCGCGCGTGCGTCCGGCCGTCACGAGATGATCCGGATCTGGTCGCGGCGTTCGACGATCCTGCCGCAATTTGTCGGCCTGACCTTCGGTGTCTATAACGGCCAGAAGCACATCCCGGTGATGGTGACCGAGGAAATGGTCGGGCATAAGTTCGGTGAATTTTCGCCGACGCGCTCATTCTACGGCCATTCGTCGGACCGCAAGGCCAAGCGCAGCAGCAGCAGCGGCGCGCCAGCCGCGGCGCCGGCATCCGCGCCCTCGGCGGGCGGCGGGTCGTAGGGCCGGGAGGACATCATGAGCAAGAAGGGTCGCGAGCGCGCGCTCTCCGATAACGAGGCCAAGGCTGTCTCGCGCATGCTGCGGGTGAGCCCGCAGAAGCTTAATCTTCTGGCGCAGCTCATCCGCGGCAAGAAGGTTTCGGCGGCGCTGGCCGATCTTGAATTCTCGCGCAAGCGCATCGCCGGCGACGTACGCAAGTGCCTGGAATCGGCGATCGCGAATGCGGAGAACAATCACGATCTCGACGTCGACGATCTCGTCGTCGTGCAGGCTCACGTCGGCAAGGCGATGGTGATCAAGCGGCACATGCCGCGCGCGCGCGGCCGGGTCGGCCGTATTTTCAAACCGTTCTCGAACCTCACAATCGTGGTCCGCGAAGTCGAAGCGGCGGCGAATTAGGGACGCGGTAGGAGAAGACCATGGGTCAGAAAGTCAATCCGGTCGGGCTGCGTCTCGGCATCAACCGCACCTGGGATTCGCGCTGGTACGCGGGCAAGACGAGCTACGGCTCGCTGCTCCACGAGGATATGGAAATCCGCAAGGCTCTGCTGGCCGAGCTGAAACAGGCCGCGGTTTCCAAGATCGTGATCGAGCGCCCGCACCGGAAGTGTCGCGTCACCATCCACTCGGCGCGTCCCGGCGTGGTCATCGGCAAGAAGGGGGCCGATATCGAGAAGTTGCGCCGCTCGGTCGCCAAGCTCACCGACAGCGACGTGGTTATCAACATCGTCGAAATCAGCAAGCCCGAGCTCGACGCCCAACTGGTCGCCGAGTCGATCGCCCAGCAGCTCGAACGCCGCGTCGCCTTCCGCCGCGCCATGAAGCGCGCCGTGCAGTCGGCCATGCGACTGGGCGCCGAGGGCATCCGCATCAACTGCTCCGGACGCCTCGGCGGCGCCGAAATCGCCCGCATGGAATGGTACCGCGAGGGCCGGGTGCCGCTGCACACGCTACGCGCCGACGTCGACTACGGCGTCGCCACCGCCTTCACCACCTATGGCACCTGCGGCGTCAAGGTCTGGATCTTCAAAGGCGAGATTCTCGAACACGATCCTATGGCGCAGGACAAGAAGATGGCCGAGGGCGACCAGGGCCGCCCGCGCCGCGACAGTGCGGCATAAACGCGTAAGAAGGACCGAAAGAGCGGAATATCATGCTGAAACCGATCCGCACCAAGTTCCGCAAGGCGTTCAAGGGACGCATCCACGGCGTTGCCAGCAGCGGCGCCACGCTCGCCTTCGGCCAATATGGGCTGAAGGCGCTGGAGCCCGAGCGCGTCACCGCGCGCCAGATCGAGGCCGCGCGCCGCGCGCTCACTCGCTTCATGAAGCGCTCGGGGCGAGTGTGGATCCGCATCTTCCCCGACGTGCCGGTGTCGAAGAAGCCGATCGAAGTGCGCATGGGCAAGGGCAAGGGCACGCCTGAATTATGGGTGTGCCGTGTCAAGCCCGGCCGCATCCTGTTCGAGGTCGACGGCATTCCGGTCGGCGTCGCCAAGGAAGCGCTGGCGCTCGCCGCCGCCAAGCTGCCGGTCAAGACCCGGTTCATCGAACGTATCGCCGAGTGAGCATCATGAAAGCCGCCGACGTAAGAGCCATGACCCTCGATCAGATCGAGGATGAAGTGCTCAAGCTCAAGAAGGAGCAGTTCAACCTGCGCTTTCAGCGGGCGACCGGCCAGCTCGAGAATACCGCGCGCGTGCGCGTCCTGCGCCGCGACATCGCGCGGTTGAAAACCGTCGGCACGCAAAAGCGCGCAGGCGCCCCGCAGCCGGCGCCGAAGGCGGAAAGCACGGCCGCCGCCGAGGAAAAGCCTAAGACCAGACGTACGCGGGCCAAGGCCGCCGCGAAGCCGAAATCGCGCGCCAAATCGCCCGCCAAGCCGAAGTCGAAGAAGTAAGGGATTTTCGAGATGTCGAAACGCACGCTGTATGGCCTCATCGTCAGCGACAAGCAGGACAAGACGGTGGTGGTGCGCGTCGACCGGCGCTTTACCCATCCGACGATGAAGAAGACCGTGCGCCGCTCCAAGAAGTACCACGCGCACGACGAGAAGAACGAGTTTTCGGTGGGTGATGCGGTGTGGATCGAGGAGCGCCGTCCGTTGTCCAAGCTCAAATGCTGGGAAGTGGTGCGCGGCGAGAAGCGCGAGAAGGTTCAGTAGACGTCATGGCGACCAAGACAAAGAAAGCCGCATCATGATCCAGATGCAAACCAACCTCGACGTGGCGGACAATTCCGGCGCGCGCCGCGTCATGTGCATCAAGGTGCTGGGCGGCTCAAAGCGCAAATACGCCACCATCGGCGACGTTATCGTCGTTTCGGTGAAGGAGGCAATCCCGCGCGGCCGCGTCAAGAAGGGCGAGGTGATGAAGGCCGTGGTGGTGCGCATCCGCAAGGACATCAAACGCGCGGACGGTTCGGTGATCCGCTTCGACCGCAACGCGGCGGTGCTGATCACCGCGCAGATGGAACCGGTGGGCACCCGCATCTTCGGGCCGGTCCCGCGCGAATTGCGCGCCAAGAACCACATGAACCTCATCTCGCTCGCCCCGGAGGTGCTGTGATGGCAGCCAAGATC
>JBOHIU010000062.1:0-9100 GCA_050725855.1 Xanthobacteraceae bacterium | reverse complement strand
AATTCCGCCCGGCCGCGCCATCCTGCTGATTTCACACAATCTTTTTTTGCTGTTTGTGGGATGGCCGGGTGCAGAAATTGTGACACGCCGCCATGATTCGCATTTTTGCAGCTAAGATGCGGAACGCACGAGCATTTTCGAATTGTGGCAGCGAGTCACAGCGATTATCCCGGGCTGACTGGTGGCCCTGGTCAGCAGAAACTACTTCCCGGCGAGTTGTGCCTTCCGGGGAAGGATTTTCGCGATGCATTCATGGATTAAAGTCCTACCCTTGGGCCTGAGGCTGCCCGTGGTAATCGGGGCGGCTTCAGTGAAGCCAGAAAAGATGCGGCCTCTAATTTAGCTGCATGGGCTCATTGGCTTGGCATTGAGCATACGCCATCGTGGCTTACCAACCCAGCGATTGACCATCGTACCATCTATGTCTCGCTGGGTATTGCGGCAGTCTGTGCTTTTATTGCGTGGGGTATTCCGGCGTTGCGGCAAAAGAGAGCTGGCGGCACACCATTGACGGCACCGCGAGTTTCGAAGCCCGTTGAGCTAATTGTTGAGCGCGGAAAAAATTATGAGACAGTAGGCCAAGCCGGCGTGAATCGGCGACGGACAGTCAAAGTGGAAATCCGAAATAACACGGATGAAGAAATTTCAGACGGAGGGTCGGTCATCATGAAGGTTGCTGCAATCTCCGCAAAGTGTGGCCGGATCGCCGCGTTGTTTGATTAAAACCGAAACGATGGCATTGAAGTCTTCAAAATGAATGGCTCTTAGAGACGGTGTCCGAGCTTAAGTGAAAACATTTATTTGGGTGTATCATTATGGGGCTGACAGAACAGCAGACCGCGAACGCCGCGATCGTGCCGTTTCCGCAAGGTGCGCACGATCGCGCCGCGGCGGCGCCGGCGCCGCAGGATCATCGGCTGCTGCACACCGTCCTCGATAACATGTCGCAGGGCGTTCTGATGTTCGATGCCGACGCCCGATTGGTGTTCTGCAATCGCCGCTACATCGAAATGTACGGATTGCCGCCCGACCTCGTCCAGCCCGGATGCAGCCTTCTCGAATTACTCAGGCAACGGCTCAAGGCGCAAACCTTCGCCGGCGATCCGGACGAATACGTCGCCGAACTGAGGGCAAAAATCGCGGAAGGCGGCACATTCACCGCGGTCGTCGCCTCGGGCGACGACCGCGCCTTCTCGATCGTCAACAAGCCGCTGGCCGGCGGCGGCTGGGTGGCGACCCATGAAGACGTGACCGAGCGCCAGCGCGCCGAGGAACGCATCACCCACATGGCGCGGCACGATTCGCTCACCGACCTGCCCAACCGGGTGCTGCTGCGCGAGCGTTTGCAGCATGAGCTCAAGCGCGTGAAGCGCGGCGAGAATCTGGCGGTGCTGTGCCTCGATCTGGATCACTTCAAGAGCGTCAACGACACGCTGGGGCATCCGATCGGCGATGAATTGCTCAAGCTCGTCGCCGACCGGCTGCGCGGCTGCACCCGCGAGCCCGACACGATCGCCCGCCTGGGCGGCGACGAGTTCGCGATCATCATGACGCAACTGCATCAGCCCGGCGATGCCGCGGCTTTGTCGCGCCGGATTCGCGAATCGATCGTCAAGCCGTATCAGGTGGACGGACACCAGATCATCTCCGACATCAGCATCGGCATTTCCATCGCGCCGATCGACGGCGCGGAGCCGGATCAACTGCTGAAGAACGCCGACATGGCGCTCTACGGCGCCAAAAGCGACGGCCGCGGCATGTACCGGTTCTTCGAAGCCGAAATGGACAGGCGCATGAAGGAACGGCGCGATCTGGAAATGGATCTGCGGCTTGCCTTGGCCAACGGCGAATTCGAGCTTCATTACCAGCCGCTGGTCAATCTGCAGAATAGCGAAATCAGCGCGTTCGAAGCGCTGCTGCGCTGGCATCACCCGACCCGCGGCCTCATCTCGCCGGCCGATTTCGTGCCGATCGCCGAGGAAACCGGCCTCATCGTTTCGATCGGCGAATGGGTGCTGCGCACCGCCTGCCGCGAAACAGCCAACTGGCCCGGTCACGTCAAGGTCGCGGTCAATCTCTCGCCGGCGCAGCTCAAGAGCAAGAACCTGATGGCGCTGGTCGTGAGCGCGCTGGCGGATTGCAGCATGCCGCCCGAGAGGCTGCAGCTGGAAATCACCGAGACGATGCTGATGCAAAACACGTTCGCGACCCTGAACACGCTGCACCGGCTGCGCAAACTCGGCGTGCAAATCGCGATGGACGATTTCGGCACCGGGTATTCGTCGCTGAGCTACCTGCGCAGCTTTCCGTTCGACAAGATCAAGATCGACCGTTCGTTCATTCAGGATCTCACCAAGGGCGCGGAGCCGCGCGCCATCGTGCATGCGGTCGCGGGCTTGGCAAAGTGCCTGAACATGATCTCGACCGCGGAGGGCGTGGAAACGCAGCAGCAGCTCGACACGCTCCAGGCCGTTGGGTGCACGGAAATGCAAGGCTACCTGTTCAGCCGCGCCAGGCCGGCCACCGAAATCATGCAACTATTCAAGCCGGCAGCCGCCAAAACCGCGGAAGGGGGCGTGGCAAACCAGACCGCTCAGGCCGGGTAATACCAACTTACGTGAATTCTGACTCGTCATTCCGGATAGCCTCGCGGAGCCTGTCATCGGGCCGCGCGACTTCGCGCGGGCCCGTTGGCTCGGCTTCCGCAATGACCGATTCCGAAGAGCGGTTCCACAAGCGGTTGAAATACCGTCAGGAATTCGACTTCGCTCGCGCAAACTTTCTGTGGACAAAGCCGGCCGGATTCTTGTTCCCGGCGGCTCTTGCGGGCCTACTGGCCGACCGCCCGACTAGTGCGGCGGTTCGGAGTCCGCATCATTCTTGCGGCGGGGTTTGTCGTGCGGACTTCTGAACCAAAGCCACACTAGCTCGATAACTTGCCAGTGTCCTTTCGATTCCGAAGTTCGCAAACGAGAGTGCCGCGCAATGACGCGAACTTCATCGGGACACTAGGGGGGCGGCTGCGTCAGTTGTTGTGGCGTTCGTAGCGGTGGCGTTGGAAATGGTGGCGTCCGTGATCGATTGTAAACCGGGCCTCGATGGCGCAGTCGGGCGGCCCTGTCTTTGCTGCGGAATTCCCAGCGCTTCGCGCAGCATCCCGGCGTGCTGGGACCATTGGAACGTCCTGCCGGAGGATTTGCGTTCGTTCATCGTGATCAGCTACGGGCGCGGTCGGACGAAGGCATATGGCGACGGTTTGATGGAAGCCGGCAGGCTTTGGCGTCTCACCGGACATTGGCGCGTCAGAGCCGCCAAGACGAGCGCGGCAGCGGCGCGGCCGGCTACCGAAAGCGCTTCAAGGCCTCAGAGCGAGAACCGGGTCATTTCGCTTGTTGAGCGCCGGCAGAAAACCATGCCGGGTACGACCAGCCGTCATTCCGCTGCCGAACCCGAAGAGCGCGCGATCCGGTATCAGCCACAGGCTGGCCGACCGCGCTAATCGCTGGAACCTTGCCGCTCTGTCAGCGTTGCGACTTGGGAAAGACACGAGCTTGGGAAAGACGCGAGCTTGGGAAAGATGCGAGGCTGACATGCGATGTGCATACTGCGCCAGGCCGGTAGAGCCGAAGGCGACGTGGAAAGGCTCCGGCGATCGGTTTTATTGCAGCGAGTTTTGCGCCGACGCGGAGACGCCCGAAGTCAGCGCAAGCCCGGCCGCGCCGCCGACGCTGCTCGATCTGCATCGCCAACGATCCTATGAGCGGCTGGAACGGCTGCTGCCTTACATGCGCGCGTATTCGGGACGGGCGGCGGCCGCGACTGGCACGCGAATAAAGTCCGGTCAGAAAATCTTAAACCGAGTAGCCTGATTCCGACCAGATGGCGCCGGCTCCGACCGACGTCGTGGTAACCAGCACGCCCATGGTCAAGCCGAGCCAATTATGAGCCGGCGGACGTGGCGGGGATCGAGCGCCTGCAAGGGCGTCATCAGCGAAGCCGCCGCCAACACCCGTCATCCCGACCAGATATCCCACGGCAAAACCGCAGCCGACATGGAGGGGATCGATCATGGTCCGCTCCGCCTGTGGTCCGCGGCGCCCGCATCGAGGCGCGCTGGTTTACGCCAGGCTCGCGCGCCGGCTGCTATGCAGGCCGCACTCCTTCTTCTCGTCCCGCTCCCACCACCAGCGGCCGGCCCGTTCCGGCTCGCCGGGTGCGATGGCGCGCGTGCAAGGCGCGCAGCCGATGGAGACGAAACCGCGCTCGTGCAACGGATTGACAGGAATCTGATGCGCGGCGACGTAGGATCGAACGGCTTCGCGCGTCCAATCGAACAAAGGGCTGAACTTGAGCAGCCCGCGATCGTCGGCCGCGACCAGTGCCGTGCCTTGGCGCGAGCCCGACTGATCGGCGCGCAAACCGACGATCCAGCCCGCCGCATCGGCCAGCGCCCGCTTGAGCGGCTCGACTTTGCGCACCTCGCAACAAGCGGCCCGCGCCGGCCGCGACTTGTAGAAGCCATTGATGCCGTATTGGTCGATCAGGCTTTCGAGAGTCTCGTGCCGCGGATAGACCGCGCGAATGCGCAGCCCGTAGCGCCGCTCGGTTTCCGCCCACAGCGCGTAGGTCTCGGGGAACAGGCGCCCGGTGTCGAGCGTAACCACTTCGGCTTCGATCTTCTGCTCGCTCAGCATGTGCAGGATCGCCTGGTCTTCCAGTCCGAAGCTGGTGGTGAAAACCAGCCGGCCGGCCACCTCGCGGCGGAACCGCGCGAGCCGCTCCGGCGCGGGCAGCGGCATCAAGAGATCGCGCAGCCGCACCGCCGGCGTATTCAATTCGACGCTGCGGCGGCCGGACGCGGCATCGGCAAGGATCAGGCCGCCGCCGGCAATTCTGCCGCCGTAGTCGAGCACCAGCCTTCCGGTCCGCGGATTTTCGGCATGAATGTCGGCGCCGATCGGCTGCGATAACTCGATCTCGATCTCGCCGATATGATTGCGCGCAATCGCGGACTTGGCGCTCGGCGACAGCTCGCCGGGATCGATCGCGTCCTCGATTTTTTCAATTCTGCCGCTGCGCTCGGCCATGCCGACCCGCACGCCGACCGTCATGCCGGCGCGCAGAGGGTCCTCGTGCAGCCAGAAAATCCGTGCGCGCAGCCGCGACAGGACCGCAGCGGGCGCCGCCGGCGCGGCGATGAGATCGCCGCGCTCGACGAAAATCTGCCGGTCCAACGTCAGGCCAATCGAGCGCCCGGCCAGCGCCGTCGCCTCCGCACCGGCATCGCGCGGCGCAGGCCACACTTCGATCGACTGTACGCGCGCCCTGGTGCCGCGCGGCAACAGCGCAATCTCGTCGCCGACCGCGAGCCGACCGCTTTCGACACGTCCCGCAATGATGCGCCGGTCGTCAAATTTGTACACGGCCTGGACCGGAATGCGCAGCGGCAGGTCGGCCAACGGCTTCGCCGGCGCAAACCGGTCCAGCATCTGCAACACCGTCGGTCCGTCATGCCAGGCGAGCGACGGCGTGCGCTGAGCGACGCCGTCGCCGTGCCGGGCCGAGATCGGGATAATCGCGCTGGCCGAAAGCCCGAGGGTCGACAATTGGGCGACGACCTCCGCTTCGATTTCGGCAAACCGGGCCCGATCGAACGCCACGCGATCCATTTTGTTGACGACCACGGCGAGCTGCGAAACGCCCAAAAGGTGCAGGAGATGAATGTGGCGGCGCGTTTGATCGCGGACGCCTTCCGATGCATCGACCACCAGCAGTGCCGCGTCGGCCTGGGCGGCGCCGGTGACCATGTTGCGCACGAATTCGGCATGGCCGGGCGCGTCGATCAGAACGATGTCGCGCGCGGCGGCGCGAAAGCGGATCTGGCTGGTGTCGAGGGTGATGCCCTGGTCGCGCTCGGTCTGCAGCGCGTCGAGCAGAAACGACCATTCGAACGGCATGCCGCGGCGATCGCTGACCGCACTGATGTTTTCGAGCTTGCCCGCGGGCAAGCTGCCGGTCTCATGCAGCAGCCGGCCGATCAGCGTCGATTTGCCGTGATCGACGTGGCCGACAATGACGATCCGCACCAAGGGCCGTTGCTGCACCCGAGGTGCCGCTACTTTGCCGTCTGTGACGATCATGTTCATGGTCGGCAGTCCCGTTAAAGATAGCCGGAGACGCGCAACCGCTCGAATGCGTCTTCCGTTTCGTGGTCCATGGCCCGGCCGGCACGCTCGGGAATCCTGGTCGCCTCGAGTTCGGCGACGATCTCGTCGATGGTCGCCGCCTGCGAGGCGACCGGAAACGTGATGTCGGTGTCGCCGAGCGAGCGGTAGCGTTTGCCGTTGCGGGTGAGATAGAGCGGGATAATCGGAATGCCTTCCCGCTTTGTGTATTGCCAGATGTCGAGTTCGGTCCAATGCAGGATGGGATGAATGCGCAAGTGCGCTCCCGGCGGCGGCGCGGCGTTGAAATGATCCCAGAATTCCGGCGGCTGATCGCGAACATCCCAACCGCCTTCGCTGCCGCGCGGCGAAAACACGCGCTCCTTGGCGCGAGTCGGTTCTTCGTCGCGGCGGATGCCGGCCACGAGTCCATCAAAGCCGTATTTGGCCAACGCGTCCTTCAATCCCGCGGTCTTGCGCGCGGCCGAACGCGCCGCGGGCGGCAAGCTCGGATCGATGGTCTCGACCGGCGGACAGGGCTCCACTTTCAGATCGAGATGCCATTCGGGCGCGAAACGCTCGCGAAACGCGTACATCTCGGGAAACTTCTTGCCGGTGTCGACGTGCAGCACCGGAAAGGGCACGCGGCCGAAGAACGCCTTCCGGGCGATCCAGATCATCACATTGGAGTCCTTGCCCAGGGACCAGAGCAGCGCGATGCGCCGCAGCCGTGCGAACGCCTCGCGAAAGATGAAGATGCTTTGGGCTTCGAGGTCGTCGAGCCGATTCACTGCCTGCGCTCCTGTTGCCGCAAATGTCCCGGAAGGCGATAACAAAAATCATCTCTGTTTCGGCGCGCAATAGCGCACCGCGTTTCACGATGCAAAGGCTCGACAGGAGAAAATATTTCTCATTGCGGCTTCAATTCCCTATCTAAATGGAAAAAAATTTCCGTCAAGGACAGAAAAAAGGCGCAGTGAAGACGCGCGCTGCCGAACGATCGGGCATCCGCGACGTGCGGCCGCGTCGATGAGTTGATCGCATTCGATTCAATCCCGGAAGCGGAAGGGCGAACGCGTCACGACCGATTTGTGAGAAAGAAATTTCTAGCGTTTCGATTCCGAAGTCCGCATGACGAACTCCGCCGCAAGCATGATGCGGGCTTCTGAACCGCACTAAGGCCCGGCGATCCCCATCGCTTCGACGAATTCACGACGCACCTGCGGCGGCTGGCCGAAGTGGTGACGGAATTCGCGCAGGCGCTGGCGCAGGATCGGGTCCTGGTCGTAGTCGGCGAGCGCAATACCCTCGGTGTTGAATTCGCGGGCCATGTTCGGCAGCGCGATGCAGGCGGCCTGATTGGCGCTGCGGATGATTCCGCCCGGCTCCCTGCCCGCTTGCATCGCGTCGATCTCTTCAAAGAAGCGCTTGCGCATCATGGCGATGCCGATGTCGCTCGAGCGCAAGTTTTCCTTCGTACGGTCGGCGATACGTCCCTGTCCGACCCAGGCGACGATGTCCTGATTGATCACGTGGCTGGTGATCCAGCGGCCGCTGTCATCTTGAATCGGGCTCTTCCACACCGGCACGCGCTTTTGCACATAGGGCTCGCGGCCTTTGGGCACGCGCATGAAAAACCACGCCACCGAAAGCGTATTCTCGTCGTCGACCGGCACGCGCCATTCGAAATGGCTGCCGAGGTAAAAGCCATTCGGCCACAGCGCCACGCGGCCCACCGTCCAGTAACGGTCCTGTTCGCTCTGCCCCTCGCGCACGCGCTTGTAGATAAGGCCATGCTCGAAGTCCTCGAATTTGAGTTTCAGGTGCTTGGGGGCGCCGTTGGCGTCGCCGCCGCGCAGCCTCGAGCCCCAGTTGTCGTGCATCCATTCGAAATGAACCGGATCGATGGAGTTTTCCTGACACTGAAACCAGTTGCAGGGTATGTCGGCGAGCACGATCTCGCGAAAACCGTTCGGCCAGGTGAACGGCTCCCAGACCGGCAATTCCGGCGCCGGCAGCGGACCCAGATAGGCGAACAGGAGCCCAGCGCATTCCTTGACCGGATAGGCCGTCGCCTCGCAGCCCGCCTTCGACGGCTTGGGGCTTGTGGTGTCCTCGTAGGGCTGATCGAGACAGGCGCCGGTCTCGTCGAAGCGCCAGCCGTGATAGGAGCAGCGGATGCCTCGGTCCTCGACCCAGCCGTAGGCCATGTCGGCGCGGCGGTGCGGGCAATGGCGCCCGATCAGGCCGTAGCGGCCGGCGCGATCGCGGTAAAGCACGAGGTCCTCGCCCAAGAGCCGCACCGGCTTGATCGGAAATGGGCCGTCAAGCTCGCTGGCGCCGCCGACCGGCTGCCAATAGCGGCGAAGCAGTTCGCCCATGGGTGTGCCGGGACCGACGCGGGTCAGCATGTCGTTGCGGGCGGCGGTAAGCACGTCTTCTCCCTCCACTTCGATCCGGGCCACGGTTTGGCAGCCAAGCTAATGTCCCGGCTTTAGTTCAGAAGTCCGCGTAACGAGCCCCGCCGCAAGGATGATGCGAACTTCTGAACCGCCACACTTGGCAGACGGATTATTTCACTTCTGGCGGCGTTGCGGGAGGGAAAACAGCGTCAGCGGCCAAGTGGAGCGAATTTGACATTCGCTACCCGCCCAGCCGACGGTTCCGATAGCGAATGTCAAATCCAAAGCTCCACTAGCACTTAATATGGCTAGTGGTCCTTTGATTCTAACATTCGCATAAGAGAGCGCCGAAAGGGGATGCGAATGTTAGAATCGGACCACTAGCCGCGCGCCGACGCCTCGCCAAATTTCGAATCAATTCGAAATTAATTTTGCTTCATCGTGAAGTCGTGTGGGTGATTTTCAGCCGATTTCGATCATCTGTCTGCCGTTGATGTTGTCGCCGTGGGCAACGCGCTTGCGTTGTCCATCATG
>JBOHIU010000061.1:0-10817 GCA_050725855.1 Xanthobacteraceae bacterium | reverse complement strand
TGATCGAGTGCGGCCTTGAACTTCGGATCGGCGACGACGGCGTTGATCGCGGTGTTCAATTTGCCGATGATGACGGGCGAGCACGCCTTGGGAGCGACGACGCCGTTCCAGACATAGGCCTCGTAACCGGGCAGAAAATCGCTGATCGGCGGCACGCCGGGAAGCGCATCGGTCCGCGAACTCACCGCCAGCGGATGCAGCTTGCCGGCGCGGATGAGCGCGATCGAGGCCGCGATGTTGTCGAACATCACTTGCACGCGGCCGGCGAGGAGGTCCGACAAAGCCGGCGGCGATCCGCGATAAGGAACGTGCAGCATTTTGATGCCGGCCATCATTTGAAACAATTCGCCGGCGACGTGCGTGGCGCCTCCCGTGCCGGCCGAGCCCATATTGAGGGTGCCGGGATGAGCCTTGGCGTAGGCGATGAATTCGGGAACGGTCTTGGCGGGAAAAGAAGGACTGACCTCCATCACCAGCGGGCTGCGGCTGATGAGACCGACCGGCGCCACGTCGCGGGCAAAGCTGAAATCGAGATGCTTATAGATCGCCGCATTGATCGCGTTCGAGATCCCGGCAAGAAACAGCGTGTAGCCGTCGGCCGGCGCATGCACCAACACATCGGCGGCGACATTGCTCGCCGCGCCGGGCCGATTTTCAACCACAAACGGTTGGCCGAGCCGATCGGAGAGATTTTGCGCCAACAGTCGCGCCAGGATGTCGCTGACGCCGCCGGCGCTGTAGCCGACCAGAATACGCACCGTGCGCGTGGGGTAATCGAGCGCCCGCGCCGCTCGCGGCAGCAACGGCATGGCGAGCGCACTGCCTGCCAGACCCAAAGCTCGACGGCGGGGTAGTCTCATGAAAAACTCCGTGCTCAAGGCGGAAAGTGTCCCGGCGGCGGGAATCGCGTAATACCGCAATCGACATTACCGGGCGATAGCGACCGTGCCCACACCGGCAGCCAAGACGACAGGCAAGACTGCAGCCAAGTCTCCGAGCGAACGCGCCTGGCAACGCATGCTGTCGGGACGGCGGCTCGACTTGCTCGATCCGTCCGCGCTCGACATCGAGATCGAGGACATCGCGCACGGCCTGGCGCGCGTGGCCCGCTGGAACGGACAGACGTCGGGGGCCCACATTTATTCCGTGGCCCAGCATTGCTGCCTGGTCGAGGCGCTCGCGCGCGAGAAAACACCGCGGTTGGATCACGCCCGCCGGCTCGCCGTGTTGCTGCACGATGCGCCCGAATACGTAATCGGCGACATGATTTCGCCGTTCAAGGCGGTCATTGGCGACGCCTACAAGGCGGTCGAGCGCCGCCTGCTCGCGGCGATCCATCGGCGCTTCGGACTGCCGGCACAGTCCCCTCCGGACCTGGAGCAGCTCACCAAAATCGCCGACCGGCAGGCCGCCTTTCTGGAAGCCACGCGGCTCGCCGGCTTTTCGACCGCGGAAGCGCGGCGTTTCTTCGGCCGTCCGCCGCGCATCGCCCCGTCATCGGAGCGCGAATATCTGAAACCATGGCCCGCGGAGATGGCGGAGGAACGCTATCTCGAACGCTTTCGAAAACTGGCGGGCGGCTGACCGGCCGTATCTTACTTGCGCCACTGCCCGCGATTATATGCGGGGGCCACTCGTCACCTTTGCCGGCTCCATGATCCACGTTTGCTCGCTCGCCCGCCTGCAGGAAACCATCAGCGACACCGGGGCGCGCCATGTCGTCTCGCTGCTCGGCGACCAGGATCGGATCGCACGTCCGAGCGGCATCGCGCCGGAAAATCACCTCTGGCTGCGACTGCATGACATTTCTTCGCCGCTCGACGGCTACATCATGCCCGGCGACGCTCACGTCGCCGATCTGTTGAAGTTCGTGCGCGCCTGGGACCGCCGCGCTCCGCTGGTCGTGCACTGCTACATGGGCATCAGCCGCTCGACCGCGAGCGCATTCGCCAGCGTCTGCGCGCTCAGCCCGCATCGTGCCGAAGACCGTATCGCCTCGGCGCTGCGGCGGGCGTCGCCGACCGCCACGCCCAATATACGCATCGTTTCGCTTGCCGACCGTTTGCTCGGCCGCAACGGCCGCATGGTCGCGGCCATCGAAACGATCGGCCGTGGGGTCGTCGCCGAAGAAGCGATGCCGTTCCGGCTCGACCTCGAATGATCCGCCGGAGCGATCCGCTGGGTTAGGGTGCCGGCCGCTCGGCGGCCACCGCGGTTCCCGGCTTGTGCGCCGGCTCGTGTCTGGTCAGCGCGGCGCGCGGATTGCGCTGATAGAAATCGCAATAGGCAAAGCCAAGGCCGGAGATCGATCCGCGAAAGGTGTGATAGTCGATCTTCTGCACGCGGAAGCAGGGCTGGATCGGCAGCCCCGGCAGATGCGCGCACACCGACGTCGCCGTTATGCGGAGCGTGCCCGGAGGCAGCGTGGCAAAGTGGATTTGGCTGCTGCCGGGCGGCCGGATCGTACCGATGATCGAGCCGTCGCTCATGATACGCCCGACGCCGGTCGTGCCATCGAAACAATTGTAGGCAAACAGCTTGCCGGCGATGAAAGCCCGAGCCTGCTCGGGCGTCAGATCTTCGGCAAAGGCGGCCGAGGTCACCCCCACCGCACATGCCAAGGCACATGCAATGACGACTACGCGGAACAGCATCGACAACCCCCTCACGAGACCACCCGCAGATTAACGAAATTTCTTAACCGTCCCCTTACCATAGCGGCCTCCGATTGTGGCGGATTTTGTAGCCGAATGTGCCCACGCTTATCGAACTTTCACCGCAATCCGCCCGCGAACTTGCCCCTCGACGATCCGGCGGCCGGCTTCGATGACGTCGCCAAGCCCGATCTCGCTGGTCATGGCGCCGATCTTCTTCCTGTCGAGGTCGGCGTCCAGCCGACGCCACGCCTCCTGGCGCAACGGCAAGGGGCACATAACCGAGTCGATGCCGAGAAGCGACACCCCGCGCAAGATGAACGGTGCAACACTTGTCGGTAAGTCCATCCCGCCGGCGAGCCCGCAAGTGGCCACGGCTCCGCCGTAGCGGATCATCGAGAGCACATTGGCGAGCGTCGCCGAGCCGACGGCGTCGATGCCACCGGCCCAGCGCTCCTTGGCGAGCGGCCGTGGCGGTCCGGCAAGCTCCTTGCGCTCGATCACCTCGGCCGCCCCGAGACCCGTCAGATACGCCGCTTCGGCCGGCCGCCCGGTAGAAGCCGTCACGGCGTAACCAAGCTTGGACAGGAGCGCCACGGCCACCGAGCCGACGCCGCCGGCCGCCCCCGTGACGATCAGCGGCCCCCGCGACGGCGCCACTCCGGCACGCTCCAGTGCCATCACCGCCAGCATGGCTGTGTAGCCCGCGGTGCCGATCGCCATCGCATCGCGCGCGCGCATGCCGGCCGGGAGCCGCACCAGCCAATCGCCCTTGACGCGGGCCTTTTCGGCAAAGGCGCCCAAATGGGTTTCGCCCAGCCCCCAGCCGTTGAGGATGACTTTGTCACCCGGCTTCCAGGCTGGATGGGATGAGGCCTCGACGGTACCGGCGAAGTCGACCCCGGCAATCATCGGGAAACGGCGCACCACCGGAGACTTGCCGGTTAGCGCGAGACCGTCCTTGTAGTTGACCGTCGACCATTCCACCGCGACCGTGACGTCGCCGGCCATCAAATCGGTTTCGACGAAATCGGTCAGCCGCACCGTCTGGCCGCCCTCGGCCTTGTCGATGACGATCGCCTTGAATGTCACCACGCTGAACTCCCGTCAGACCGGCATCGCGGCGAGCCGAGCGCCAGGCTTTGCGCGGCCGGTACAGATTGAATTGCAAACGCCGCAGCATAAGGGCCGGCCGCAAATGGCCCAAACGAAAACACCGCCGTCCACGTCCGGCGGCAGGATCGCTGGATCGAGCCCGGGCGCGCCGATTTGCACCTGGGGTTTGCCCAATGGTATCGGAAGCTGGCTTGGGGGCCGAACGAGACGGCGTCCCTTGCGAATAAACACGCCGGGCCGTGTGCAATGTCGCTTTTGCGTGCCGACGCTTTCCTCTCCCCGATCGAGATCGAACACGCGGTGGCGCGCGCGCTGGAAGAAGATTTGGGCCGCGCCGGCGACATCACCTCGATCGCGACCGTGCCCGAGGACACCCGCGGCCGTGCCATGGTGGTCGCACGCAAGCCTGGGATCGTCTCCGGCCTGCCGCTGGTGGAGGCTTCGTTTCGCCGCCTGTCGCCGCAGATCGGTATCAGACCGTCGGCGCGCGATGGCGAAGCCATGGCCGCGGGCGCCACGCTGATGAGTATCGAAGGCAACGCGCGCGCCATTCTCGGCGCCGAGCGCACCGCGCTCAATTTCATCGGCCATATGTCCGGCATCGCCACGGCGACGGCGGCCTTCGTCGAACGCATCGCGCACACCAAGGCGCGCATCATCTGCACGCGAAAAACCACGCCGGGACTGCGCGCTCTGGAGAAATATGCGGTCCGCTGCGGCGGCGGTTTCAATCACCGCTTCGGCCTCGACGACGCGATGCTGATCAAGGACAATCACATCGCGGTCGCGGGCGGCATCGCCGCCGTCCTGACGCGGGCCAAGGAAACGGCCGGGCATCTGGTCAAGATCGAGATCGAGGTCGATTCGCTCGATCAGCTCGAGGAAGTGCTCGCGGTCGGTCTCGCCGACGTGGTGCTGATCGACAATTTCGATCTCGAATCGATGCGGCGGGCCGTCGCCATGGTGGCCGGCCGCCTGGTGATCGAAGCTTCCGGCGGCATCGCGCTGCAATCCGCCGCCGCCATCGCCGAAACCGGCGTCGATTATCTGTCTTCGGGCTCGCTCACCCACTCGGTGCAGAATCTCGACATCGGCCTCGATATCGAGATGTGAATTCCGCCGCCGGCAGTGTGAGAGCGACAAAATACGTCATATCATACATTGACGTATCCACTGCACCGTCGTATGAGGCGACATGCCGGTCTTCCGCTTGGCGCCGTACCTGCGCGGCATGCGCGATATGGGCATTGACCAAGCCGCCATGGCCGAACTCGAAGCCCGCATCGTCGCCAATCCGAATCACCCAATGATCCGCGGGCTCAAGGGCGTCCGCAAAGCGCGGATAGAGCGGTCGGGGATGGGCAAACGAGGCGGCGGCCGTGTGGTCTATTACGTGGCGCTAGGAACCGACCGTTTCTATATGATGGCCGCCTACCCCAAGAGCGAGCGGGATGATCTGTCCAACGAGCAGCGTCGGCGAATTCTTACGGCGCTCGAAAGCATCAAGAAGCCTGGGAGTTAGCAATGGCGTTAGCGAATAAAGACCGCATCAATCGCCGCAAGCAACTCGCCGCGTCGCCAAAAAAGCGCCTTCACGTGAATAAGCCGGCGCGCGGCCGATCCCCCGTAAAGGGTTCACGCGTCGGTGATGATCTCGTCGAGGCCTTTGAAGAAATGGCTAAACATCTGCGTGGCGAAATTTATTTGCGGCCCTACGAGCCGCCAAGCGTCGCCATGACGCCCGCTGCGATCAAAGCCATCCGCTTGAAGGTTGCCGCCTCGACCAAGGAATTTGAGCGCCTGTTCGGGGTTCCGGCGCGGACCATGGAAGCCTATGAGCAGGGGCGGCGGAACCCCGACGGCGCCATGCGGACGCTGTTGCGGATCATCGACCGCGAGCCGAAAGCGGCGCTGAAAGCGCTGGCGGCATAGCAATCTAGCATCGGCGAATGGCATTATACTCTTGACGGTCGGATTCTCGCTGTTCTTTTAATCGTGAAAACGAATTTCTTTTCGGATTTATCCTAATAGTCATTCAGTTGGCATGTCTGTTTTGGTCGTGGCACTCGCGTTCATGATCTGAAATAAACTGGCGCGGCGACACTCGATCCATTAGTGTTCCAAGAAGCCCGCGCTTCCGGACCCTTGGACGCGGCATCGGGCTTTTGATCGGCCTTTGATGTGGCCGCCGGCCGGCCCCAGACCGGCTCGTAATCGCCGCTGCCCCACGCGCGCGGCCGATAGAATGTGTGGGCGCCGAGCTTGTACAATCGGGTCATCTCGTGCACCCAGCTCGGGTGCACCCAATAGGCGTGGTAGTGCGTCGCGTGGCCAATGTCGGCGAGCCAGATTTTGCCGTCGAGTTCGTCGCTAGCGATGCGCTTGGCCTGCGCCCACATGACGGGCTCATCGATCCGATGGAGGTTGCGCCCTTCGCACGCAAAGGTGAACTGGCAGGCGAGATAGTGGCTGGCGTTCTGATAGACCACGCCGCAGACATTGTTCGGATAGTAGCCTGAGAACACCCGGTTCATCACCACTTGCGCGACCGCTTCCTGGCCGCGGAACGGTTCGCCGCGCGCCTCGAAATAGACGGCTTCGGTCAGACATTTCACCGCCTTGGCGCGCGCCTTGCCGGCAAGTCCGAGCCGTTGCGCCGGGCTTTCCAACCGGCTCTCGTCCTTGCCAATGACGATGTCGCGGTCCGGACCGTCGAGCGACGGCGTCGCCACGATCGGCGCGGCGCCCGGCGCCCATTGTTCAAGCCCGCTCGGCGAACCGGTCAGATCGGAAGCGAAATAGATTTGTACTGAACGGTCGGAATCATCGTCGTCCGCAAAAGCGATCGTCGCGGGCGTATTGCGTTGCGGAGAGGCCGCGCCGATCTCACCGGCCGCCGGCACTTCGGCCTGCAGGGCGGACGCAATTTGCGCGGCGGTCGCTTGCGCGTGCGGCACGAGCTTTGGAACCGCAGGATGCAGAGACCGCTGCACCGCCGGCGCGGCATGGATCGGCTGACGTTGCGGCAAGCTTTGCGGCGCGGTGCTTTGTGCAGCCGCCGCGGGCGCGCCGACCGGCAACGGCAGACGATCGCCCTTGAGGCGGCGGTCGACCATCGGATAGTCGATGCGCGGCGCGCGTTGTTGCAACGGCTGCCCGATCGACCACGCCTGCGCATCGACCGAGCCCGGATCGAAATTGACCCGCACGATCGCCGGCAGCTGCGGCATGGCTGTCCCGATCGGCCGGATGCCGTAGCTGTAGGTCGCCGGTTCGATGGTGCCGAAGGGCGAGGCGATCAGATGCGCATGCTGCGTAAGCGGCGCCGCCGGCTGACCCGCGAACAGCGCGGCGATATCCTGGTAGCCGATCGAGGTCGGCATCAGCGCGATGAAAAACGCGCTGAACCAGAAACGTGTCGAGCTACTGCGCCCCAGTGCCCGACTACGCGCTCCTAGCGTCAAAGTACGCGACGCCATTGTCCCCTCACCCCACACGCAAAACACACGCTAGCCGCATGCGGTTAAGCCGCAGTGGCTCAAAAGCTACAGGTCGGGTTTTTCGGGGATTAACCTTGCGAACGCGTTAACCGCGGCGGTAGATCGTCATTGCCTCGCTCTCAACAACGAGACGCGCGCCATCATGATGCCGGCATGGTTAAGGGCTAGTGTGGCGGTTCAGAATTCCGCATCATCCATACGGCGGGCTCGCTGTGCGGACTTCTGAACCAAAGCCACACTAGATCAATAGCTTGCCAGTGTCCTTTCGATTCCGAAGTTCGCAAACGAGGGGGCCGCACAATGATGCGAACTTCGGAATCGGGACACTAGCTTATCCGTCGCTCGCGGCGTCCTTGCCCAGCGCGGCTTGGGCGGCCGCAAGACGCGCGATCGGCACGCGGAACGGCGAGCACGAGACATAATCGAGATCGACGTCGTGGCAGAACGCGACCGAGGCGGGATCGCCGCCATGCTCGCCGCAAATGCCGAGTTTCAGATTTTTGCGCACCTTGCGGCCGCGCTCGACGGCGATGCGGATGAGTTCGCCGACGCCGTCGCGGTCGATCGATACGAACGGATCGGCCGGCAGAATTCCCTTCGCGGTATAGATGTTCAAGAAGCTTGCCGCATCGTCGCGGCTGATGCCGAAGGCGGTTTGCGTCAGATCGTTGGTGCCGAAGGAGAAGAATTCGGCGGTTTCGGCGATCTCTCCGGCCTTGAGCGCGGCGCGCGGCAGTTCGATCATGGTGCCGACCTGATATTTGACCGCGCTCTTGGTCTCGGCCGCGACCGCTTGCGCCATGGCGTCGATCCGTTCCTTCACCAGATCGAGTTCGGCCTTGCCGGCGATCAGCGGCACCATGATCTCCGGCGTCACCGGCTTGCCGGTCTCCCTTGCCGCCGCCACCGCGGCCTCGAAAATCGCGCGCGCCTGCATTTCGGCGATTTCCGGATAGGCGATGGCGAGGCGGCAGCCGCGGAAGCCAAGCATCGGGTTGAACTCGTGCAACTCGCGGGCCCGATCGGAAAGCTTTTTCGGATCTTCGCCCATCGCCTCCGCCACCGCGGCGATCTCTTCCTCGGTGTGCGGCAAAAACTCATGCAGCGGCGGGTCGAGAAGCCGGATGGTGACGGGCAGCGCCCCCATGATCTTGAACAGGTCGGCGAAGTCGGCGCGTTGCATCGGCAGAAGCTTTGCGAGAGCCGCGCGGCGGGCTTTTTCGTCGCCCGAGAGAATCATTTCACGTACCGCGCGGATGCGGTCTTCGTCGAAGAACATGTGCTCGGTGCGGCACAGCCCGATGCCTTCGGCGCCGAACTTGATCGCCACGCGCGCGTCCGCCGGCGTATCGGCATTGGCGCGGATGCCCAGCGTGCGCGCGCCGTCGGCCCATTGCATCAGGGTTGCGAATTCGCCGGCGAGTTCCGGCTCGATCATCGGCACCTTGCCGGCGAGCACCTGGCCGGTCGAGCCGTCGATCGTCAGCGTGTCGCCTTTCTGCAGCGTCACGCCGCCGGAACTCATGGTCTGCGTGCGGTAATCGACGCGCAGGCTGCCGGCGCCGGAGACGCACGGCTTGCCCATGCCGCGGGCGACCACGGCAGCGTGCGAGGTCATGCCGCCGCGCGCGGTCAAAATCCCCTCGGCGGCGTGCATGCCGTGAATGTCTTCCGGGGAGGTTTCGACGCGCACCAGAATGACCTTGTGGCCCTGGCTCTTGAGCAGCTCGGCCTCGTCGGGCGAGAACACGATCTCGCCGCTGGCGGCGCCGGGCGACGCCGGCAGACCGGTGGCGATGATCTTGCGCTCGGCATTCGGATCGATCGTCGGATGCAGGAGCTGATCGAGCGAGGCGGGATCGATACGCGTCACCGCCTCCTGTCTCGAGATCAACTTTTCATGGGCGAGTTCGACGGCGATGCGCAAAGCGGCCTTGGCGGTGCGCTTGCCGCTGCGGGTCTGCAGCATCCACAGCTTGCCCTGCTCGACCGTGAATTCGAGGTCCTGCATGTCACGGTAATGCTTCTCCAGCGCGGCATGGATGCGCTTGAGTTCGGCGAAAGCCTCCGGCAGCGCCGCCTCCATCGACGGCTTGTCGGAGCCCGCCTCTTTGCGCGCCCGCTCGGTGATTTCCTGCGGCGTGCGGATGCCGGCGACCACGTCCTCGCCCTGCGCGTTGATCAGAAATTCGCCATAGAGTTTCTTCTCGCCGGTGGAAGGGTTGCGCGTGAACGCGACGCCCGTGGCCGAGGTCTCGCCCATATTGCCGAACACCATCGCCTGCACGTTGACTGCTGTGCCCCAGCTTTCCGGAATGCGATGCAGGCGCCGATAGGTGATGGCGCGCTGGTTCATCCACGAGCCGAACACCGCGCCGATGGCGCCCCACAATTGCGCGTGCGGGTCCTGCGGGAACGGCTTGCCGCTCTCCTCCTCGACACGCTCCTTGTAGCGAACGATGAGCGCTTGCCAGTCGTCGGCATCGAGCTCGGTGTCGAGCGTGTAGCCGTTGCGATCCTTGTGGTCGTCGAGAATTTCCTCGAAATGGTGGTGCCCGATGCCGAGCACCACGTCGGAATACATGGTGATGAAACGGCGGTAGCTGTCTAACGCGAAGCGCCGGTCGCCGGATTTTTCCGCCAGCGCCTTCATCGTCACGTCGTTGAGTCCGAGGTTGAGCACCGTGTCCATCATGCCCGGCATCGAGGCGCGGGCGCCGGAGCGCACCGAGACCAACAGCGGATTTTCAGGATCGCCGAATTGCTTTCCGGCGATGCGGCCGACTTGGGTAAGCGCGGCCTCGACCTGCGGCTTCAGGTCCTTCGGATAGGACTTTTCATGCTCGTAGAAATACGTGCACACCTCGGTGGTGATGGTGAAACCGGGCGGCACCGGCAGGCCGAGATGGGCCATTTCGGCGAGCCCCGCGCCCTTGCCGCCGAGGAGGTTGCGCATCGAGGCGCGTCCCTCGGCCTTGCCGCCGCCGAAAGCATAGACCCATTTGCCCTTGTTCGCGTTCTTGTGCGCGGTTTTCGCCGTGGCTTTGGCCGGCGCGGCCTTGGCCGCGCGCGGCTTGGGGCCCGGCTTGGCTTTGCGGCGCGCGGGGGCGCCGCCGCGGACCGCGGACTTCTTCACCGGCTGACGCGAGAGTTTGGAGCGCGATTTGGCCATGGGATCGACACTACCACCCGATCATGCGTGCAACCACGACAGCATTTGGGCGACCGAGATGACGTGCGCGCCGTGCGTATCCATGCCGAAATGCACCCAATGATGGGTGTGGTTGAGCTCGACGAAGCCGACGAAGATCAAATATATCGCGACGATGTAATTCAACAGCCGCGGGACGATCAGGATCAGGATGCCGGCCGCGATGGCGACAAGCGGGGTGATCTGCGTAGCGGTGACGACCATCGGATTTTCCTTGGTTTTGGAGACGAATCGGTGGGAAGGATGCAACAGCCGCGACTGCAGGTCACGCCTACAACGCGCAAACCCCCATTCGGTTCTAGCATTTTTCGACCAATCGGAACCGGCACCATCCAC
>JBOHIU010000060.1:0-42170 GCA_050725855.1 Xanthobacteraceae bacterium | reverse complement strand
CTCGGTGCCGACTTCGTGCAGGACAACCAAGCGCTGTCGCTCAAACGCTGGACGGTGCGAGCCTTGCACTTTCAGGTCCCCCCACGAGTGCAGGGCAAGCTCGTGCGGGTTCTGCGCGGCAGCATCTATGATGTTGCCGTCGATCTGCGCGCCGGCTCGCCGACCTACGGCCGTTGGACGGCGGCAACACTGACCGGCCGAGGCGGCGAACAAATGTTCGTTCCGCGCGGCTTCGGACACGGCTATTGCACGCTTGAGGACGATACTGAGGTCGCCTACAAGGTCGACGACTACTATGCACCCGAATGCGAGCAGGGCCTCGCCTGGGACGACCCGACGCTCGCGATCTCCTGGCCGGTTTTGGCTGCCGATGCGGTGCTCTCCGAAAAGGATCACAAACTCCTGGCTTTTGCTGACTTTGTCTCGCCGTTCCGCTATGATGGAGCGCGATGACGAAGCGATTTCTCATCACCGGTGGCGCGGGATTTATTGGGTCGGCGGTCGTCCGGGGGCTCATCCGCGACACCGAACATCGCGTTTGCGTGGTCGATAAGCTGACCTACGCGGGCAATTTGGCTTCGCTCGCGCCAGTCGCGAATAATCCGCGCTATCGTTTCGTGCGCGCCGATATCGCCGATGCGACGCGCATGAAGGATGTCTTTTCCGGTTACCGGCCCGATGTCGTGATGCATCTTGCCGCCGAGAGTCACGTCGATCGTTCTATCGATGGCCCCGCTGACTTCATCGAGACAAACATCGTCGGCACCTACACGCTGCTGGAAACGGCGCTCGCCTATTGGCGCTCCATGCCGGACGATGCCCAGGCTGGTTTCCGTTTCCATCATATCTCGACGGATGAGGTGTTCGGATCGCTTGGGTCCGACGGCTGTTTCAGCGAGCACACCCCCTACGCGCCGCGCTCGCCTTATTCGGCCTCGAAGGCGGCGTCCGATCACCTCGTGCGCGCGTGGCATCATACCTACGGTCTGCCGGTGCTGATCACTAACTGCTCCAATAACTATGGTCCTTACCATTTTCCCGAGAAACTCATCCCATTGACGATCATCAATGGCCTCGAAGGCAAAAAGCTTCCGGTCTACGGAAACGGCGGCAACGTGCGCGATTGGCTTTACGTCGAGGACCATGCCCATGCGCTTTTGACCGTGGTTAGTGGCGGGCGGGTCGGCGAGACCTATTGCGTCGGCGGTCGCAGCGAACGGACCAACTTCGACGTGGTTCGGGCTATTTGCGTGCTGCTCGATGAACTCGCACCGAACAGGGCGGTCAAAAGCCGAGAATCTCTCATCAGCTTCGTGGCCGATCGTCCGGGCCACGATTTACGTTATGCGATCGATCCGACGCGTATCTGCGGCGAGCTCGGCTGGCGGCCGCGCGAGACCTTCGAGAGCGGCTTGCGCAAGACCGTCGAGTGGTATCTGGGCAATCGCCCGTGGTGGCAGTCGATCCGCGACAATATTTACGCTGGCGAACGGCTGGGAGTGCCGGCGTGATTCTCGTGTTCGGCGGCAACGGACAGCTTGGCCGGCAGCTAAGCCGCGCCGCTGGTTTACGCGCTCTTGCACTCCATGCGCTGCCGCATGCGGACGCGGACATCAGCGATGACGCGGCGGTAGCTGCGGCGATGGCGCGCTGGAAGCCACGGCTCGTGGTGAATGCCGCCGCCTACACAAAAGTTGATCTTGCCGAGACGCGCGCTGAAGAGGCGCGCAAAGGTAATGAGATCGGCCCGGGCTTGCTGGCGACGGCGTGTGCCAGTGCCGATATTCCGATGGTGCATGTCTCGACCGATTATGTGTTCGACGGCACCAAGGATGCGCCTTATCTGGAGAGCGATTCGCCGTCTCCGATCAGCGTCTATGGAAGGACCAAAGCTGCCGGCGAGGACGCCGTACGTCGGGTATTAAAGCACCATGTCATCTTGCGCACCGCCTGGGTTTACAGCGAGTTCGGCAATAATTTTCTCAAGAGCGTGCTGCGCCTCGCATCGACGGGTAACGAGTTGAGGATCGTCGCCGATCAGCATGGCAGTCCGACTTCGGCACTCGAACTCGCTGAAGCCATCCTTGGCGTCACTTCCGCGTTTTTGCACGATCGATGTCTCGCCGGGACCTATCATTTCACGGCCGCTGGCGCCACCACGTGGCATGGCTTTGCCAGCCGCGTCGTCGCTATCGCCGCGCCAATTACCGGCCGCAATCCGCAAGTGCTTGCGATCGAGACTGCCGACTATCCGACGGCCGCGCAACGCCCGGCGAATTCGCGCTTGGACAGCGGCCTTTTTGTCCAGAAGTTCGGGATCTTGCCCCGGCACTGGACGGTGGAAGTAGATTCAACGACACGCAGTCTAGCTGCGTCTGTGCAGAAGATGGAAAACCATGTCGCGTAAGGGCATCATCCTCGCCGGTGGCGCCGGCACCCGGTTGCATCCGCTGACCATGGTCGCGTCGAAGCAACTGTTGCCGGTCTACGACAAGCCGATGATCTATTATCCGCTGTCGGCGCTTATGCTGGCCGGGATCAAGGACATTTTGATTATCACAACGCCGCAGGACCAGTCGGCTTTCAAGCATTTGCTCGGTACCGGCCGGCAGTGGAACGTCAAATTCGAATACGCCGAACAGCCGGCGCCAAACGGTCTTGCCCAAGCGTTCGTCATTGGCGCCGATTTCGTGCGCGGCAGCCCGTCGTGTTTGATCCTGGGCGACAACATTCTTTACGGTCATGGACTGCCGGAGGCGCTGCGTCGCGCCGACTCGCGCGACCAAGGCGCCACGATCTTCTCCTATTGGGTCGACGATCCGCAGCGCTACGGCGTGGTTGAATTCGAGGGAAGCGACGAAGTGCTTTCCATCGAGGAGAAGCCGCAAAATCCGAAATCGAACTGGGCGGCAATCGGCGTCTATTTCTACGATGCGGAAGTCACCGAATTGGCCAAACAGCTCGCACCCTCGCCCCGCGGCGAATTGGAGATTACCGACCTCAATATTCTCTACATGCGTCAGCGACGGCTCAAGGTGGAGAGACTCGGCCGTGGGTTTGCATGGTTCGACGCCGGCACTCACGATTCGCTTCTCGAAGCCGCCGAATTCGTTCGCGTGCTGCAGCGTCGGCAGGGGCAGCTGGTCTGTGCGCCGGATGAGATCGCCTATCACAACGGCTGGATTAGCGCCGAGGAGCTGAAGGAACTTGCGGCCAAGGCTGGCAAAACGGAGTATGCGCGACGGCTTCTGGAGAACCTGCGCTAGCTTTCTCACGCCGCGATTGCTTCGAGTCGCCGTTTGGTCACCGCCGGTCCAAAGCCGCCAATGACCACGAACACCACCATCATCGCGCCGGCGATGAAGCCGAACACACCGACAGTGCCGTAGTGGCCGAGGAAAAAAGCGATGATGAAGCCGGAGAAGACTGCGGAAAGACGACTCCACGAATAGACGAAGCCGACAGCCTGGGCCCGGATTCGGGTCGGATAGAGCTCCGCCTGATAGGCGTGGAACGAGAACGACATCCAATTGTTGCACAGCGTGATGAGGACGCCGAACACGATGACCCCGATCGCGCTGCTCTGGTATGCGAACAGCAGGCCGAACGCTGCGATGCCGATCGCTGCCCACGCGATCTGCCATTTGCGCTCGATATGATCGGCGAAATAGACGCCGATCAGCGGTCCGACCGGTGCCGCCACGGCAATGATGAACGTGTAGGCGAGCGATCTTGTGACCCCGATTCCCTGCGAAATGAGCAGCGTCGGGACCCAACTGGAAAACCCGTAATAGCCGACGGTCTGAAACAGGTTATAGACCACCAGCATGAGGGTGCGGCCCCGATAGGTGGCGTCCCATATCTCGCTCCAGGCGCCGCTTTTCATATCGGCTTCACCGGCAACGATCTCCGGCGTCGGCAACTCCTTGCCAGTATCGGCGCGGATTTTTCCCTCTAGATCCGCAAGCAGGGCCTCGGCCTCGGCGATGCGGCCATGCTGCGCCAGCCAGCGCGGCGATTCTGGCAAGTTGCGGCGAATCCACCAGATCACGAGCGCCCCGATCGAGCCGAGCAGCACCACCCAGCGCCAACCGTCGAGACCGAGAATCTTCGTCGGCACCAACTGCCAAGCCAGGAAGGCGACGACGGGCACCGCCGTGAACATCACGAACTGGTTGTAGGCGAACGCCGGGCCCCGTCGTCCCTTGGGCACCAGTTCCGATACGTACACGTGTCGACGTTTACCAACTCGACCCCAAGCCCGATGCTGGCTATAAACCGCCATAGGTCGATGGTCTGCGGCGTGTCTTGAAAGGCCATGACGAATGCACCGGCGGAGTATCACAGCAGCGAAAAGGTGAAGATCGAGCGGCGGCCGAAACGGTCCGACAGCCAGCTGAAGGCAATCGTGCCGATGAAGAGCCCGGTGAATAGCGCGGCGACGAAGCTGGCAAAGCCCTGCAGGTCGAACAAGCCTGTCGTCGTTGGCTTGAAAATGCCGCCCTTGAAGAGCCCAAGTGCCACATAGGCGGTGAAGAATAGATCGTAGAACTCGAACCAGCCGCCGAGTGACAGAAGCGTCACCAGCCTCCGCGTGTGCCGCGAAGCCGGCAATCGATCGAGCCGCGCCGCCACTGTGACTGGCGCGTCTGTCGCCATATCATACCCCTTCTTCTATTCGAACCTATTGGCGCTGAGCGCGAAGCGTCAATGTTCAATTTGCCCTGAAAATATTATAGCCGCTCCGCTGCGGTGTCATCCGCCAAGCGAAAGCCATCATAGAGCCAGGCAAGACACTGGAATGTGTCGGCCTCGCTGCGCTCGCCGAGCATCTGCCAATAGACTTCGCGCGCAATGCCATCGGCGTGATAGATGTTCCAGATGGAACGCGATTCGAGGGTCACCCGCGCCGTGCGCACCGAGCGCGCGCTTTCGTAGCGCCGAAAGGCGGCTTTGTAGTCGCCGTCGGCCTCGGCCATGCAATCGCCGAGACAAATCCCGTCTTCCATCGCCATGCAGGCGCCCTGCGCCAGTGATTGCAGGGTCGGGTGTGCCGCGTCGCCAAGCAGGACCACGCGGCCCCTGTGCCAATGCCGGATCGGATCGCGATCGCCGATCGCCTGGCGGCGGTCCAGGTCGAGCATTGCCAGAAGCGCTTTCATGGTCGGATGGGCTTCTCGGTAAACATGCTCAAGCTCGGCCCGATACGCCGCCACATCGCTGCGCTCGGAATGAGCCGATCTGCGAAAGACCGCGACGATATTGGACAATGTGCCGTGGCGGAGCGGATAATGCACGATGTGGAACCCAGGGCCGCCCCACAGCGCAACAATATCGCGGCGGACATCCGATGTGACCTCACTCATCGGAACAATAGTTCGAAATCCCATGAAGCCGTTGGGCAGCGCTTCGCCGTCATTGAACAACTGCGCGCGGATGCGTGAACGGATGCCGTCGGCACCGATCAGTGCGGTAGCGGTAAAGTTGCGGCCGTCCTCCGTCATCGCCGCTACGTTATCGCCTCGCTCGTCAAAGCCCGTCACCATCGCGCCATCGACAAGCTCGATCAGAGGATTGCGCCGGCAAGCCTCAACCAGGATGTCGTGGAGATCAACGCGGTGGATGACGATGTAAGGGTGTTTGAAACGTTGGCGAAACGAGGCGCCGGTGGGCACGCGCGTGACTTCCCTGCCGCTGAGCGCGTCAAGCATCAATACGGCGGGCGGCGAGTCGGCCTTCTCCCGCACCGCCTCGCTGAGGCCGATGCGGTCCAGGGCATGAAAGACGTTGGGGCCGAACTGAATGCCGAAGCCGATGGCACCGAACTCCGGCGCGCCCTCAAGCACACGGACGGACATGCCGTGGCCGGCCAAGCTCAAGGCGGCGGTCAATCCGCCGAGTCCACCGCCGACGATGACAGGGCCCCTGAGATCCATCGCCCTATCCCTCCGATGCTCGCAACCCGCGTAATTATCCTCTTTTGCGCCGTCGATGATCTATATTCGCCGGCGACGTTCCAATGATCGGCACAAGCGATGCGAATTTCAACGGATGATTTGGGCATACTCGGCGAATTGGAGCGCAAGGTGCTCTGGCTTGCCAGTTGGACCATCCACCACGCCAATCACGTGCGTCAGAATGCCGACGGGCTGAAGGTCGGCGGCCACCAAGCGTCCTCCGCCTCGTTGGCGACGATCATGTCAGCACTGTATTTCCACGCCCTGCGGCCGACTGATCGCGTCGCCGTCAAGCCGCACGCCTCGCCGAACTTCCATGCCATCCAATATTTGCTCGGGAAGCAGACACGCGAAAAGTTGGAAAAGTTCCGCGGCTATCAGGGCGCGCAGTCTTATCCATCGCGCACGAAGGACAGCGATGACGTCGACTTTTCCACCGGTTCGGTCGGCCTGGGCGTAGCGCAAACGCTGTTTTCCTCGCTGGTCCAAGACTATGTGCGGGCACATGGCTGGGGCTTGCAACGCCCTGAGGGTCGCATGGTAGCGCTGATCGGCGACGCCGAGTTGGACGAGGGCAATATTTTCGAGTGCATGCTCGAAGGCTGGAAGCAGCAATTGCGCAATTGCTGGTGGATCGTCGATTACAATCGGCAAAGCCTCGATGCCGTGATTCGGGAAGGACTCTGGCAACGCTACGAGCAGCTGTTTCGCAACTTCGGCTGGGATGTCGTGATCCTCAAATACGGCTCGCTGCTGGAGGCTGCATTTCGCGAGCCCGGCGGCGAAGCCTTAAGGCGGTGGATCGATAAGTGCCCGAACCAGCTCTATTCCGCGCTGGTGTTTCAAGGCGGCGCGGCGTGGCGGCGGCATCTCATCGACGCCATCGGCGATCAAGGGCCGGTCAGCGGATTGATCGACGCGCGCTCGGACGAAGAGCTGGCCCGGCTGATGACCAATCTCGCCGGTCACGATCTGCCGGCGCTGCTCGAAGCTTTCGGGGGTGTCGAGCACGACAGGCCGGTCTGTTTCATCTGCTACACAATCAAGGGCTACGGTTTGCCGTTCGCCGGCCACAAGGACAATCACGCCGGTCTGATGACTCCGGCGCAGATGGAAAACTTCCGCCAAGCGATGCAGATTCGTTCAGGGCACGAATGGGACCGGTTCGAAGGATTACGCTACACATCAGACGCTCTGCAAAATTTTCTCGACCGTGTGCCGTTCGCCTCGGACGGCCCGCGGCGGCTTACGGCTGCGCGTTTGACGGCACTCGAAGAACTCTCCGTCAGCATCCAGCCGGAAATGTCGACGCAGAGCGGATTCGGTTCGCTGCTCAACGACCTGGCACGTAACAGGTCCGAGCTCGTTGACCGTATCGTTACGACCTCGCCGGATGTCACAGTTTCGACCAATCTCGGCGCCTGGGTGAACCGGCGCGGTCTGTTTTCACGCGAGGCCATGGCCGACACGTTTCGCAGCGAACGCATTCCGTCTACATTCAATTGGAATTTTTCCACAAAAGGTCAGCATATCGAATTGGGTATTGCCGAGAATAATCTGTTCATCCTGCTCTCGGCGCTCGGTCTGTCGCACGCGATCCACGGTGTGAGACTTATTCCGATCGGGACTCTCTACGATCCGTTCATTGCCCGCGGCTTGGATTCGCTGAACTACGCCTGCTATCAGGATGCGCGGTTCATTCTGGTGGCGACGCCCTCAGGCCTAACGCTCGCACCTGAAGGCGGCGCCCATCAGTCGATTGCTGAACCGCTCATCGGCATGGCGCAGGACGGCTTGGCCGCGTTTGAGCCGGCGTATGTGGACGAACTTGCCGCCATACTCTCCTTCGCGCTCGACTACATCCAGAAGGACGGAATGAACGCCGTCCCAGGCGGCGATGTCTCCGGGCATAATTGGCTTCACGACGAGACGGGTGGGTCGATTTATCTGCGGCTGTCGACGCGTCCGATCGAGCAAATCCAACGCTCGATGACGACGACCTTGCGCCAATCGATCGTCGACGGCGCGTATTGGCTCCGTCCGCCCGGACCGAATTGCCAAGTTGTCGTCGCCTACACTGGCGCGGTGGCGCCAGAAGCCATCCAAGCCACCGGCTTCATGGCCGAGGATCGCCGCGACGTAGGACTCCTCGCGGTGACCTCGGCTGACCGGCTCAACGCCGGATGGACCGCCGCCACGCGGGCGCGAGAGACAGGCCTCGTCCATGCGCGCTCCCATATAGAGCGGCTGTTCGCCGGGCTGCCGGTGCATTGCGGCATCGTTACCGTACTCGATGGGCATCCGGCGACGCTTGCGTGGCTCGGCGCGGTGAATGGCCACCGCCTGCGCTCGCTTGGTGTCGAACATTTCGGTCAGACCGGCTCAATTCCCGATCTTTATCGCCATTACGGTATTGACGCCGATGCGATCATTGCCGCCGCGGAGGCGCTGACCCCCGGCAAGCCGATCCGGCATCTCCGCGCCTTGTGAGGTCGTTCCGGCTTAGGTTGCAGCGGCCGTCTTTCGGGCCTTCGAATTCAGCGACTCGTGGATGACGCGCCCGAGTGCCGTCAACTGGTAGGGCTTTCGCAGCACCGGAAATTCCGGTTCGCTTTCGAAAACCTTTGAAAATCCGGTGGTCAGCACGATCGGGATTTGAGGAAAACGATCGGTCACCTCTCGCGCCAGAGCCATGCCGTCGGTGCGCCCCGGCAATATCACGTCGCTGAACAGCAGGTTGATTTGATGCCCGGCCGCCAGCGCGTCCAGCGCGGCATCGGCCTCCTCGACCGCGATGGTCCGATAACCGAGCTGCTCGAGCAATGACACCGCCACACTTCTCACATCTTCATTGTCTTCAACCACCAAGATCGTCTGTTGGCCCACGGCGCGGTATTGCGTCATGTCTTCGGGCGAGGTGGCGACGGCGGGTGCGTGACTGCGCGGCAGATAGATCGTCACCGTGGTGCCGCGGCCGATTTCGCTTGCGACCAGCAGTGTTCCGCCGGAACGGCGGGCAAAACCGTAGACCTGAGACAGCCCAAGTCCAGTACCCTTGTCGGGGCCTTTGGTGGTGAAGAATGGCTCGATTACCCGTGAGAGAATTTCGGCAGCAATGCCGCTGCCGGTGTCCACCACCTTGAGCGCGACAGCGTCGCCCATGAGCCCTTCGGGGGTTTCTCCAGGAGAGAGTTGCACGTTCTCGGCTATAATCGACAGCTGTCCGCCCTCCGGCATTGCGTCGCGTGCATTGACGGCAAGATTGACCAAAGCGAGCTCGAGCTCCGGTTTGTCGACGCATACCGTCCAGGTGACGTCGGCAATGTCGATGACGAGCTCGACATTGACGTTCAACGACCCGGCAAGCACATCGCGCAGACCGTTCACAGCCTCCGTGAGGCTAAGGGCCGTCGGATCGAGCGGCAGATTGCGCGCAAATCCCAAGAGCTGTCGGGTCAAATTCTCGCCGCGAGACGCGGCGAGTTCGATCGCCTGGAGGGGCCGGACATCCTTCGGGTCGGTCAATCGATTCCTCAGCCGTTGTGCATGCCCGCTGACGATCATCAACAGATTGTTGAAATCATGGGCGATGCCGCCGGTGAGCTGTCCAATCGCCTCCATCTTCTGCAGATGCGCGGCACGCGCTCTCGCCTCTTCGAGCGCCGCTGCGGCGTCTTTCTCGGCGGTGACGTGGCGACCGGCGACATAAATGAGGCCATCGTTTTCGGTCATCGTCCATTGCAGCCAGCGCCAGCTCCCATCTTTGTGGCGGAACCGGTTCTCCATGCGCACGGTAGGTACGCCTTGTGCGAGCCGGCCCATGCAGGCATGGGCATTGGGGGCGTCATCCGGATGGCGCAATTCGTCGACGTGCATGGATTTGATCTCGGCGTCGCTCCAGCCCAGTAACCTTGTCCACGCCGGATTCATGCTGAGAAAATACCCGTCAAAATTCCGCACGCCGAGCAAATCTTCCGACACATTCCAAATGCGGTCGCGTTCGAGCGTGCGCCTCTCGACTTCGGCGCTCAGCATTTCGCTTAGATTGCGCAGCTCTTCTTCGGTGCGCTTGCGTCTGGTGATATCGAGCAGAGAGGCGATCCATCCGTCCACATTGACGTCGGCGTCCAGTTCGGGCCGGTAGGCGATATTCAGACAGCGCCGGCCGACTTGGGCAAACTCGATCTCGCATTCGAATTCGACAGACGCTCCCCGCAGCACTTTTTCGATATGCGGTCGCAGCGTTTGGAACCCTTGTTGTCCAATCGTCGCTACGATGGTTTGCCCCAGAACGTCGTCGCGCGGGCGGCCGATCCACTGCGCATAGGCTTGGCTGATGAAGCGATAACGCAGATCGCGGCTGCAGCGCACCAGCATGAAAGGCGTCTGGTTGATGACCGTTTGCAGCTCCGCCTCGCTGGCCCGCAAGGCTTCCTCCGCGCGTTTGCGCTCGGTAAATTCCTGAAAGCTGCAAACAGCGCCTTCGATGTGTCCGAGAGAACTCTGTAGCGGAGCGACGTTCATGAGCACCGGAATGCGCGAACCGTCTGGTTTCTCGATTGTTAGCTCCGCGCCAAGCAAGGTCGCGCCAGTACGTAAGACGGTGCCGACCGGAGAGGCGGCAAACGGCAGCGTACTGCCGTCCGCCGAATAGCGGCGAAAGGTGCCGCCATCGAGTTCTCCCGGATCGTTCAGCCTGGGCGCACGTCCCCACAGCTCTATGGCGCGCTGATTATATCTGAGCAGAACGCCATCGGCGCGGCAAACACAGAGGCCCGTCGGAATGGCATCCAACGCGCTCTGTTCGATCGCGAGGAAGGTATCGAGTCCGGAGGGCGATGGCATAGGTCCGGGCCTTCCAAAACGCTCTCATAACGGCCGACCGCGGCCGCACTTTGCATCCGGCAAAACGAGTTCGTTCATCAACCGACCGTAACATAGCGCAATTATACGGCTTTTTTCGGCAACTCGCGAAGGCGGAGCTGTGTCCTGAAGGCCTCGCCTTTTACCAAAATTTCTGAAGAAATTGCGCAGTTGCCGCTTGAACGAATGTTGGCTGCCAGTCGATCTCAGGATACTTGGTCAGGCGCTTCATGCGCCCGCCAAACGGCCAAAAGCGGCGGTTATGGCGCGGCGATGAGGCGACGCGTTTTGCTGGCCGAGATTGCTTCGGTTGCCTCATCGAGCACGATGCGCTCGACATTGTAACCGACGTCGCGCCCGTAGAAGACGTTACTAATGTTGGGCAGCGGCACCACGACGAAACGGCCGGCATGCGCCGAGAGCGCCGCCTCGATGCGCTGCTTCACCGCAAAGAACGGCAGCGGGTTTTTGGCATCGATGCCATGCGTGTCGCGGACTGCGACGCAGACCTGGCCGACCCGCCGCAGTCCCTCCTCGATCAGCCGCTGGTGTCCGGCGTGGAAAGGCTGATAGCGGCCGATGAACAGGGCTGTCGGCTTCTGAGGGTCGAAAGCCGGACGCAGCCGCGCCAATGCTTCCTCGGCCCAATATTGCGGGGCCCCCTCGGGCTTGACGCGCAGATCGCAGTGCTCCGGGTGAACGAACATCCGGTTGGTGTCCTCGAACCGACCCACCTCGATGCGGTCAACCCACACGGTGAAGGCGGCGCCAAACGCCGCGCGTGTGTCCGGCGTCGGACAGATGAAGTCCGCGATCACGGTGCCGCCTGCTTCCACGACGCGGTCACACATCCAGCCCATGCGTCGCGCATGTTCGACGCGGTCGTCATGAGAAAAGCCGAGATCGGGTGAAAGGTTGGCGCGCACGGCGTCGGCATTGAACACCACGGCATTAAGAAGCGGCGCAAGTGCATTGGCGAGCGTCGTCTTGCCCGCGCCCGGAAGGCCCATGATCAGAATTTTTCGCTGCATTTTCGATGCCAGTCCCTCAACCGTCACCTACGCCGGCGCGACCATTACATGGGCATGATCGCGTACTCAAGCGTCGCGCCCTTGTCGCGATCGTCTATCTGACGGATTACCACTGCGAGCCAGAAATTGCACGGAAATCAATCGGTTGGCCGGGTCGGCTCTCTAACGCGCGGGACGGCCGGCCGATTCTCGGCGGGCTGCATCGCTGATCTGGCCTCGGGATATTCAGTTGCCCGCCGCGGTCTTAGCGAGCTCGGCAAGCGCCGTGCCCAGCCGCTCCACCACCCCTACAATCCGCTCTGCCACGCCATGACGAGCGGCAATCCAGGCAGGCTTGTTGTAGGACAGCCAGACTTTCCCGTTGGCGTCCTCCCATGCCAGTGCTTTCAAGGGAAGATCGATCGCGACAGTTTGCGCTGCTTCCATCAGCGGCGTACCGCCGCGAGCATTGCCGAAGATCAGAAGCTCGGTCGGCCTTAGCGCCATGCCAACTTCTCTTGCGCCGGCGGCGTGATCGATCCGGGCAAATACGGTCATGCCCTTGGCCCTGACCTCTGCCTCAAGTCGATCGATTGTGCTCCTCGCGCTATGGGCGCTCGGCAGGGTCGTAAGTCCGTCCACGTTCACGGCCGATCTCCGATGAAAACCGCGCTCATGCCGAATTTGAGAAGGCGTTGGCGGCGGGTGAGTATCGCCGATCAGTGTGGCGGTTCAGAGGTCCGCATCATTCTTACGGCGAGGCTCGTTGTGCGGACTTCTGAACCAAAGCCGCACGAGATCAATAACTTGCCATGTCCTTTTGATTCCGAAGTTCGCAAACGAGGGTAGCCGCATAATCATGGAATTTCGGAATCGGGACACCAGATCGCGCCGGACTATGCTCGGTCCGCAGAGGATTTTTGAGCGCATTACGGCCATGCGCGAGCTTGGCTGGAATAAAGCGGTCGTCTCACGCGGGGCGATGCATTGGTCGGAGCGCGAGCATGGAAATGTGTGCTCACGTAACTATCTGAAATAACGATTATTTCTGTCAGCTACGGCGGCCGCAATGATCCAACGCGGCGCCGGGGCTGGGCCCTACCCCTGATCGAGACGAATTACGCGAGCCATTGATTTGGACCAGATTGACCCGAAGAGGGGTCCGGGAATAAAGCCTCGCTGTGGTACAAACCAAGGAAAAGTGATGTCCGACGCCGACGAGAAAGATGAAAAAAAGCCGAGCGGCCATACGCTCGCAGACCACCTCTACGGCCAGAACATCGTGCATGAGCACGATGAGTATTCCGATCATGATCATGACCATGATTACGACTTTGAAAACGATGAGGTGCCGCTTGAGGACAATCCACTGTGGCGGCAGGACAATGTTTCGCTGACGACTGTCGGCATCGACATCGGCTCATCGGGTACGCAGGTCGTCTTTTCGCGTGTCCATCTGCGCCGCCTCGCTGAGGATTTGACCAGCCGCTATTACGTCGTCTCACGCGAGACCCTCTTCCAGTCGCCCGTCGCGCTCACGCCTTATCAGAGCGAGGAACGTATTGACGACGCCAAGCTGGGGGCCATCATTGACGATGCCTATGGCGCCGCCAAGTTAAATCCCGATCAGATCGACACGGGCGTTGTTATTCTTACCGGTGAGGCATTGCGCCGCGAGAACGCCCAAGGAATTGCGGCAGTTCTGTCAGAGCAGGGCGGCGAGTTCGTGACCGCCACGGCCGGCCACCATATGGAATCGATGCTCGCGGCATATGGCTCGGGCGCGGCGCGGGTCTCCAGCGACCAGAATAAGCGCATCCTCAATATCGATATCGGCGGCGGAACCACCAAGCTTGGTCTCGTCGAGAACGGCAAGGTCATCGCCACTGCGGCGGTTCATATCGGCGGCCGACTGCAAGTGGTCGAGGACAGCACGATAGTGCGCCTCGATCCAGCGGGAAAATATCATGCCAGGCGCGCGGGATTCTCGTGGAGCCGCGGCGATACGATTGACCCCGCCGGAATGCAAAAGGTGGCCGACATCATGGCCGACACGCTGGTGACGGCGCTGACCGCGCGACCCATGCCTCATGACGTCGAACACCTTTATCTAACCGATCCGATCACTGATCTCGGCCGGATTGACGGCATCATGTTCTCCGGTGGCGTCGGTGAATACGTCTACCAGCGCGAAGATCGGGATTTCGGCGATATGGGTCCGCGGTTGGGCCGTGCCATCCGCGCTCGCATCGAGGCGGGGGCGTTCCCCTGGCCGGTGTTGCCGGCCGGCGAATGTATAAGGGCCACGGCATTGGGGGCGTCCGAGTATTCGGTGCAGCTTTCCGGCAATACCAGCTACATCTCGTCGCCTGGGACGCTGTTGCCGCGGCGCAATCTGCAGGTGCTTCAGCCGCCGTTTGAATGTAGCGAGAGCATCGATTCGCAAAAGCTTGCTGATGCCATTCGCAACCACATCGTGGCGTTCGATCTCGCCGGTAGCGACCGCGAGATCGCACTGGCTTTGCGCTGGACTGGCATGCCGGCGCACGAGCGACTCTCGGCTTTCGCCGAGGGAATAAGGCGTGGGCTTGCTGAGCGGATCGCCAACAAAGACCCGGTCTTCATTATGCTCGACGGCGACGTAGCGCAGACGCTCGGCCATATCCTCCGCGACGAACTGCAGGTCGAGAGCGAGCTTCTGGTCATCGATGGCGTGGTGCTGTGGGATTTTGACTACATCGATCTCGGCCGCATCCGGATGCCGTCATACACGGTACCGGTAACGATCAAATCTCTGGTGTTCAACGAAGACCCGCGCGGTCTCCGTCCCCGCCAGCGCTTGCATCATCATGACGATGACCACGATCATGCGCATGGCCATGATCATGAGCATCACCATGATGACGGTCATCATCACGATCATGGCCACACCGATCATGCTCATCCGCACGAGCATTCTACGTCGACACAGCGATGATCATTCTCGCAACAGTGTATTCGACCCAGCTTTGTTCGAGCGGCTGGCTCGAAAGCGGATGCCTGGCACGAGGCCATGCAAAGGCGAAAAGCACGTCGACGCTGTTCATTTACGCATCCCATACCGGCGCGCGTCCGGCAGGATTTGCCGTACGGCCGTCGGGCCGCTTGAGCGTGTCGATCCGACGCCTATCGTCGTCGTCGAGTTCAAAATCGAAGATGTCGACATTCTCGACGATACGCCCAGGATTCGACGAACGGGGAATGGCCGCGATGACGTTCTGTTGCATCAACCAGCGTAGCGCGACCTGCGCTGCGGTCTTGCCATGGCGCCGTCCGATATCGGTAAGTACGGCGTCGCCTTGCAGGCGGCCGCGGGCCAGCGGACAATAGGCTGTAAGCACCACACTGCGCTCACGGCAGGCCGCGATCACTTTCGACTGATCGAGATATGGGTGACATTCCGCCTGCAAGGTCACGAGCGGCTCTGGACATAGTCGGATGGCCTCGTCGAGCATGGCGACGTTGAAATTAGCGACGCCGATATGCCTGGTAAGGCCCAGCCGTTTTGCCTTGGCGAGCGCTCCCATGGTTTCACTAAGCGGTGTGTGTTTTTCGGGCCAATGCACAAGCAGGAGATCGACGTAATCCACGCGGAGCGCTGTGAGGCTTTGCTCGACCGAACGCGAGAAGTCCGCGGCATGCAGGTTTTCGTGCGAAACCTTCGTGCACAGGAAAACTTCGCCACGCGGTATGCCTGATGCGCGCATGCCCTCGCCGACGGCAGGTTCGGTGCCGTATTTTCTTGCCGTGTCGATGTGCCGATAGCCGGCCTGCAGCGCCGCCGCGACGTGCTCGGCGCGAATGTAGCCGAGCCCGGACGTGCCGAAACCTATGGCGGGGATTTCAGCTCCGTGCGCGATGAGTTTTGGAGCAACAGGCATGGCCGGTGCTGTCGGCCTCTCGATGTCAGTCGCGCTCACGCGCCCTTGAATGCCGGCATCACGTCTTTGGCGAACCAGCGCAGCTGTTCCTTGAACTCCTTCGGGGCCAATCCCTCGGCCCAATGGATCATGAAATGTTCGAGGCCTGGATATTTCGCCTCGATCGACTTGATTCCGTCGATCACCTCCTTGGCCGGCCCGCAGAACCACGCCTTCTGCTTTACGCCGTCGGCAAGCTTCGGCACGGTGGTTGGCGCGCCGGGCGAGCCCCAGGTGCGGCCCTGTTCGTCGGCGTAGCGCACGAAGCCGAACGGCGCGAACCATTTGAAGCGCTCGTCGTGCGCCGGTTCGAGTTGCCGGATTGCGTCTTCGCGGCTGTCGGCGAGATGGACGCCGGCGCCCCAGATCACGTCCTCGCCAAGCAGCTTGTTCTGTCCGTGCTTGAGACAGGCGGAATGATAGGCGCGCACCACGTCGTCGAGAATCTTCTCGCCGTTGAGCGTGACCATCGCCTTCAATCCGTATTGCGCCATCATCTCGATGGTCCTGCCGCTGGCGATCGGCATCCAGATGTCCACCGGCAGATGTTTTGGCCGGGGCACCATGGTGACGTCCGTAAGCTTGTAGCCGCGATAATCCACCGGCGGCGGACATTCGTAGTATTTGCCCTTATGGTGGAAGGATTGCTTGTTGAAGCAGGCCAGCAGAAGCTGCAATTGTTCTTCGAAAAATTCGCGATTCCTTTCGGCGTCGAGCAGCGGTGCACCGAATGTCTCCACCTCGCGGGAGTGGTAGCCGCGGCCCACGCCCATGATGACACGCCCGTCGGTGACGATGTCGGCCATGGCATAGTCTTCCGCGAGGCGGATGGGGTGCCACATCGGCAGCACGTTGAACGCACAGCCGAATTTCAATCGTTTGGTCTGGGTGGCAAGCCACAGCCCAAGCTGGACCAGGTTGGGAAAGACCTCGTAACCCTCGCGCTGGAAATGATGCTCGGCCGTCCACAGCACGTCGAAGCCGAGGTCGTCCATGAGCCGGGCCACATCGCGCGCCGTGAAGAAAGCCTCGCGCAGCCGCGCGTCGGAATAGCGCCGATCGTTGGCGGGCGTGCCGTTCAGGCCAACGTTGTCGAGCTCGATCTGGCCGACATAAAGAACGTGAAATTTCTTGATCATGCGTTCCTTCCCTTTCCCCTATTCCGTTACGTCTGTGATGCGGAGTCAATGATGTCTTGCCGCGTCCCGATATGGTTGAGGCAGACCCGCGCCGAGCGCTTTGGCGGTGACGGCGCCCGCTCGCATCCGGTATAGTCTCGGCGGCCGCGGCTTCATTGCCCCGGAAAGTGCTTTGTCAGGGAGATTTTGCCCATGTTGACGCTTTACTATGCTCCTGGCGCTTGCTCGATGGCGGCGCACATCGTGCTTGAGGAAAGTGGCGAGAAGTACGAAGCCAAGAAAGTCGATCTCATGGGCGGCGAGCAGCGCACCGAGGCGTATCTCAAGATCAATCCGCTCGGCCGCGTGCCGGCGCTACGCCTCGAAAACGGCGAGCCGCTCGCCGAGAATACCGCCATTCTGCCGTACCTCGGTAAGCGCGTTGGGCTGTGGCCGAAAGATGCGGTCGCGGAGGCCAAGGCGCTGTGGCTGATCGGCTTCTTTGCTTCCAGTGTGCACCCGGCATTTGCCCATACCAGGCGCCCTGAGCGCTACACCGTCGACAGCGCGGCCTTCCCTGGAATCAAGGAGGCCGGGCTGAAGACCTTCCGCGGCTACATGAAGCAGATCGACGATAGGTTGGCTGGGCGCGAGTGGTTCGGCGAGCATTACTCGGTGCTCGATCCTTATGGCTTCGTCTTCTACACCTGGGGCCTGCGCGGCGAGCTGCCGATGAGGGAATTGAAGAACTACACCGCACATAAGGACCGCATGCTCCAGCGGGCTGCTGTCGGGCGTGTTGTGGAGGACGAGAAGATCAAGGCGTGAAATTTAAGATGGGTTGAGCGCAGCGAAACCCATCCTGCAGCGAAATCGAACCGACGATCGGTTTCGTTTCGCTCAACCCATTCTATTAAAAAAGCAGGGAGAGTATGGATGGCCAAAGTGACCTGGGATCATATTCATTTGCGCACCGCGAATCCGGAAGCGATGGCGCGATGGTTCGAGCAAATGCTGGGCGCCGAAGTCGTTCGCAGCGTGCAACAGGGCCAGTCGCGCATCGATCTGAAGCTTGGCGGCGCCAACATTTTCATCGCTCCGGTGAAGGATGGCGATGGCACCAATGCGGCGCCAGCCAATCCCTATCGCGGCCTCGATCACTTCGGCCTTTCGGTGAGCGGCGTCGATGCGATTGCCGCCGAGCTGAAAGCGAAGGGCGTCGAGTTCACCCGCGAACCGACGACGGTGCGGCCGGGCGTCCGCGTCTGCTTCATCCGCGCACCCGAGGGCGTATCGATCGAGCTTCTTGATCGCGATCCAAAATATACGAGCACGGCGGCATAAAATATCCGCTTTGGTGTTCGCCGCTATTCGAGATACTTGCTCGGCGGATAATCGCGCGAGAACGGCGGGCGTTTGACGAATTCCGCGGCGTCGTAGGTCCAGAACTGGCCGACTTGCGGATAGGTCTTGAGGATGGTGTTGACGAGCTTGCCGTTCACTCGCGCCACTTTGCGAATGTAGATATCGAGGATCGGCGTGCCATATTGATCGAGCCGCACGCGGCCAATTGGGCCGCGCGTCAGGCGGACTTCGCGCATCGCCTTGAGGAACGCCGCGGCGTTCGCGGTATTCCCACCGGTTGATTTGAGCGCCTCCTCGATGATGAGCAGCGCCGTATAGGGCCCGGCCGTGTAGAATCCGGGATCGTGGTGATAGGCTGCGTTGATGCCGGCGACGAACTTCTTGTTGTCCGGCGTGTCGAGGCCGGCGGCATACCAGCCGGCGGAGTAAACTCCGAGTGCCTCGTCGCCCATCATCTTGAGAATGCCCTCGTCCGTGCTCGTGGTGTTGCCGAGCACGCCGAGTTTCCCCTTAAGTCCGTAGTCGCTGAACTGCTTGAGGAAGCGCAGCGGGTTGCTGCCGGCGAACCCCATATAGATGCCGTCAATGTTGCTTTTGATTTGCGCCAGGAATGGAGCGTATTCCGGCGCATTGAGCGGAGGCCAGAGCTTCTGCACGATCTTTCCGCCCGCTGCTTCGAACGCGAGTTGAAAACCGCCGGCGCCTTCATAGCCGTAGGTGAAATCCTCGGCGACGATGGCCATGCGCTTATAGCCGAGCGTCTTGGCCGCGTAATCGCCGAGCGGAAATGTCACCTGCGGGGCGGTCCCGAAAGCGTGCAGCACCCATGGATTGAACGGATGGGCTTTAAGATCAACGGTTGCTGCCGAGGTCGTGGTGATGAGCGGGACTTTGGCCTCGCGAATATATCCGTCCATCGCCAGCGCTTCGTTAGTCGCCAGCGGACCGATCATCACCGGGACTTTGTAGCGTTCGACCAGTTCCTGGGCCTTGGTCCTCGCGAGAGAGGTGTTGCCGGCCGTATCCTGTTCTATCAGCTCGACCTTGCGGCCCGCGATCATGCCACCCCGCTCCTTCAGAAACAGCGCGGCGCCTTCCTCCTGCTGCTTGCCGCCGGCAGCGAGCGGGCCGGTATCGACGGTGAGAAATCCGATCTTGAGTGGCTCGGAAGTTTGAGCCAAGGCGTACCGCGAGGGGAGTACGCCCGCCGCCGCTGCGCCCGCGATCAGCGCGCGGCGCGAAAGTCCTCGTTTCCGGTCCTGGCGCAGCATCTTCCGTTCCCCAATTTTCTGGTGTTTGCACGGCATTGGCGCGGAGCCTATTCACTCCAGCCAGCGTGCACAAGGATGGCGAATGGCCCCGGCGCACCATTGGTCGGAGTCTAATGCCGCTTGATGAAATCCAGAACCGCGTCGTTGAACGCGCCCGGCCGCTCCCAGGCCATGGCATGGCCGGCATCGTGAATAACAGCCCATTCGTGATGTTGCAGATGCGCCGCCCATAACCGCATCAAGGCCGGCGGCGACAGCAGATCAGCATCCGCAGCTGTCACCAGCGTGGGTGTAGCAATTGTCGCAAGCTTGGCGAATGTGTTCGGGGTACGCAGCGGCTGCTCGGGAGCCCCGGGCTGCCGGGACTGGCGCTCGATGTTGATCCAGCGCTGGGTTCCCTCCGGGTCGGCAGCGCGATACGACGGCCCGATTTCCCGATAATGCGCGGGATGCTTCCTGATATCCGGAATGGCGATCCGGGCGATGAAGTCGGATACGTCCGTGTCGACGATCTTTAGCGTGCTGGCGCCAATCACGAGGCTGCGGAGCCGCTGCGGCCGCCACGCCGCATAATCCGCAGCGGCGAAGCCGCCGCCGGCGATGCCTAGGAGGTGGAACTTCTCGATCCGCAGATGATCGGCGAGCGCATCGAGATCGCCGGCAACGCTTCCCGGCTGCGGCCCCGATGCCGCATCGGCCATGCTTTTACCCCAGCCTCGGCGATCGTAAGCGATCACCCGGTAACCGGCGCGGGCGAACGAAACGGTCTGGTACAGCCAAATAGCGGTATTGCCGGTGTTCGGGTGCAGAAGAACGATCGGTACGCCGGTCCCACCCGTGTCGGTGAACCACAGATTGACTCCGGGAAGTTCGGCATAGGCGCCACCGTGGGCGTCCTCGGCGGCGCTCATTTTCGCTCCTCAGATTGGTCGCTCAGTCCTAGACCGATGGCGAGATGCGTTCCAATACTTGTGCCCTGGTCTCGATGGCGAAAAAGATGGCGACCAGCGCGCCCATCAGCGCGAACAGACCGAACATCACAAAGACGGCGTTGATGCCATAAAGCGGCAGCACCCAGCCGACAATTGTGGTGCCGACCACCGAAGCGCCGCGTTGCCAGGCGCTCGCAACGCCGCCGCCGAGTGCGCGCAGATGCGTCGGATAAATTTCCGCCGTATAAGTCGCGAGCGACAGCAGCGTGGAACTGAGAAAGAAGAATCCGCAGGTCGCAATGGCGAGCGTATCGGCGGCTCCGAGCCGTGGCAGGAATGCAAAGGAAAGAAGAAACAGACAACAGCCGCCGAGGCTGACGATAAACATCCAACGTCGGCCGATGGCCTCGATAGATAGAGCGCGAGGAATGCTCCGCACAATCCGGCGGCATTATTGATCAGCCCATACACCAGCGAGTCTTGAACACTGAGGTGGTACACCGTGCGGAACAGCGACGGCATCCAGGCCGTGATGCCGTAGGAGACAAAGTAAGCGCCGATCCAAAGGAGCCACACCGAAATGGTGCGGCGCAGATAAATGCCCTTGAACAGGTCCGCGAAGCGCGGGCGCTTCTGGGGCACGGCTGGAAGATCCGCCGGGAGTGGCGGTACCAGTCTGCCCTCGCGCATCGCGGTCTGCTCTATGCGCGTAAGCGCCCGATCGGCCTCCTCGTAGCGGCCCTGGCTCGCGAGCCAGCGCGGCGATTCCGGCAGCACTGCACGCAGCGGAATGGCGATCAAGGCCGGAATAGCGCCAATGATGAACATCCATTGCCAGCCCCAGCGCGGCACCACATAGACGCCGACCAGCGCCACGGCCAACAGGCCGACTGAAAATAGAACCTGGATCGATATGGAAAAGCGGCCGCGATCCTTGGCGTGAGCGAACTCGTTGACATAGGCGGCCATGAGCGGGATTTCGCCACCCAAGCCGATGCCTTGAACAAAGCGCAACCAGAACAGCATGTTGTAGGTCGTCGCCGCCGCGCATGCCAAAGAGCCGATCGAAAAGATCAGGAGCGTTGCCAGAAGGGAACCGCGGCGCCCCCAATGCTCGGCGATCCAGCCGAAGGCGATCGCGCCGACAAGCTGTCCGAGGAACCCTATTCCAATCAGCGGACCAATATGTTCCGGGTTCAGGTGCCACATGCCGATCAGCGGTGGTAGAACGACGGCGATGGCAATCGAATCGAAGGCATCGAAGAACCATGCGGTGCAGATGATCAGCCGCATTTTCAGATGCCATGAACAATACGGAAGCCGTTCCAGCCGCGCCACGACGTGACGCATGTCGCCGCTCGTGCTTGATTCCGCGATGTTGAGTTTGGCTGCAAGCTCCGTCATGGCGATCCGTCCCCCTCCGTATGCCGCCGGGCGGCTGCAACCGCGACCTCCGTCGCGCGTGGCGCGCTCATCCGTCCTTTCGGACCATACTCTTGAAGCCTCGATGCGCGAAGCCTGAGAGCCGGTGATTTTGCCGCAGCAAAGTGCTATCGTATTGAAAAATTCCGGAGGGCAAAGAATCCGGGACCGTCAGGGAGGGGCGCATGTCCAAATATTTCTGGCTGCCGAGCGCGGCAGCAATCGCAATTGTTGCAATACTGGCCTTCACCGGTCCGAGTGCGCAAGCCCAGGCGAATTATACGTCGAATTTTCCGTCTCATCCGATGCGGATGATCATTCCATTCGCCGCCGGCGGCCCGACTGACATTGTCGGGCGTATCATGGGCGCAAAGATGAGTGAAATTCTCGGTCGGCAGATTGTGGTCGAGGACCGGGCCGGTGCCGGCGGCAACATCGGCGCCGATTACGTCGCCAAGTCGGCACCCGACGGTTACACCATGCTGATGGCGACGGTGTCCACCAACGCCATCAATCCCGGCCTCTACAGACACATGCCGTACGACGCGATCCGCGACTTTGCTCCGCTCGGGCGGGTCGGCGTGACGCCGACTTTGCTGATGGCGAACCTTTCTCTTCCCGTGACCGACGTCAAAAGCCTGGTGACGCTGATCAAAGCCAATCCGGGTAAATACTCATTCGGTTCGTCCGGCGTTGGCTCGATCCTGCATCTGTGCGGCGAGGAATTCAAAGCGGATGCCGGCGGACTCGATTTGGTGCACGTGCCTTACAAGGGTTCCGCGCCCATGGACACCGATCTGCTCGGCGGCCAAATTGCCGTCGCATTCGATGCGACGCCGACCGCGATGCCGCTGGCGCTTGCGGGCAAGGTGCGTGCGCTCGGCGCCGGCATGGCCAAGCGCATTCCGGCCATGCCGAATCTTCCGACCTTACAGGAACAGGGCATCAAGGGCTTCGAGTGTTACACCTGGAACGCGATCCTGGCGCCGGCCGGCACGCCGAAGCCCATCGTCGACAAGCTCAACGCCGCGATCAACACATCGCTGGCCGACCCGAAGGTATCCTCGGCCCTGGAAAAAACCGGCATCGATCCGACGCCGGGCTCGACACCCCAATCGACCGCCGACTTCATCGCCGCGGAGCTGAAAAAATGGGCGCCAATCATCAAGGCGTCCGGCGCGCGCGTCGATTGACGCCGACGCGGCGAGCAGTCCGTCGTCTTCTTCAGACAACTCTTTGGCCAACCTCGGGGCAATTCCATGAAGCTTTCGCGGCGCAAGTTTTCTTGCTTGGCAGCGAGCGGGCCGGCGCTTGCGGCTTTTTCTACCGTCGCCCGGGCGCAAGGCTATCCGACGCGGCCGTTGCAGATCATCGTCGACCTTCCCGCCGGACTTGCGCCGGACGTCGCGGCGCGGCTGATCGCTCCACCCCTGTCGGACCGGCTCGGACGGTCGGTCGTCGTTGAAAACCGGCCCGGTGCCGGCGGCAATATAGGCGCCGAAGTGGTGGTGCGATCTCCGCCGGACGGCTACACGTTGCTCCTGGAGATTTCCGGAAATTCCGTCAACGCGACGCTTTACCCGCACCTGACGTTCGACTTCCTGCGCGACATTGCGCCGGTCGCCTTTATCGGTGTCACGCCCTTTGTCCTGGCAGTCAACCCGACATTTCCCGCTAAGACGGTGCCTGAGTTCATCGCCTATGCGAGGGCTCATCCCGGTAAGATCAACGTGGCCACGGCCGGTATCGGGACGGCGCCGCACCTCGCGGGCGAGTTATTCAAGATGATGACCGGCCTCAATCTGGTTCAAGTGCCATATCGCTCAAATTACATGCCCGACGTGCTTGGCGGGCAGGTGCCGGTCGCCTTCGTGGCGGTGGCCGCTGCGGCTGGATATCTGGACAGCGGCAAACTGCGCGGTCTTGGCGTGACCAGTGCGACACGCATGAGCGCGCTGCCGGATATTCCGCCGATTGGGGATTTCGTGCCGGGTTATGAAGGCAGCGGCTGGCTGGGAGTAGGCGCGCCGAAAGACACACCGCCAAGCATTATCGACACGCTCAACAAGAGCATCAACGCGATCATCTCAGATCCCAAGATGAAGGCTCGCCTTGTCGACCTCGGCGTCGAGACAGATCCGATGACTCCCGCTCAATTTGGCAAGGTGTGTGCAGACGCCACGGAGAAGTGGGCGAGGGTGATCAAGTTTGCCGGCATCAAGGTGCAATGAAGCTCGGCGTGACATCCCGGTCGCTGCTCAAGACTCGGTAGCTCGCACCCGCCGCGTGGTCGCCCAGATCAAAAAGGCCAGACATCCCATGGCCGCGATGGTGCCGGCGACCGGCCAGGCGGAACGGCCAAGGAATGCACCGATGGCGGCCGCTGCCACGGCGGCGCAGGATTGCTGCGAAAATCCGAGGAGCGAGGAGGCGGTTCCGGCCCGATCAGGAAAAGGTGTCAAAGCGCTGGCCATGGTTTGCGGCATGGCGAGCCCCATGCCGGCGAGATAAATCGTCATGCCGAGGACCAGCCAAGCCACATCGCTTAAGGCGAGCGCCGTCACCGCCGCCATCGTCAAACCTCCGACCGCCATGATGGCGGTGCCCAATCCGATCATGCGATCGAGACCGAACCGCATCACGATTCGTGCCGCGATGCTGGTGCCCAGCATGTAGCCCAATGAGCCCACCGCGTATGTCAGACCAAAGGCAAGGGGCGAAAGCCCGTACACGCCCTGGATGACGATCGAGGCTCCGGAAACCCAGGCATAAAGACCGACAAACGTCGTAGCCATGATGCCAAGATGGGCAACGAAGCTGCCGTGCTTCAGGACCGAGCGGTATAGGCTGCCCATTGCCGTGAACGAAAACGGGCCCGGCGTGCGCTTGGGTAGCGTTTCCGGCAGCAGGCGCGCCGTGGCTGAGCCGGCCAGTACCGCGAGTGCGACCAAAAGGATGAAACTCGCGCGCCAGCCGAATGCGGTCTGCAGCACCCCCCCGACCACCGGTGCCGCGATCGGCGCGAACGCCTGGATCGATCCCATCAGCGAGAGTTCACGGCCGGCGCGCACGCCCGAATAAAGGTCGCGTACCACAGCGCGTGCCAGCACGATGGCGCCGGCGCCGCCGAGCGCCTGCACGACGCGAAGCGCGATCAACGAGTCGATCGACTGCGTCGTCACGCAAATGATGCTGCCGATGCCGTAGAGGGCGAGCGCCGCCAGCAGCACCGGCTTGCGGCCGAAACGATCGGAAATCGGTCCATAGATAATCTGGCCCGTCGCGAAGCCAACCAGATAGCTCGAGATCGTCAACTGCACGTGTTCTATCGGCGCGTGCAACGCATGACCGATGGCGGGCAGCGACGGCACGTACATATCGGTCGACAGCGGGCCGATTGCCGTCAACGAAGCAAGCAGCAAAGTAAGCGCGAACGTGCCGGGACGGAGCATATTATTCAGATTATTGTGAGGTGCTCGGCGCCACGGGTTCGCGTCTACGGCGTTGCCGGTTGCATCTTTTCATTCAGAAGAATTACCGCCGCGTGGCCGCCGAGAATCCGGTCGCGATCGGCGGCCGGAATGTCAAGCGAACGCACGTGCCGCACGCAATCCATCATGCCCATATCGTAGGGATAATCGCTGCCGAGAAAGACGCGATCGGCGCCGGCGATGCCGATGAGAAACTCAAGCGACGCATTGGAGTGACAAATCGTGTCGTAACGGAAGCGATCGAGATATGTCTCCGGCGAGTGCTTAAGATGCACCTTGGGCTCCGGCCGCACATGCCAGCCGTGCACCCAGCGGCCGCCCTGATAAGGCGTAAAGCCGCCGCCATGGACCATTACCGGTTTGAAGTTCGGAAAGCGCTCCAGGATCCCCCCGAAGATCAGGCAGGCCGCAGCGATGGTGGTATCGACCGGATTGCCGATCAGATTGTTGAGATAGTAGGCGCGCAGTCGATCGGCGCCGGCGACGTTGCCGGGATGAATCATAAAGAAGGCGTCGAGCTCGGCAGCGGCTTCCCACAGCGGTTCGAAGCTCGGATCGTCGAGGTTTTTGCCGCCAACGTTCGAGCCGACCATCGCGCCGCGAAGTCCGAGCGTCTTCATGGCGCGGCGCAATTCCTCCGCAGCTTTTTCCGGCGCCTGCATCGGTAGAGTGGCGATGCCGCAAAAGCGGTCAGGCCTCGCCTTGACCAGACGCGCGATGCCCTCGTTTTGAATCGTTGCCGCGGCCACGCCTATCGAGGCTTCCTGGTTGTACAGCCAGGTCTGCGGTGTCGCCGACAGCACATGTACGTCGACCTCCGTCGCATCCATATCGGCGAGCCGCCGGGAGATGTCATGGCCGCCGCGCGGAAATGGCCGGTACGGCACGCCCGCAACCTCGAGCACGGCATTATCGGCGTCGTAGGGTGCGAGCTTGAGGCCGAGACTCGGAATCTCTTTCTGCAGAATCCCAATTGTCTCATCGGCGAGCACGTGGGTGTGAGTGTCGATGGTCTTCATGATTCTCCTCGGATTGCGGCCCTTAGTGCGCACAATCGACGCACTCAGACAAGACCGCGGTCCGGCGCGACACGATGGTAAGTTTTGCTTACCTGCCGTAATAGAGAGTCACGACGTGCTTGGCCTCGGCGAAGAACAGCCAGCGTTCGACCAAAAGGCCAGCGGCCTGTGCAATGATCGCTAGCGTCGCGCACAGCGCGGCAACCACGGGTCCCGACAATAGCGCCATTGCCACAAGCGCGAACGGAAGTACGAACGCGAAGATTTTTACAAAAAAGCGAAGTTTGAGCGCGTGCTTACGTGCAATCCGATAGCCCATCTCCTTCATGACATAATTTTCTTCCGCGTGCGGCCATTCGATCGACCTGATCGTACCGCCGCTCAAGCCGGTCGCGCTGTTTGCCGAAACGGGCGAACCGAGCGCATCGTTGCGCCGCCACGCAATCGTTTTGCAAAGGACTCCCGCCGCGATGCAGATCAGGGCTGCGAATCCGATCAAGCGCCTCGGTTGTTCCGATAGGAGCAGCAGCGCGTCGAGGAGCGTTGCGCCGCTCATCAGCGCATAGAGGATGTAACCCGGCACCGTATACTTGCTGTGCCATTGCAGGATCGGCTTGAGCGAAGCGTAGATCATTCCGGTGGCCGCCACCGTGGCCATCGCGCAGATCGCGGCGATGATCGCCGCCAGTTCGACTGCTCCGCCCGTTCGTCCGAACCATATCCAGCCGATGCCGAATAGGCCGGCCGGAATGTAGGTGACAATGCTGGCGAGGCCTTCGCGCGAGAGCCAGGACGAGCGCCATTGCGAAAAGGCCCGCCACGCGCGCTCCGGGTGACCCAAGTGGAACGTCGACGACAACAGGCCGGCAGTTATCAACGCGAATGCGGCGCCGAGCGCGGCTATTCCAAACGTGGGATCTGGCGGCAGTTGCCCATAAACGGCCAGCAGGGCCAACATCACCAGAAGTCCGTATCCGGCACCACTCGCCGTGGTGAAGAAAATGACTGAACGGGATGGATGCATGCTCAGCGCGACAATAACCGGTCGATCCAATCCAAAAATCCGCCTTCGGCGGCGACCAGTTCATGATCGGGTGACGGCAATTCCGCGCTTGTCGCGGCATGCCGACGCGGCGGTAAATATTTGTTGACGGGCCGGTAGCCCATTTCGGGCATCAGGTCGACGCCGCCGCGCTGCGCGACCAACTGCGCGACGGGCGAGGTGGCATCGCCGAGATCGCCGAAGCGGCGGGCGCCGGTCGGGCACGCCGCGACGCATGCCGGAACGCGCTCGGCCGGCGCGAGGTTTTGATTGTAGATGCGGTCAATGCACAGCGTGCATTTCTTCATCACGCCGATCGACACATCGTACTCACGCGCGCCGTACGGGCAAGCCCAGCTGCACAATTTGCAACCGATGCATTTGGCCTCGTCGACCAGCACGATGCCATCGGACGCGCGCTTATAGGAGACGCCGGTCGGGCAGACGGTCACGCAGGCGGGTTCGTCGCAATGCAAACACGAACGCGGGAAATGTACGGTCCGCCCGCCGCTTGGCGTGTCGTGCTCGTAGGTATGCACGCGATTAAACCAGACGCCGTCGGGCTCGGCTCCATAAGGATCGAAATCAGTCAGCGGCGCCATGGAGCCGCCGGTGTTCCACTCCTTGCAGCTCGTCACGCAGGCCTGACAGCCGACGCATGTGTCAAGGTCGATGACGAGTCCGAGTTTTCTTTCTGTCGTGGCCGGTACACTGGTCATGGCCGCGCCTCCGGGCCGAGGCGGAACTGCCTGCCGTAGCTGAGTTCATGCCGCGGTGGCGTCAGGCCGGGAGGCGAAGCGAATGCCGCAAATTGCGGTTCGGAGAATCCTCGTTCCGAGGGCGCGCAAGGTCTGATGCGGACCCGCAAATCGAACCACGCGGCCTGTCCGGTCACCGGGTCGCTGTTCGAGCGTCGCGTTCCATCTCGGTCCGGAGGTAAAAGCTCGCTGATGGCGTGATTGAGCAGAAACGCCCGTTCGAATTCCGGCGCGTCCGGCGAGAGCATCCAGGCGCCGCGGTGCTTTGCGATGGCGTTCCAGGTCCACACCGTATTGGGGTTCACCCCGTCGACGAGCCGCACCTGACCCTTGACGCGCGCCTGCGGACTCTCGATCCAGACCCAGTCGTCGTCAGCGATGCCGAGCCGCGCGGCCGTGGACCGATGTACGAATAGCCGGTTCTGGTTCGTGATCTGCCGTAGCCAAGCGTTCTGAGAACCCCAAGAATGGTACATGTGCATGGGGCGCTGCGTGATGGCATGCAGCCCATAGGCTTCAACGTCGCCTTGCTGATCGGAAAGCGGCGCATACCAGATCGGTAGCGGATCGAAGAAACGAAGAAGTCGCTCGCGCTCGCTCGGCGGCGGCAGGATCGGTCCGCGGCCTTGCGCGGCGAGGCGAAATCGCTGGAGCGGCTCGCAGTAGAGTTGAAACGTGATCGGTTCGGGCGAACTGATAAAGCCCATGCCCAATGCAAAATCCAAATAGGCGCGGTTCGCCATTTTGTAATATTTCTGTTCGTCAGGAAGTTCGTGGCGCCAGTAGCTTCCATTGGCGATGTAGCGGTTGAGCTGATCTGGATTAGGTTCGCCTTGGCCGGCGCTGTTGCCGTTGAGACCTCGCCAGCCGGCCAGCGGACCGACATTCGGCGAGCGCTCGTGGTTGACGATGTAATCGGCATAGTCGCGGTAGCGCGCATGGCCTGACATCTCGATGAAGCCCGGCAATCCAAGTCGGGCGCCGAGTTCGAGCAAAACCGATTGGAAAGGCCGGACGTCGCGATCCGGAAGCACGACGGGATGACGGATTGCGTCGGCCGGACCGTTTGCATCGCTGATCGGGCGATCGAGCAGACTGATGCAATCATGGCGTTCCAGATATGTCGTATCTGGAAGGACGAGATCGCTGTAGGCGACGGTCTCGGAAAAATAAGCATCCGAGTAGATGATGAAAGGGATCTTGTATTCGCCGGCGGGATCCTTGTCGGTCAGCATCGCAAGCGTGCCCGCCGTATTCATCGACGAATTCCACGCCACATTCGCCATATAGATCAGGAGGGTATCGATCGGGTACGGATCGCCGCTCCAGGCATTGCGGATGACGGCGTGGATCAGGCCGTGCGCGGCGAACGGCGCTTCCCACGAATACGCCTTATCGATGCGCAACGGTCGGCCGTTCCCGTCGATCAGTAAATCTTCGGGGCCGGTGATGAAGCCGAGGGGCATCCCGGACAAGGGTGTGTTTGGCCGCCCGCCGTCCTTGCCGGCCGGTTTTGCTGACGGCGGTGACGGCTTGGGATAGGGCGGCCTGAAGCGGAAGCCACCCGGCACATCAACGGTGTCCAACAAAAGTTGCAGCAGGTGAATCGCGCGGCAAGTCTGAAATCCGTTCGAGTGTGCGGAAATCCCGCGCATTGCATGCATCGCAATCGGCCGCCCGCACATGGTTTGGTGTCGGCGTCCCGCGCAATCGGTCCACGGCACCGGCAATTCGATGGCCTGATCGAAAGCCACGTGAGCCAGTTCAGCCGCCAGTCCTTTGATTGTGCCGGCACTGACGCCGCACTATCCGGCGACTGCATCGGGTGAATAGCGCTGATCGGCATATTGCTCCGCAATGAGTTGAAAGACCGGCACGCAGGTCCTGCCCCGCACGCTGAAGGTTCCGTGCAGCGCGGGCCGGCAATCTGGACGCGATGCAGCGACCGCGCGAGCCGCATGGCGGTCCCACGCCAGCAGTCCGCCGGTTTCATCGCGAAGCAAGAGGCCGTCATCGTCGGCGTTCGGCTCACGAATGACTAGCGCCGGCGCATTGGTGTAACGGATCAAATAATCGAGATCGACCCGCCCGGCTTTGAGCAATTCGTGAACGATGGCCAGCACCAACAGACCGTCCGTTCCGGGACGGATGCCGATCCATTGGTCCGCGATGGCGTTGTATCCGGTGCGGCATGGATTGATCGAAACGATCTTGATGCCGCGCGCCTTCAGTCTGCCGAGCCCAATCTTGATCGGATTGGAATCGTGATCTTCGGCGACGCCGAACAGGATAAAATAGCGGGTATGCTCCCAGTCAGGCTCGCCGAATTCCCAAAACGAGCCGCCAATCGTGTAGAGATGGCCGCCGCCATGTTGACGGAACAGAATCCACCATGTGCCGCATAATTTGGCGTGCCGAATTGCGCGGCCCACCATCCGGTCAGGGACTGCGACTGGTCGCGGCCGGTGAAAAACGCCAGCCGCTTGGGATCGGTACTGCGGATGCGCGACAAGCGCTCGGTCGCGATCGACAGCGCCTCCTCCCATTCGATCTCGCGGAATTTCCCGGTGCCGCGCTCGCCGACTCGCAACAGCGGCTTGCGTAGACGCGCCGGACTATAGTGCTGCATGATGCCGGCGCTGCCCTTGCCGCAGATCACGCCGCGATTGACCGGATGGTTGCGATTGCCCTGGATGTAGCGGATCAGCCCATTCTGGATGTGGACGTCGATGCCGCAACGGCATGCACACATGTAGCAGGTGGTGCGTCTGACCTCGTCCGACACGCTGGGCGACGTATCGACGCCATCACCTTCGTTCGGCGCAGGTGTGCCAAGCGGTCGCTGTGTGGGCAATGAATTGACGCCGGTCTGGCTAGCCATGGTCTTGGAAAGTTATTCGCTTTGACCGGCCAATCAAATGATTTTATTCTCGAAAACCTCCCCTTTGCGAATATCCCCCAGGAACCTCCAGGAACTGGAGCGATGCAGGCCCAGTCGCCGCGACTGCGGGCGGCCGCTGGTTCGCGGATGGGTCGTGCCGTGGTGCGCGCGGCGGTTTCCGCTATAAGGGGCCGCCCAAACGAAGAGCAAAAGCAGTTGGTATTGAAATGGACGCCACGACCGAATCCAAGACCGAACACACCGTGCCATTCCATGGCCGCGTCGAAGACGAGCCCCTGGTTCGCGGGCGCGGCCGCTATGTGGCCGATGCGCCGCTGCCAAACCAAGCTTACGCCTATTTCGTCCGCTCGCCGCACGCCTTCGCCAAGGTCGTGAGCATCGACGTCGAGGCCGCGGCCAAAGAGCCTGGAGTTATTGGCGTCCTCACCGGAAAGGACACGGCCGACACCGGTAGCATTGGCCGGCATCCGCCGGTGCCGGGCCGTGGCGGCGGCACGCTCATCATGCCGCATCGCCCGGCGCTCGCCGCTGAACGCGTCATGCATGTCGGCCAGCCGGTGGCGATGGTGGTAGCCGAGACCGCCGCGGCCGCGCAGGATGCCGCCGAGTTGCTGATCGTCTCGTATGAGGAACTGACGCCGATCAGCGACGCCCGCGCGGCGCTACGCGAGGGCGCACCGCAATTATGGCCGCAAGCACCGGGCAACATCGCGGTCGATTGGCCGGGACCGAATCCCAACCCGGATGCCAACGTGGCAGCGGTGGACGCCGCTTTCGCCGCGGCGAAGTACGTTGCCAAGGTCGCCTTGGTGAACCAGCGGATGCTGACCAATTCGATGGAGCCGCGCGGCGCCACCGCCAGCTATGATCCGGCGACGGACTCGTACACGATGCGGGCCTGCTCGCAGGGTGCCGGCGCCATGCGCGAGAACATCCTCGGCATCATGAAGCTGCCTGCGGAGCGTGTCCGCGTCATCACCGAAGACGTCGGCGGCGCCTTCGGGCTGAAAACCGGCGCCTATCCGGAAAACATCGCGCTGATGGTCGGCGCCAAGAAATTCGGTCGCCCGATCCACTGGATGTCGACGCGCTCGGAAGCGTTCCTGTCCGACAACCAGGCGCGGGACATTTATTCCGAAGCCGAGCTCGCGCTTGATGAGAAGGGAAAGTTCTTGGCGCTGCGCGTGCGCAATATCGGCAATCTCGGCGCCTATGTGGGCGCGGTCGGCGCCAATATACCGACGCAGAATTTCGCCCGCTGCCTGCCGGGCATGTACGACATCAAGCTCATCGACATGAGCACCAAGTGCGTATTCACCAATACATTACCGACCGCGCCGTATCGCGGCGCCGGACGGCCCGAGGCGAGCTATGTGCTCGAACGCGTGGTCGACGAGGCGGCGCGGGTGACCGGCATCGACCCGATCAAGCTGCGCCGGCGCAATCTGATCAAAAAGTCGCAGATGCCCTACAAGACCGCGGTCGGTACGACTTATGACAGTGGTGATTTTGAGCCGATCCTCGACCAGGCGCTCGCGCTTGCCGATTACGACGGCTTCAAGCGGCGACGCCGCGAAGCGGCCCGGCGCGGCCAATATCGCGGCCTCGGGATTTGCTGCCTGCTTGAACATGCGGGAGGCGCGCCGACGGAAAGCGCGATGCTGACCTTTCCGGGCAACGATACGCTCCTAATGGGATTAGGCGTGCAGAACACCGGCCAGGGCCACGCCACGGTTTTTGCCAAGGTGATCGCCGAGCAGCTTGGCATTCCGGCCGACAAGATCGTGCATCGGCACGGCGATTCGGCAATGGAGCTCAGGGGCTATGCTTCGGTGGGTTCGCGTTCGGCGATGACTGTCGGCCATTCGCTGGTCAAGTGCATGGAGACCATTGTCAGCAAGGGCAAGCCGATTGCCGCCGCCATGCTGGAAGCTGGCGAGGCCGATATCGTTTATAGGCAGGGCCGTTTCGAAGTCGTCGGCACGGATCGCCGTGTCATGCTGTTCGAGGTCGCGAGCCGCGCCGCGGAAATGAAAAAGCGTGGCGAGGTTGCCGAGGACCTCGACACCAAGACGACGACCGAGACGCCGTTGTCGTTTCCCAATGGCGTGCACATTGCCGAGGTCGAGATCGATCCGGATACCGGTCGGATGGCGATCATAAGCTACACGGCGGTGGACGATTGCGGCCGCGCGCTCGATCACACGATCGTCGAAGGCCAGTTGCACGGTTCGGTGGCGGCCGGCCTCGGCCAGGCGCTGATGGAGAAGATCGTCTACGACAGCGGCAATGGCCAGCTCGTTAACGGCTCCTTCATGGATTATGCCATGCCACGCGCCGAGGACATGCCGCCGCTGCGCGACGCCATGCTCAACGTGCCGGCGACGACTAATCCGCTCGGAGTCAAAGGCGTGGGCGAAGCCGGTACCACGGCCGCGATCTCGGCGGTCATGAACGCGGTGGCGGATGCGATTCCCGGCGGTGCCGCCGCGCATCTCGATATGCCGGCGTCGGCGGCGCGTTTGTGGCAAGCGTGCCAGCAGGCCAAGGCTGCCTAAGCCGCCGCCAGCCAGGGGCGACTGGGACCATGCATTGGTCGACGATCACAAGCTGAGCAGACTGGAATGTAGGTCATCGTCCTGATAACCGCCACAGCGGGACGACAGCGCCGCCATCGTTGCCCCTGCGCGTTTTGCATTCCCCTTCCTATGAGGGAGCGGGGTGTCATATCGTCCTGCAGATAGGCTCGTGCAGATGGATATGGAGTCCGCGATGCGACAGCACCCCGAAGCAATTCTCGAGGGCAAGAAGCGCCCGTTCACCGGCGCGGAATATCTGGACTCGCTGCGCGACGGCCGCGAAGTCTACATCTATGGCGAGCGGGTCAAGGACGTCACGACGCATCCGGCGTTCCGCAATGCCGCCGCCTCGATCGCGCTCCTCTACGACGCGTTGCACGACGCCAAGACTAAGGACGTCCTGACCGCGCCGACCGACACCGGCTCCGGCGGTTACACGATGAAATTCTTCAAGGCGGCGCGTTCTCCGGAGGACGTTGTCGCCCAGCGCGACGCCATTGCCGCCTGGGCGCGGATCACCTACGGCTGGCTCGGCAGGAGCCCCGACTACAAGGCCGCGTTTCTCAACACGCTCGGCACCAATGCCGAGTTTTACGGAAAATTCGCCGGCAACGCGCGCGCTTGGCACAAACGGGCGCAGGAGGCGGTGCTCTTTCTCAACCACGCGCTGGTCAACCCGCCGATCGACCGCAACAAGCCGGTCGAGCAGGTCAAGGACGTCTACATCACCATCCAGAAAGAGACCGACGCCGGCATCTACGTCTCCGGCGCCAAAGTGGTCGCCACCAATTCGGCGCTCACCCATTACAATTTTCTCGGCCAGAATATGGGCCAGGAAATCAACGATCCGGCCATGGTGGTGATGTTCATCGCGCCGATGAACACGCCCGGCGTCAAGCTGATCTGCCGCCAGTCCTACGAGTTCGCTGCCGCGGCGGCGGGCTCGCCGTTCGACTATCCGCTCACCTCGCGCTTCGACGAGAACGACGCCATTTTCGTGTTCGACAATGCGTTCATTCCCTGGGAGAACGTGTTCATTCACCGCGATGTCGAGCGGCTGAAAGGCTTCTATCCAAAATCGGGTTTCTTCAACGGCTTCACCATGCAAGGTTGCACCCGTTTGGCAGTGAAGCTCGATTTCCTTGCCGGCCTTCTCTACAAAGCCGCGCGCGCTACCGGCGTCGAGGCATTTCGCGGCGTGCAGGCGCAGATCGGCGAGGTGGTCGGATGGCGCAACCTGTTCTGGTCGCTCACCGACGCCATGGCCTACAATCCCGAACCATGGGTGAATGGTTGCGTGCTGCCGAACGGACGCGCCGCGAGCACCTACCGGTTGTTCATGACCGAGGCCTATCCGGCGGTGCGCAACATTATCGAGAAGGTGGTGGCGTCCGGCCTGATTTATCTGCCGTCAAGCGCGCTCGATTTCAAAAATCCCGACATCGACAAATACTTGGCCAGATATGTGCGCGGCTCCAACGATATCGACTACAAGGACCGCATCAAGACCATGAAGCTCCTCTGGGACGCCATCGGCAGCGAGTTCGGCGCCCGCCACGAACTTTACGAGATGAATTATTCCGGCAGCCACGAACTGGTGCGCATCTTCCCGCTGCAGCAGGCGCAGGGTAACGGCGAGCTCACGCAGATGCTGGGGCTCGCGGAAGCGTGTATGGCAGATTACGACGAGAACGGTTGGAAGCACCCGGCGTATCGGGATAACAAGGATACCAGCGCGCTTCCGAAGGAGCAGTGAGAGCATGGATCATCTCAAACGCATCACCGACGAATTCACCCGTCAGGCGGAAACCTTCGAGGTTTGGGCGGTCAATGTCGACGCCGGCGTGGGCGAGCGCTTCGGCGGTGCGCTGGGCGAGGCCGCCCGCGGCCGATTGATCGATGTCGCCTGTGGGCCTGGCGTGGTCACGGCCGCGCTCGCGCCGAAGGCGGCTTCCATCGTCGGATTCGATGCGACGGAGGAAATGCTGGGCAAGGCCAGGACGCGGTGTACCAAGGCGGGCCTGCGCAATGTCGAATTCAAGACCGGCGACGCCGAGCACCTGCCGTTCGCGGATGCAACGTTCGACGGTGCGGTCACCCGCGCGGCGCTTCATCATTTTGCCGATCCGAAAAGCGCCATCGGCGAAATGTACAGGGTGCTGCGGCCCGGCGGGGTCGCGGTGTTCGCCGACGTGATTTCGTCTGAAGACCCTGATGAATCGCAGCTTCACAACGCCATCGAGCGGCTGCGCGACCCGTCGCATGTGCGCATGTTGCCGGCATCCGAGCTTGACGCGGCGGCAAGCCGCGCCGGCTTTCGCGACCTGCAGGCCACGACGTGGGATATGAACCGAGAGCTCGAAGAATGGTTCTCCATCGTCAGCGATCCGGCCCGTGTCGAACCGATCCGCACCGTCGTGCGCACGCTTGCGGAAGCCAGCCGCGACGCGGGCATCGGCCTGTCGATCAAAAACGGACAGATCGTGTTCTTTCACCGCTGGCGGTTGCTCAAGGCGAGCAAGCCGCTCCAGCATTAGGTGTGTGCGGCATCGAGATCAGTGCGCTCGTAAGCTGCTTTTCAATGCGCGATCTCAAAACCGACCGTGATCTGAACCTGCAACGTGTCCTCGCCGGCGGCGATTGGCACCGCGGGTGAGGCCGCGAGCATGCGTACGGCGCCCATCGGTGACGGCGGCGCATAGCCCGGCACCTCGGTGATCCATGCCACCGGCCCGAGTTTCAGTCCTGCCGCCCGCGCGTAAAGTTCGGCCTTGCGTCGAGCGTCCGCCATCGCCGCCTGTCGCGCCTGGTCGAGCGCTCTTGAAGGTGCCGCGTGCAGAAACTGTACGCTGCCGGCATCGGTGGCCCCGGCCGAGATCAGCGAATCGAGGATCTCGCCGACCCGGCCGATCTGCCTGACCTTGATGGCAAGCTGATTGGCGACGGAAAAGCCGACCAGTTTCGGTAGGCCGTTCGGCTGCGGCGGCCCATAAACAGGCGAGACCGAGAAGCGCACGGTTTCGATATCGTTTTGCGCAATCCCGTCCTGCTGCAGGGCGGCGTCGAGGGCAGTCACCTTCTGCGAATTGGCGTCGGTCGCCTCTTTGGCGGTTTTGGCCTTCGTGGTGACACCGCTGGTGATCTGCGCATAGTCCGGCGACACGGTGACGCTACCGTCCCCGGTGACGATCACCCTTGCCGCAAGAATTGGCGGCGGCGGTGGCGGCTGCTCGGCCCAAGCCGGAGCTGTGGCGGCCCAAATAAACAGCGCGGACAGCACCGTGCGAGGGATGAAAGTTGCGGGAGCGCGTGTGATCGGCATATTGGCCTCCGTTGCGTTTAGGGTCCGCTGTTCCGGCGCCTGGTTGCTCAGGTTTGCGAAGCCAATAAGACGCTCGCTGGCGGACGGCGGAACGTCGTCTGCACGCCGGTCGCGAGGTCTATTTCCATGTCCGGCGCAATACGCGCAGCCAGTTACGATAGCATAATTTCTCGATCAGTTTTTCGCCGAATCCGTGGCTGCGCAGCGCCTGCACCAGCTTCTGCAATCCGGCGGCGTCGCCAAGCTCCGCCGGCATCTGCGCGCCGTCGAAATCCGAGCCGAAGCCGACGCCGTCTTCGCCGAGATGCTCGACCAGGTAATCGGTATGTCGGACGATCAGGTCGATCGGCGTGCTGGCGTCACGGCCGCCGTCGGGGCGCAGAAAGCTCGTTGCAAAATTCACCCCAACCAAACCCTGGGAGTCCGCGATCGCGGCCAGTTGCTTGTCGGTCAAGTTGCGTGAATGCGGGCTGATCGCGTGGGCGTTGGAATGGGTTGCGACCAGCGGCGCATCGCTGAGTTTGGCGACGTCCCAGAAGCCGCTCTCGTTCAGATGCGACAGGTCGACCAGGATCTTCAGCCGATTGCAGGCGCCGATCAGCGCCTTGCCGAGGTTGGTCAGTCCCGGTCCGGTATCGGGCGAGGACGGGCAGCGGAACGGGACGCCGTGGCCGAACGCATTAGACCGGCTCCAAACCGGACCGAGCGAGCGCAGTCCGGCCGCATGCAGCACGTCCAACACTTCGAAATTTGGGTCGACCGCTTCGGCGCCTTCGATGTGAAGCACGGCCGCAAGCGCGCCGTCATCGAGGCACGTCTCGATATCATCGACCGTCCGGCAGACGCGGACGCGGCGGCGCGACTGGCTTTCGATGCGGTGGAGCAGCGACACCATGGCAAACACGGTCCGCTGCGCCTCAGCGGGATCGAGCACCGGTGAAGGCGTGCCGGTGAAATTCGGTGCCGCGGTCTGGCTCGCGTCGGGTTTGCGATCAGGGGAAGGGACGAAAATAGCGAATAAACCACCGGCGAATCCGCCCCTGCGCGCCTTCGGCAGGTCGAGCTGGCCCTTGTTCTCTCCTTGCAAAAACGCGGTGATCGAGTCTCCTTCGCCCTGGCGCCGGTGCAGGCGCAGCAGGGCGTCGTTGTGGCCGTCGAAGATCGGAATGCGCCGCGGCACGGGCACCGGCAAAACTCCTTTGTCGCCGCTCCAGGCTTGAGCGAGAGAGAAACCCACCTTGGCTTGGCCGGTGGCGATTGGCAAATAGCGAACGCGCAAGGGCATTGCTACCTGCCATCCTATTTGCAACATCACCCGTCGACGTTCATCCGCGGCCCGCGGTCCCACGATGCGAATCTTCCTGACTGGCGCTAACGGTTACATCGGCGGTGCGGTCGCCACGGCGCTGATGGCCGGCGGCCACGCGGTGCGCGGGCTTGTTCGCGATGCGGGCAAGGCTGCGGTGGTGTCGGCGCACGGTGTCGAGCCGGTGATCGGCTCGCTCGATGATGCCGTGCTATTGCAAGCCGAAGCGCGCGCGGCGGATGCGGTGATCAATGCCGCGAACAGCGATCACCGCGGCGCCGTCGGGGCGTTGATCGCCTCGCTCGCCGGCTCCGGCAAGTGTTTCATCCATTCGAGCGGATCGAGCATCGTCGCCGATCTCGCGATGGGCGAGCCATCGGATAAGATCTTTTACGAAGACAGCCCAATGGTGCCGGTCGCCGACAAGGCGGCGCGGGTGGCGATTGACCAGCTGGTTCTCGCAGCCTCCGGTATCCGCTCGGTCGTGCTTTGCAACAGCATGATCTACGGCAATGCGATCGGACCGCCGGCGCAAAGCGTGCAGATCCCGGCGCTGGTGCGGCAGGCGCGGGCGTCGGGCATCGTGCGCTACATCGGCCGCGGTTTGAATCGCTGGTCGAACGTGCACATCGCCGATGTCGCCGCTCTCTATCTGCTGGCGCTCGCCAAAGCAGCGCCCGCGAGTTTCATGTATGTGGAAAGCGGAGTGGAGAGCCTGCACACGATTGCCGATGCCATTGCCGCCAAGCTTGGTGTTGGCCCGGCGCAATCGTGGCCGGCCGATGACGCGATCGCGTTCTTCGGCCGCAACATGGCCGCCTATTCGCTCGGCTCCAACAGCCGCGTGCGCGGCAAGGCGGCTGCCGCTCTCGGCTGGTCGCCGATGCGGCGCTCGATCACGCAATGGATCGGGGAGGAGCTGAGCTAGCGGCTATCGCGTCCGGCCCTAGTGACCGTCGAGCCCGATGCCTTTGAGGTGGCCGAACAGTGCCGCAAGCTTGTTCCGATCGGCGTCCGGCAAGGGCGGCTTGAGCAGCGATTCGATATTGCTGCGCAGGTGCTTGGCGTCGCCGGTGCCGAACAGCACCACGTCGACGCCCGGCTCGTGGCGAACGAAACGATAGGCGGCGTCGATCATGCTCTCGGCACCGCTCTCGTGGACGAGAAAGCCGAGCGGATCGTCGGTCTGGCCGAGCGACTTCTCCACCAAGCCCTTGGCGGCCAGCTCCTTCATCTCGCGGGCGACGCGCGGCGGATCGGCGAAGATGCTGCGCACCGCGAACATGATGAGCGTGCCGATAGCCTTTTGCCGCGTGAACGGAAACACGTTCGCGCGCGCGCCCTGGTGCATCATGTGAAAGCCGACCATGTAAACCTCCCAGACCGGATCGGCCAACGCGCGCTTGAGCATGTCGTTGGTGAAATCGACAATCGGGTTCTCAGTAAGCCCGATATGCCTGATCTTGCCCTTTTGCTTTTGCTCGATAAGGACGGGTGCGATAGTGTTGAGCGCGTAATCGTACTCGTAGGCCTCGATTCCGTGCAGGTTGAATACGTCGATATAATCGGTGCCGAGCAGGCGCAGCGAATTGTCGAGGCTCGTCACCACGCGCTCGGGCGACGACCACTCGTTGTTGCGATGGATGAAAGCCTTGGTCGCGATCACGACCTGATCGCGGGGGATTTGCTTGAGCGCCTTGCCGACCACGCCCTCGGTGCCATAGGGCGGCGCGGTATCGATGAAATTGACGCCCAGCTCGACGGCATCGAGGATGAGCCGCGCCGACTCGTCTTCGCTCAGGCCGGATTTCAGCCCCATGCGCGAAAAACCGCCGGTGCCGAGCCCGGCGACGCTGACGCGAAGCCCGGTACTGCCGAGAGTGTTGCATTGCATGAGTTTGCCTATGCCGACGAGGCCTAGCGGTCTGGCGCAACCAATTCGATTGCAGGAAAATAGCCGCGATAACGACGTGCATCGCGCGTTATCAGCTTCGCTCCGAACACGACGGCCTGAGCCCCGATAAAGAAATCGGGAAGGATGCTAGTCCTTGGGCCGCCTCGGCTGCGGTAAGTTTTGAATACCTGACCGGCGAGGAACAGCGCCGGGCGGGGCATTTCGGCCACAACGATCTCCACTGAAGCAAGCATTGTATCAAGGTCTTCGATTCGGCGAAAACGGCTGGAGAACTCAGCGTAGACCACAGGATTGACCGCGAGCCGGTCGCGCAGCACCGCGAAGTCGAGTTGTTGCTGGGACCAGTCCGCCCATGTCGGGTCGTTAGTCACGACGTCCAGCAGAACGTTGGTGTCAATGAGGATCATGCCTCGGCAGGGTCGCCGCGCATCAGCGCCATGATCTCGTCTGTCGTCATGTCGCTCTTCAGGGTGCCGCGTATGCGGCCGAACCGGCTTTCAACACGAGCTGCCGACTTCTTTCCAGCTTTCACCAGAATGAAATGGCCATCCGGCGTGGGTTCGAAATCGACCTTGTTTCCGGGTCTGAGATTCAGCCGGTCACGGATGGACTTCGGGATAGTGACCTGACCCTTGCGCGTGATAGTGCTCATCGCGGTAATACCTAATATTTTCAAGTAATACCTAACTAGCCGCGCCAGCTTTGTAAAGCTCGGTTGACCCTTCCGGCCTTTCGTGGCCTATCTCGCCGCGCTATTGGAAAGCCCGAAATGACCGCTGAATCAAAGCGCCCCGAACGCTATAACGCCGCCGAAGCCGAGGCACGCTGGCAGAAGGTCTGGGACGAGCGCGGCATCTTCGCCACTCCCAACCGCGACCTCGGCAAGAAGTGTTACGTGCTGGAGATGTTCCCCTATCCGTCGGGGCGCATCCATATGGGTCACGTGCGCAACTACACGATGGGCGACGTGGTGGCGCGGTTCAAGCGGGCGATGGGCTTTTCGGTGCTGCATCCGATGGGCTGGGACGCCTTCGGCATGCCGGCCGAGAATGCCGCCATGGAGCGCAAGGTCCATCCGAAAAAGTGGACCTACGACAACATCGCGGCGATGAAGAAGCAGCTCAAGTCGATGGGGCTCTCCCTCGACTGGAGCCGCGAGATCGCCACCTGCGATCCAGCCTATTACAAGCACCAGCAGAAAATGTTCCTCGATTTCCTGCGCGCCGGGCTGGTCGAGCGCAAGGAGTCGAAAGTGAACTGGGACCCGGTCGATCAGACGGTGCTCGCCAACGAGCAGGTGATCGACGGCCGCGGCTGGCGCTCGGGCGCCCTCGTCGAGCAGCGCGAACTGAGCCAGTGGGTGTTCAAGATCACCAAGTATTCCCAGGAACTGCTCGACGCACTCAGCACGCTCGATCGCTGGCCGGAAAAAGTGCGGCTGATGCAGAAAAACTGGATCGGCCGCTCGGAAGGGTTGCTGATCCGCTTCGTGCTTGATCCGACAACGACGCCGAACGGCGAAAGTGAATTGGATATTTTCACCACCCGTGCCGACACGCTGTTTGGCGCCAGGTTTATGGCGCTGTCGCCGGATCATCCGCTGGCGCAGGCCGCGGCGAAAAAGAATCTGGCGCTTGCGGAATTCTTCGCCGAGTGCAAGCGCCACGGCACCGCACAGGAAATCATCGACAAGGCGGAAAAGCTCGGCTTCGACACCGGCATCAAGGCGGTGCATCCGTTCGATGCGTCGTGGAAGCTTCCCGTTTACGTCGCCAATTTCATTTTGATGGATTACGGCACCGGCGCCATCTTCGGCTGCCCGGCGCACGACCAGCGCGACCTGGATTTCGTCAACAAGTACCATCTCGGCAACGTGCCGGTGGTGTGCCCGCCCGGCCAGGACGCGAAAAGCTTCGTCATCACCGACGTGGCCTATGAC
>JBOHIU010000059.1:0-10688 GCA_050725855.1 Xanthobacteraceae bacterium | reverse complement strand
GGATCGGCAAACAGCCTGGTGAGCTTGTCCGGCAGCAGCGCGAGCTTGATGTTCTCCAGAACGGTCTGGCGGTGCAGCGGACGCGAGTGCTGGAACACCATGCCCGCGCCCATGCGGGCTATTTTGTGCGACGGCCAGCCGGCAACATCGACGCCGTTGATGCGCACCGAACCGGCATCCGGCCGCTCGATGCCCATGATCAGTTTCATCACCGTCGATTTGCCGGACCCGTTCGGACCGATCAGTCCCAAAATCTTGCCGGCACCGACCGAAAGCGCCATTTCCTTGACGGCGACCAAGCCGCCAAAGCGCTTGGTGAGACCGGCGACATGGAGATCGGCTTGCCCGGTCATGCTCAGGCGTCTTTCTTGCCGCGGGTGAGCAGACCGAAAAAGCCGTTCGGGTAGAGCAGCACAACGATCAGCGCGATGGCGAAGACCACGAAATTGGAAAGGTCGCCAAGCGGCCGCAGGGCCTCGCTCATGGCGATGAGAAAAATCGCGCCGAGCACCGAGCCCAATATGGTCCGCCGGCCGCCGACCACCGCGGCGATGATGACCTGCACGCCGACAGTGAGGTCGATGAATGTGCCGACCGATGCGGAGCCCAGGTAAAACACCATCAAGCTGCCGGCGAGGCCGGAGAAAAGCGCGCTGATAACGAATGCAGAGAGCTTGTGCTTGGTGACGTTGAAGCCGAGCGCGCCGGCCTGGACGGGGTCCTGGCCGCTGGCCTGCAGAATGAGGCCGACCGGCGAGCGCGCCAGCACGTACAATATGGCGCCGCTCAAGGCCATGAACCACAATGCAAGCTCGTAGTTGATCCCGTTGCTGATCGAAATCACGTCAGGCACGGTGAGGCCGATCTCGCCTCCGGTGAGATGGGCATCGACCACGATGAAGTCCTGGAGGATGAGGACGGCGACCAGCGTCGTCAGCCCGAAATACGGCCCGCGCAGCCGCAGCGCCGGGAGCGCCAGGACGAGGCCGCCGACGATGGCGGCGAGCGTGCCCGCGACAAGGCACAGCCAGATCGGAGGCTGATAGAGGTTGTCGAGGATGCCCGCCGTATAGGCTCCCACGCCGATCAGGAACGTCGGACCGAAATTGACCTCGCCGGCAAAACCGAACAGCAGATCCCACGCCATGGCGAAGACGCCGAAATAATAAGCAATCGTCAACAGGCCGAGGATATAGCCGCTGGCCCATAGGGGGAGAACCGACGCGAGCGCGATGGCGCACAGAGCGATCAGCAGCACGCGCGCGGTGGAGAGCGTTCGCATCTAGCGCCGTCCCAACAGTCCGCGCGGGCGCACATACATGACCGCGACCAACAGAAGGAGGGCCGGGATGCTGCGATACGCGGGTGAAAACAGATACGCCGTGATGGTCTCGAGGTAACCCACGACATAGGCCGCGATCAGCGCGCCGGGCACGCTGCCGAGGCCGCCGAGGACCACGATGGCAAACGCGCTCGCCGTCAGCGGTCCGGCACTGTAGGACGAGATGCCGAGAAACATTCCGAGAAGAACGCCGGCTATCCCGACCAGCACGCCGTAGATCGCCCAGACGGCGACGTATACCCGGGATAGTTCGACGCCGAGCAGTGTGATTCCCCTTGGATTCATCGAGGCGGCGAGCACGGCCTTACCGGCACGTGTGCGGTTGACCAGCAGCCAGAGCAGCACGATCGCGAGCCAGCAGACGATCGCGGTGAAAACTTCATTGGTCGGCGTCCGCACGCCGGCAATCGACATCACGCCTTGTACGATGGGGGCGACGGTCTTGGCATTGTCGGTATAGAAATAGGCGATCAACTGCTGGATCATGATGCCCCAGAGCAGGGTTGCCGTGAGGATGAAGATCTCTCGTTCCTCCTCGCGAATCTTACGCGTGCGCTGCAGCGGACTGACCACGACGAAATAGGTGAGAAGCGAGGCCGCAAGGCCGGCCGCCACGCCGATAGCCGCACCGGTATAGGGACCGACATGCAGGCTGTCGCCGGCCGCCCAGGCGGCGACCACGGCAACGACCATCAGCGCGCCGTGCGACAGGTTGAGTACGCCCGAGACACCGAATATGAGCGCGAACCCCATGGCGCCGATCGCGTACAGCGAACTGATTGCGAAGCCGTCGATCAGGATCTGCCAGAACAAAGTCACTCAACGGCCTCCACTTAAGCGCTCTCCCCCGCATGCGGCCGCAGGCGGGGGAGAGAACGACACGTTAGCGATCGTGTTTCTCCTCAATTGGCTGAACCGACTTTGATGAACTTCGGGAATTTCAGCTTGCCGTTGGCAAGCTTTGCCGGCCACAGATTGACTTGCTTTCCGTCCTGCCACTGCAGCATCAGGCCGGTGATGCTTTTGGGGCCAACTTTGAGCGCATGCGGATTGGGCGAATTCCTGCCTTTGAACTGGGTGCGCCCGATCGTGCCCAGCCAGTCGGTCTTTTCCAGCGCGGCCACAAGCTTGTCGGGGTCGGTCGAACCGGCACGCTTGATCGCGTCGGCGATGTAGTAGACCTCGTCGTAGGCGGTGTAGCCGCAGTACGACGGCTGGTTGCCGAAGCGCTTCTGGAATGCGGCGACGAACGGGAGTGTTTTGGGAGTCACCGCGACGTCCGGGCCGGAAATGGCCTGGAACAGGACGCCGTCGGTGGCGCCGTTGGTGTCGCTCCAAAATGTCGAATTGGTCGCTTGCGCGGAAATGCCGAACATCGGAATCGGCACCTCCTGCTGCTTCCATTGCACCGTCGGCTGGGTGCCGACGTGTGCAATGCCGGTGATGATCACGTCGGGTTTTTCGCCCTCGATCTTGTTGAAGATCGGGGTGAAGTCCGTGGTATCCGGAGAGAAGCGGATATGGTCGAGCACTTTCAATCCGACCTTGGGCAGACATTTGAGATATTCGGCGTCGAGCGGCGTGGTCCAAGCGGCGTCCTCGCTCATCACCACCGCGGTCTTCATGTGCAGGTCTTTGACCAGGAGATCCTTCGCCGGGGCGCAGACGGCATCGGCGATGCTGGTCGAGGTCAGGTAGCCGTGGAACGTGTATTTGAGATGGTCGTAGTCCTTGGCGATGTTCTGGGTAATGAGATCGGAGGCGGCGCCGGGCGTGATCATCACCGTCTTCAGCCGTCCGCTCCACGGTTCGAGCGCGAGCACGACCTCGCTGATGTAGCTGGCGATGACCGCGTTGACGTGGTCCTGGGTGGCGGCGCGCTGGAACGCGCGCACTGCTTCGGCCGCGGATGAGTGATCGTCGTAGGAGACAATCTCGATCTTGCGGCCGTTGACGCCGCCCTTGGCGTTGATCTCGTCGGCGGCAAGCTCGGCGGCTTGCGGGATCGACGAGCCGGCGACGGAGGTGGCCTCGGCGATGACGCCGATTTTGATAGGGGTTTTCGACTGTGCAAAGCCCGGCGTCGCGAACGCCAGTGCCAGCACGGCGGAACTTGCGCACGCCGCCAGAGCGGCGTGCCTCGCCAGCTTGCTCATGAGCATTCTCCCTTGGATTGCGCGGTCGTCTTCGTTATCGAGACGGCGACCTGCGGCCAGTCTATCCGATCATCCCCGGCCAGCAAGGCGCATTTTCGGCTCGCGATTTTTGGACGCGAGCGGGAGGTGGCGCAGCGCGCACTACGGTGCGGCGCCGTCATGGGCGGCGCCGCGCTCGGGTTGTCTAGGGGTGATTGCCTCCCGATCCGGGGGACACAATCGTCATGTGAAAATCAGTTGCGCAAATCGGGCGCGCAACGTCAATTGGCGGCGCCGACCTTGATGAATTTCGGGAATTTCATCTTGGCGTTGGCCAGGTTTGCCGGCCAGACGTTGACCTGCTTGCCGTTCTGCCATTGCAGCATCAGCCCCGGGATGAAGGATGCGCCGATCTTGAGCGCGTGCGGATTGGGCGTATCCCGGCCTTTGAACTCGATGCGTCCGATGGTGCCCACCCAGTCGGTCTTTTCCAGCGCCGCGACGAGCTTGTCGGAATCGGTCGAGCCGGCGCGCTTGATCGCATCGGCGATGTAATAGACCTCATCATAGGCCGTGTAGCCGCAGTAGGACGGCAGATTGCCAAAGCGCTTCTGGAACGCCGCGACGAACGGCAGGGTCTTGGAAGTGACGGCGACCCCGGGGCCCGAAACGGCCTGGTACAGCACGCCTTCCGTGGCGCCGTTGGTGTCGGACCAGAACGTCGAATTGGTCGCCTGCGAGGAGATGCCGAACATCGGGATCGGCACTTCCTGCTGCTTCCACTGCACCGTCGGCTGCGTGCCGACGTGGGAAATGCCGGTGATGATCACGTCGGCTTTCTCGCCCTCGATCTTGTTGAAGATCGGCGTGAAGTCCGTGGTGTCCGGCGAAAAGCGGATATGGTCGACGACCTTCAGCCCGACCTTGGGCAGACATTTGAGGTATTCGGCATCGAGCGGCGTAGTCCAGGCCGCGTCCTCGCTCATGACGACGGCCGTCTTCATGTGAAGGTCCTTGACGAGAAGATCCTTCGCAGCGTCGCAGACCTGATCCGCCAGACTGGTCGAGGTCAGATAGCCGTGAAACGTGTATTTGAGCTGGTTGTAATTTTTGGCGATATTTTGGGTGATGACATCGGAGGCGGCGCCTGGGGTGACCATGACGGTCTTCAGACGACCGGTCCACGGTTCGAGTGCCAGCACGACCTCGCTGATGTAGCTGGCGATGACCGCGTTGACGTGATCCTGGGTGGCGGCGCGCTGGAAGGCGCGTACGGCTTCAGCCGCGGAGGAGTGATCGTCGTAGGTAATGATTTGAATCTTGCGGCCGTTAACGCCGCCTTTGGCGTTGATTTCGGCGGCGGCGAGCTGCGCCGCTTGCGGAATCGACGAGCCGGCGACAGAGGTGGCCTCGGCAATGACGCCGATCTTGATCGGCCCATTCGACTGAGCCGCGGCGGGCGTCGCCAGCGAAAATGCGAGCGCGGCGCTTGCGGCGGCAGCGATGAGCAGCGGCGCGGACATTCCGCGCCTGTCGGATTTATTCATTCTGGTATCTCCCAAAGTCTTGGCTGCCATCTGTCTGGAGATGACAACGATCAGTCTATCTCGTCGCCTCCGGACGGCAAGCCCGTCCGAGGGGGCCATTGCTTCTGGAGCCATGCCGAGCCGAAGCAACGAAGGCAGGTCCATTACCGCATTATTGCTGCTGCACCTGTACGGTGACGTGCGAGAGCGCACGAAAGCGCTTGAGTAGCGACTGATAATAATCGGCACCGCGCGGCCGCCGCGTCGCCACCGACAGGATCGCGCCGAGGTGGCCGGGGCCGAGCCGCCACAGGTGCAGGTCGGTCAAGCGGTCGCCGTCGGCCTCGATGGTGGCGCGCATGCGCTCGGCCATGCCGCGGTCGGGGTTCATGTCGAGCAGGATCGCGCCGGTGTCGCGGATCAGCGTGTAGGCCCAGGCGGCGATGACCACCGCGCCGATGAGGCCGACGATCGGGTCCATGAAAGTCCAGCCGAGATACCAACCGATCGAAAGCCCGATGATGACCAGAAGCGACACCGCGGCATCGGCCAGCACATGAACGATCGCGGCGCGCATATTGTTGTCGCGGTGCGCCGCGCCGTGCGCGTGCCCGTGTTCGACGAATTCGACATTGTAGCTTTCGCGGCCGCGATCGAGCGAGAGGTGCGCGGTGAAGGCATGCGGCTCGGGTATCTCGTCGATGGATTCGAGATACCCGGTGCGCGAAGTCATGGCGAAGACTTGCCGCTCACCGGCTTCGCGCCATGTTTCGACGGTGATGTGGTCAGCGGAGAGGTTCTTTTCGACGCAAGACAGCCGAAAGCGCGGCGGCACCCCTTGTTCGAATATTTCCAGTTTCAGCGAGCCGGCGCTGGTCTGGAGCAAATGCGTCTCGTCGTGCTCGCGATCGTGCCCGGCGTGGGAATGGTTATGGCCGTGGGAAGGGCCATGGGAATGAGTGTGACCGCCGCTGAGCATGAGGACGCTCAGGACATTGACGACCAACCCGAGCGCGGCGAGCGGAACGGCCTCGCTGTAATGGATCGGAACCGGCCAGATGAACCGGGTCAAAGCCTCATAGCCGATGAGCAGCGCAATCATGGCAAGCACGATGGCGCTGGTGAAGCCGGCGAGATCGCCGAGCTTGCCGGTTCCGAAGGAAAAGCGCGTGTCGTCGACGTGCCGGCGCGCGTAGCGGTAGGCGAGCGCGGCGAGCAGAAGGGCGCTCGCATGCGTCGACATATGCAGGCCGTCGGCGACAAGCGCGATCGAACCGAACAAAAGTCCGCCGACGATCTCGGCCACCATCATGACGCTGCAGAGCGCGATCACCATCCAGGTTCGGCGCTCATTCCGCTCGTGGCCTTCGCCGAGAAAGATATGCGAGTGGGCGCCCGCGAACGCTTCCGCCATGATTGATTCCTTGCCAGCCTCCTTGCCGGCTATTTCAGATAGGCCTGCACCGCTTCGATCAGTTCCTCGGCTCCGCGTGTGCGCTCGGCGTCCTTGACCGGATCGACGACGTGGAGGCGGATATGATCCTCAATGACTTCGCTCATGAGGCTGCTCATCGCGCCGCGGGCCGCAACGATGAGATGCAGCACGGCGGCGCAGCCTTTTTCCTCATCCAGCGCGCGCTCGACCGCTTCGATCTGGCCGCGGACACGATGCACCCGATTGAGCAGTTTCGCCTTTTCGCGTTGCGTGTGCGACACGGCTGCGATCCTCTGCTTATGATAGGGTAGGGGGTATGGTATGGCCGCCGGTGCGTTTTGTCGAGGACTTCGAACAGCCCGCTCAGTCGCGGCTTTCGACCGGAGCGGGCCTCCATTCCACCGCCCATTACATGCGGGCGGACGGCCCGGCGCTGGTCGATTAATCGGGCTGAGGTCCGAATTCTACATTCGGGATCGGGGTTCGACAGCCCTCGTGCGAAGGTCAGAAGGAACGGGCCATGGCAGTTCCAAGCATCAATGCTGCGGACCGATCGATGAGGTCGCGTCGCCGTTGCCGGGCTCGTTGAGCCAGACCCACACATTGGGGTCGGCCTCCGACTGGCGCTTATAGTAGCTGTAGGGCGTTTTCGACCAGAGCAGGATATTGTCGGTCAAATTGTCGAGAATGAAATCGCCGCGATCGGTGACCACCGTGAGCACAGCATGGCCTTCGCCGTCGCGTTCGTGCACGATGGTCATCAGCAGGGCCTGACGCGGCCAGCCGGCCCGCATCAGCAAACGGCGCTTGAGCAGCGCATAGCTGTGGCAGGCGCCGGCGCCGTCATCGGGATAGCGCCACCACTGGATCATGCCGTAATGATCCATGTCGGTCTCAGGCTTGATGGTGTGATTGACCCAGTGGTCTATCTGCTGCAGTCCGTTCCAGCTTTTCTGATCAAGGACAACCTCGACCGGAGTCATCGGCTTGGTGTCGCATATCCCCTTGTAGGTGTCGCAAAACTGAGTCCAGCCGATCGGCGGGGCTTTGGTGCGCGCGCCGGCGGGCAGGTACAGGTCCGATGCACGGGCGGCGTTGCCCGAGGCAGAAAGCGCGAGCAGAACGATGGCCACGCTGGATGCGGCCGAGCGACGGGTAAGTACGCTGTACAAGAACGCGAACATGAATGACCCCAACCCTGTTTGTTGGGATGATGCATGACACGAAGACTTTGCATTGCCGCTAGAATCAGACGGCGAAATTTATGAGAATAAACATCGAATATAGAAGCAGCTTGATTCAAAGATTGAATAAAATTGTCTGCAATCTGAGCGGCGCCGGCTGCAAGACGTGTGATGTCGGCGGCTGCGGTAGGGGGAGCGCGGTCGACTTGATCCGGCGAACGCACGGTCGCCGACGGTTTCGCCGTGGTCGAGCGACGATCGGTGGGACGCTTCATTTTGAGTTTTATGTCGGAGCGGCGACGGCTATACAGCGGGGCCGCTAACGCTCCTTGGGGGAATCATGGAACTCCTCACCGCCACGCTGCTTGCCCTGCTACAGGGTGTGACCGAGCTTTTCCCCGTCTCCAGCCTCGGCCACGCGGTCCTTGTTCCGGCCATCCTGCATTGGAACGTCGATCTGCGTTCGCCGGACTTTCTGCCGTTCCTGGTCGCGATCCATTTCGGGACGGCGGTTGCGCTGTTGCTGTATTTCTGGCGCGACTGGATCGGATTTGCGCGCGCGGTGATCAGCTTCCGCGATCCCGTCGCCAAGGTCGAGCGCCGGGTATTCTTCCTCGTTTGCGCGGCGACGATTCCGGCGATCGTAGTCGGTGCGGTGCTGGAAAAACTGGTGCGCGAGGCGTTCGCGCTACCGCTTGTCGCGGCCGCCTTCCTGATCGTCAACGGCGTCGTGCTGTTGCTCGCCGAGCGCCTCAAGTCTCGCGGCACCCGGCCGCTGGAATCGCTCAGTCTGAAAGGCGCAGTCGGTATCGGGTTGGCGCAATGCCTCGCCTTCATCCCGGGCATGTCGCGTTCCGGCGTCACGCTCGCGGCAGGTCTCGCCGCCGGCCACGATCATGAGGCCGCGGCGCGCTTCTCGTTCCTGCTCGGTACGCCGATTATTCTCGGCGCGACTGTGCACGAGGCGCCGAAATTTCTACATTCCGGCGCCGCCTGGCAGATGCCTACGCTGGTCGCCTGTCTGGTCGCCGGCGTGACCGCCTATGCCAGCATCGCGTTCCTGATGCATTATTTCCGCAAGCACGACTTCGATGCGCTCGACCCGTTCGCCTATTATTGTTTTGCCGCCGGCGCCCTCGCGCTTGGGCTGTTGCTGATCTAAAACGCCGCTTGCGCCTACTTGGCGTAGATCACGATTGGAGCGGTGAGCTTCAGCCTTCGATTGGATACAAGGACCGCGTCGACGGTCACAATCCAGTTGCCGGGTTGCGGTAGCGTGACGCCGTTGGCATGCCACTCGCCGTCGGCATCTTGCAACGCCCTACGCGTGATCGGCTCGCCTGCTCGCCCCGGAGGAGCGAGCGTGAGGGTCACGGCGCGCGCGGGCAGCGTCTCAAGATCGTCATCGAGTAGATGGATGGTGACGCTTGCGGTTCCGACCCGGCCGGGCTCGATCATCACGTCGGCCATGCCGTGCTCGGAGTGGATATGCTGGAACGATGCGTCGGCCGGGATGGCGCCTTCGATCGCATGGTGATTGGCGTGGCTTGCCGGCGCCAGCGTTCCTAAAACCGCGACGATCGCGATGATGAGCGCGCCAAGCGCCGCCTCGGCCGTGGCGTTGCGGCAAAGCGCGCGGCGCGCACCCTGGGTAACGGCGGCACTTGGGTCCTCGACCAGCTTGGGCGTCAGCTGCGACCAGTTCCAAGCCGCGATCCCGACCATCAGCGCAAACAGCGCGATCTTCACCATCAGCAGCTGCCCGTACAGGGTCTCGGTGAACGCCGGAATGCTGCCGACGAGGTAATAGCTGTTGACGATGCCGGTGAACAGGATCGTCGCCACGCAGGCGATGCCGAGGATCGAAAAGCGCAAGGTCGCGGTGCGTGCCGTGGCGAGTGCATCGGCACCGCCTCGCGCTGTCGAAAGCAGGAGCGCGAGTGGGACGAGGCCGCCGATCCAGGCCGCCACGGCAATCAGATGCAGAATGTCAGCAGCCGGATGTACGATGCCGGCGAGACCTTCATCGCCGATGCCGTGGCCGGCGAAGGCCAACGATCCGACAAAAGATGCGGCCACGACAAGTGCTGCCGCCTTGAGCCACGCTGACGTGGTGCCTCTTGCCGACAGGAGGGGAACGAGAGCGGCGCCGAGCAGGCAAAGCAGGCCTGCGCGCGCGAGCCAGTCGTTGCCGAAATCGGTTTGCGACAGCACCGTCCACAGCACGCCCTGCGACAGCACGTCCGCCACCGGCTGTCCGCTCATCGAGGACGCCGTCAGCACCAGCCACGCTGCGCCGGAGAGAACGGCAAAGGCGAGACTGATCCATGCGATCCAGGCGAGGCGGCAGCGCAGCGACACTGCCGTGACACGCTCCGCTCTTCGCAACGCCGGATCGGCAACAAACACCGTAAAGAAGACGATTCCGCTCGCCATGATGGTCGCGGCGAAATGCACGGCGCGCGCGTAATAGAGCAGATTTGTCAAAGCCTCCTCCGTCCGCTGCGCGCGCGCCGCCTTCTTTTGCGAAAACCGTTACCGGCCGCCGACGTGGAACTCGTAATTTCCCTGCGTGGTGTGGGTATCGACCGATAGCGCGTGCCAGTGCACGTGATAAGTGCCCGGGCCTGCCGCCTTGATTGACACGCGCATGGTGTCTCCGCTGATCCGCGGCTTGCCCTGATCTATTCGGGCGCCGTTAGGCCCGGTGACTTGGACCGTCGTAAACGCTGGCTCGAGGCCTTGCGTGAACCACAGCATCAGTTCGTGCGGCGCCGTGGCGACCGTGCCGCCGACGGGCGGAGTCGCATGATCGAGGAAGGCGTGAGCGAAGGCCTGGGAGCCGGACAGGAATGTCAGGGCGGCGAGAGTCGAGGCGATGATGACGCGTTTCATGATTTTCCTCCGAAGATGGGTTTGCCAAGTGAGTTCGGGAAAATGTCGTCCAAGAAGAAGTGCAGCTCGCCGACGGCGCCCACGGCGTGACCGCTCGCGGCGTTGATCGGAATGATCGCCTCGAGCGCGAACTGCCACGTGTCCGCCATGTAGATGGCGCCGGGCTGAATC
>JBOHIU010000058.1:0-36688 GCA_050725855.1 Xanthobacteraceae bacterium | reverse complement strand
GACCAAACCTGGCCGACCCCACAAAAAAAACGGCGAGCGCCGCAGACTCAGGCAGCGCTCGCTTTATCCCGGCTCACGGTCTGGCGGATATCGAAGCCTTCGAACTGCGGGTGATCGAGATAGAGCGGCTTGTTCTCGCCCGCCCGCGCATGCGCCGCGCGGAAGGCCTCGGATTTGGTCCAGGCTTCGAACGCCGCGCGGCTCTGCCATATGGTGTGCGAGGCGTAGAGCGTATGGTCTTCCTGCTCCGGACCTCGGAGCAAATGGAATTCGACGAAGCCCGGGACGTCCTGCAGATGGGTGTCGCGGCTGAGCCACACGTTCTCGAAGTCCGCCTCGCTGCCTCGTTTGACGCGGAACCGATTCATGGCGATGAACATGTCGCTTCTCCCGCGGCTGTGCCTCGTTGATCAATCCGCACGCATTAAAAAAGTTGCGGCCTCGCCGCTCGACGACTATCGCGTCGGCACCGGCTTCTCGCCGCGGTAATAGTAGAAGCCGCGCTGCGTCTTGCGGCCGAGCCAGCCCGCCTCGACGTATTTCACCAGCAATGGGCACGGCCGGTACTTCGAATCGGCCAAACCCTCGTGCAGCACCTGCATGACCGACAGGCAGGTATCGAGACCGATGAAGTCGGCGAGTTCGAGCGGCCCCATCGGATGGTGCGCGCCGAGCCGCATCGCGGTGTCTATCGCCTCGACATTGCCGACGCCCTCGTAGAGCGTATAGATCGCCTCGTTGATCATCGGCAGCAGAATGCGATTGACGATGAAGGCGGGGAAATCCTCCGACACCGCGATCCGCTTGCCGACCTTGCTGATGAATTGCTTGGTCGCCTCGAACGTCGGATCGTCGGTGGCGATCCCCCGGATCACCTCGACCAGTTCCATCAGCGGCACCGGATTCATGAAATGGATGCCGATGAAACGCTCCGGCCGGTCGGTGGCGGCGGCGAGCCTTGTGATCGAGATGGACGACGTGTTGGTACCGATGATCGCCTCGGGCTTGAGCACGGGACAGAGCGCGCCGAAGATCTTGCGCTTGACGTCCTCCTTCTCGGTTGCCGCCTCGACCACCAAGTCGCAGTCGTTAAGTTCCTCCAGCGTTTTGGCGGCCGTGATGTGTTTGAGCGCGGTCTGACGCTGCTCTTCGCTGATGCGCTGACGGCTCACTTGGCGCGCCAGATTTCCGCTGATGGTGGCGAGCCCCTCGGTGACGCGCTCGGGCGCGATATCGTTGAGCAGAACGTGAAAACCCGAGAGGGCACAGACATGGGCGATGCCGTTGCCCATTTGGCCGGCGCCGACCACTCCGATCTTGCGAATCGAATGCAGCGTCTGCTCCGTCCGCGCGGAACGCGCCACCGGCCGCTCCTTCACCTCGTTCATATGCGCTGCCTTTATCTAAGACTTTTCGCCGCGTTCTTCCACACCGCAACGGATCAACTATCCACCTTTGCTCAGCGCCGCACCTTGTCGAGTTCGGCCGCAAGGTCCGGCAAGGCCTGGTACAGATCGGCGACCAAGCCGTAATCAGCCACCTGAAAGATCGGCGCCTCTTCGTCCTTGTTGATGGCGACGATCACCTTCGAATCCTTCATGCCGGCGAGGTGCTGAATAGCACCGGAAATGCCGACCGCGATATAGAGATCGGGCGCGACCACCTTGCCGGTCTGGCCCACCTGCCAGTCGTTCGGCGCGTAGCCGGCATCGACCGCGGCGCGCGAAGCGCCGACCGCCGCGCCAAGCTTGTCGGCCACCGGCTCTATATATCTGGTGAAGTTCTCGCGGCTTTGCATCGCCCGGCCGCCGGAAATGATGATTTTCGCCGACGTCAGCTCCGGCCGCTCCGACTTTGACAGCTCCTCCCCGACGAACTGCGACAGGCCCGGATCGGCCGTGGCGGCCGCCTGCTCGATCGGCGCGGAGCCACCACCCTGCCCCGCCGCCTGGAATGCGGCGGTGCGTACCGTCAGCACCTTCTTGTCGTCCAGCGAGCGTACGGTCTGGATGGCATTTCCCGCATAGACCGGCCGTTCGAACGTATCCGGCGCCAGCACTTTGGTGACGTCGGAAACCTGCATCGCATCGAGCAGCGCGGCCACGCGCGGCATGAAATTCTTGCCCGACGTCGTCGCCGCCGCGACGATGGCCTGGTAGGGACCTGCGAGCGACACGATCAAGGCGGCAATGGGTTCGGCCAGCATATGCTCGTATGCCGGGGCCTCCGCCAACAGGACTTTGGCGACGCCATCGAGCTTCGCCGCGGACTCCGCCGCAGGCCTGCAGCCCTGCCCGGCGACCAGCACATGAACTTCGGCGCCGATCGCCGTGGCGGCGGTCAGCGCCTTGTTGGTCGCGTCCCTCAGTGTTTTGTTGTCGTGTTCGGCGATCAACAATGTCGGCATCAGATCGCTCCCGCCTCGTTTTTCAGCTTGTCGATCAACTCGGCGACGGTCTTGACCTTCACGCCAGCCTTGCGCACCGGCGGCTCCGTCGTTTTGACAACGTCGAGCCGCGGCTTGATGTCGACGCCGTAATCGGCGGCGGTCTTTTCGTCGATCGGCTTCTTCTTCGCCCGCATGATATTGGGCAGCGATGCGTAGCGCGGTTCGTTCAGACGCAGGTCGGTCGTCACGATCGCCGGCATTTTCAGCTTAACGGTTTGCAGGCCGCCGTCGACCTCGCGCGTGACCGACAGCGTCTCGCCGTCGATCGCGATTTTCGACGCGAAGGTGCCTTGCGGCCAATTCAGCAGCGCCGCCAGCATCTGGCCGGTCTGGTTGCAGTCGTCGTCGATCGCCTGCTTGCCCATGATAATGAGCCCGGGCTGCTCCGCGGCGGCGATGGCTTTGAGGATTTTCGCAACCGCCAAAGGCTCCGCCGGTCCGTCGGCCTTGACCAGGATGCCACGGTCGGCGCCCATGGCGAGCGCTGTGCGAATGGTCTCGGATGCCTGCTGCGGCCCGATCGAGACGGCGACGATTTCGGTCGCCTTGCCCGCCTCCTTGAGGCGGAGCGCTTCCTCGACCGCGATCTCATCGAACGGGTTCATCGACATTTTCACGTTGGACAGATCAACGCCAGAACCATCCGGCTTGACGCGAATCTTAACGTCTTTGTCGACCGCCCGCTTCACGGGCACCAGGATCTTCATGGTTGATCTTTGGTTTCTTGCCTGTCGCCGGTCATCGCCGGTTTGTTGCGGTGCGGCAACCTAATGGCCGTAACGGCGGAGAGTCAACGTACAGGAATCGGCGGCGGTTGGCCCGGTAGCTGCCATTCCCCGCACTCTGCGGTTGCGCCAGATCAGGCCGCGCACAAGTCGAGCAGGCGATGCGTGCCCGGCCGACGCGTGACCATGAGCGGGGCCGGGGGCGCACAGGCGGCCTTATCGTCGGAAAAGGCCGCGAGCGCCCACCGCGGTCACCTCGGCATGCTCCATTTCGGCATACCGGGAGTTCGCCCGCAGAAAAAACCACGGCAAAGTCAGTGACTATTCCGGTCAGCGATTTTGTCCCGGCACCCATAGAACGTCGCGCTCGCCTTTGTCATTGGCGTAACGGCTGGCAACAAACAAAAAATCGGACAGACGGTTGACGTATTTGAGCACTTCGCCGCCAACCACTTCGTCCGGTTTATCTTTCAGCTCGGCGATGAGCCGCTCGGCGCGCCGGCATATGGTACGAGCCAGATGCAAATAGGCCGCCGCCGCGGTGCCGCCGGGCAGTATGAACGATCGTAGCGGCGAAAGCTCGGCATTGAACCGGTCGATCTCGTTCTCCAGCCATTTCACCTGGCCCTCGGTGACGGTAAGTCGCGCGCCGCCGGGTCCCTTGCCTTTACCCGGCATGGTGAGATCGGCGCCGACATCGAACAAATCATTCTGGACGCGAGACAGTGCGGCTTCGAGTTGCGCGTCGCCGGCCGTGTGCAACCGGACGAGACCGATCGCCGCGTTGGCTTCATCGAGCGTGCCATAGGCCGCGATGCGCAAATCGTACTTTTTTCGCCGCTCGCCGGTGCCGAGCGCCGTGGTCCCGTCATCGCCCGTGCGGGTATAGATGCGGTTCAGGATGACCATGATGGCCTCGCGCGAAGTGCATCCTCATTCAGCGGAGGCATTTTAGACCGAGTTCGATCGATTGTACCGATAGGATCGCGTGAAAGCGCCAATAGTGGCCAAAATGACGGCCGAGCTAATCAATAGCGCGGCAGGAATGCTTGGCCGTGAAGGCTCGGTCAAAACGCGTAGCCGACCATGAGGCCGTAATCGTTGATTCCGGGGTTGTGGGTGTTCGCTCCCAGGCCGTCGCATTCGGTTCCGAAAATGCCCTGACCGTTGGACTGATGATCGAAGGTGAACATCACTTTCCAATGCTGGGATAGCTTGTATCCCAACGATCCACCATCGTGAAACATGAAGCGGCAGCCCAATCCGGAACGTCCAGGCGGCGGATCGTTCAGATAGCCGTTATGCAGATCGCCATCGAGAAACGCCTCGGCGAAGAAATTCCGCGGTAACGGAAAGGTCCATAGCGCACCGGCATAGACCGCGCTGGTGCGGCCCTCGAGATTGAGCAGGCCGCCGACATTCGGGCGCGGAATAAGGACGCTCCACCACGAGTCCTCGCCAAACGGCAACCGGGGCATCACGAGTTCCCCCTTCAGGTCGTACGTTCCCTGCTCGACACCGCCGACGCCGTGAGCAAAGCCGCCGAGGCGGAATTCGAAGCCCTCCGGATCGTACACTTGCGGCTGGACGGTCGCCGGAGCGGCCGGCGGAAGATAGGCCGGCGCCGGCGCCACAGGCAAATCCGCACTCCGCGCCGTTCCTACCGACACTCCCAACGCAAGCACTACGGCAAGCGCCGACGCAATCTGGCAGACTGATCGCCCCATACCGTCCCTCGACCGAGTCTCCATGTAACCGAATCCCTGAGAGGCACAACACTGCAAGTCGCGGCACCGATAAGTTCGACACACAGGTACGCGGAAGCAACGCGCGCCGCTTAACCGCGATGGCGGTTCAGCCTCGCATGATCCAGGCCGCGAGCATAATGACGACGATCGCAATGAATTGCAGCATGACACGCAGCCGCATCAACTTCTGCGATGTCCACGGCGAGCCGCCGCGCATCGTATTGATCAGCCCAAGCAGCAACACTACCGCTACCGCGCCAACCGCAATCGGCACGGCCACGTGCGACATAAAATAGTCCATTCACGCAGTCTATCCCGGATTCATCGCCCTGTCATTTAGAAGCGTTGTCCCCTGACACCGACCGAAGCTCTGCAAGGTGGGCTTTCCGGAAATGCATCCCGTCCGCGCGGAATGACGAATGGTAGAACATGCGCTAAGACAGCGCCGCAACTGCAGAGGACCCCGGCCAATGATCGTCGATTTCCAGCACCATTTTACGCCGCGCGAGTTGATCAAGGACGATCCGGGCGACCGGCTGGTCCTCAATTACGACGCCCTTGGTGCGCCCAGCTACACGGTCCACTCTCTACTCTACGATCTCGATGAACACGTTCGCATGATGGACGTTGCCGGCATCGACGCTGCCTGGCTCACCAGCGCGGCCGGCATGTGCGCCGATCTTGAAACCTCGCGCTTCGTCAACGACAAAGCCAAAAAGGCCGAGCGCGACTATCCGGGCCGTTTCATCGGCGCGGCGCACGCTCATCCGCTCGGCGGCGCTCCGGCGTTCAATGAGCTTGCCCGCTGCCGCCACGAGCACGGCTTTCAGGGCGTGACCATCACGTCGGAATTCGACGGCCGATGGATCGACGATCCGGGCCTGGAGCCGTTCTGGAGCGAGGTCGAAAAGCTCGGAATGTTTTTGTTCGTGCACCCGGCATTGAAGCTCAATCGCGCGGAGCAGTTCGACGCCTACGACACCGCGCGCGGGGTCGGACGCGAGTTTTCCTTGATCATGGCCACGATCCGCTTGGTCAATTCCGGGGTGTTTGACCGTCATCCGAGCCTGACCGTGCACATGGCGCATCTCTCCGGCGGCATTTCCGGCATGCTCGCGCGCATCCGTTCGTTTCAGGACAAGGAGTTTTGGGGCACCGCAGGCAATCCGCGCCACGGCGCGACAGGCAAGCGCAACTTCGACCATTACATCCGGAATAATCTCGTGTTCGACACCGCCGGCTTTGCCGGCGGCATCGGCGCGGTGAAGGCGGGATTGTGCGAAATCCCTGCGTCTCGCATCGTGTTCGCCACCGATTACCCGCAGGAGATCCGCAAACGCGAGGTGGTGCGCGATTTTGTCGGCGACATCCGCGCGCTCGGCGCCGACGGCGAGCGCATCCTGTCCGGCAATGTCGGCCTGTTATTCAAGCAGCCTCTGGCCGCTTAGACCGGGACGCGATTAAGCTGAATCTGAACATTAACCGCTCGTCCCCGCGAAACGCGGGATCCAGTCCCTCGCCACGGCGTCAGCGCAACCCGGCTCGATTCCCGCTTCCGCGGGAATGACGAACCTTTTCACCATGCCTTGGCTTTAATTTGTCCCATCCAGAAGGCGCCGCGCGATGACTTGCGCCTGAATCTCGGCGGCGCCTTCGAAAATGTTGAGGATGCGGGCGTCGCAGAGAATGCGCGACACCGGAAACTCGACGGCGAACCCGTTGCCGCCGTGGATTTGCACGGCATTATCGGCAGCCGCCCATGCGACGCGTGCCGCCAACAGTTTCGCCATGCCGGCTTCGAGGTCGCTGCGCCGCCCTGAATCCTTCCGTCGCGCCGCGTGATAGGTGAGCTGCCGCGCGATCATGATTTCGGCGGCCATCATGGCAAGCTTGTCCGACACCCGCGGAAAATTGGCGATCGGCTCGCCGAATTGGGCGCGCGTCACCGCGTAGGCAAGTGCCGCTTCCATGGCGGCCTGAGCCACGCCGATGGCACGCGCCGCGGTCTGAATCCGCGCTGCTTCGAACGTCGCCATCAGTTGCTTGAAGCCCATGCCCTCGATGCCGCCGAGAAGGTTTTCGGCCTTCACGGTGAAGCCATCGAAAGCGATCTCGTATTCCTTCATGCCGCGATAGCCCAAGACCTCGATCTCGGTGCCGGACATTCCGGAAGCGGGGAAGGGGCGCTCGTCGTCGCCGCGCGGCTTCTCGGCGAGCAGCATGGACAGCCCGCGATAGCCGGCTTCGGCCGGATTGGTGCGCACCAAAAGCGTCATAAGGTCGGCACGCACCGGATGCGTGATCCAGGTCTTGTTACCGTAGATCTTATAGGTGTCGCCCTGCCGTACCGCCCGCGTCTTCAACGAAGCGAGATCGGAGCCGGTATTGGGCTCGGTGAATACCGCCGTGGGCAGCACTTCGCCGGAGGCGATTTTCGGCAGCCACTTCCGTTTCTGTTCGGCGGTGCCGCTGCCAAGAATGAGCTCGGCGGCGATCTCGGAGCGCGTGCCGAGACTACCAACACCGATATAGCCGCGCGACAGCTCCTCCGACACGACGCACATCGATTCCTTGCCCAGTCCCATGCCGCCGTATTCTTCGGGGATAGTGAGGCTGAACATGCCCAGTTCGGACATGTCCTCGATGACATCGAGCGGAATGTAGACGTTACGTAGGTGCCATTCCTGGGCGCGCGGCGCCACGCGTTCGTCGGCGAACTTGCGCATCTCCTCGCGGATCGAATCGAGCGTTTCGTCGAGGCCGCACGCCCCGACGGTCGCTTGCTGATTCTCGCGCATGAGCGCGGCCAGGCGAGCCCGATTCGGTGCCGTGTTGCCGGTAACGATAAGATGATCGACCGCGGGGGTGACGCGCGCAGCGACCGCCGCCGCGCTTATTCCGAGGTCCGATAGGCGCACGATCTCGCCTTGGCTCATCGGAATGCCGCCGAGTATTTGCGCCAAATATTCGCCAGCGCCGATACGGACCAGAAGCTGCTCGGTTTCTCCGAAGTCGTCCGCTTCGATGAGCCGCCCGGCATAGCCCGCCAGTTGGCGGAGCGCCTCCACGTAGGTGGCCAGCCAAGCCAATCCGTGGGTGGCCCGTTGTTCACGGTCGAGGGCGCGCGGGATGGGGCGGCCGTCGGCGCTGACCCGTGCGGCGACCGCCTGCTGGCCGTCGGCAAACAGTACCTCGGCAGCGGCTATTCCCTCGCCAAGCGTGGCAATCAATTCCAATCCCACCGGCACAGGCGCGGAAACCGACATGTTGTCTCCACTGATCGATGAATAACAGAATTAGTAGCCCGGACAAGGAGCCCAGGCTTAAGCGCGCATCGCACAAAAGCCAATGCAGCAGAGGCAAGGCCGGTAACCTTGTGTCACAGGCCCCAAAATACCTTTTCCTGCGGCCGATGCCCCGTTCCAGCGTCGCGATTCTTGCCAAATCTTAACCATTTTACGCTTTGCTGCAGTCAGTTGGCCGCCGCGGCGACCGCGGCACCATGAAACCGTCGGCTCGGACGCCCGAATGTTCATCTCCCACAGCTTTTCGCGCTTATCGGTCCGCGCCCGCATCGTGGCGCTCGGTGTCATTCCTGTCGTCGGATTTCTCGCCTACGGCATGGCCTACATGATCAGCGACATCGAAGTGGGTCACGCCTTCGACAGCGTTCATCGTGACAATGCCGTCGTGGACGCCAGCAGCGATCTGAAAGCCGGCCTTTTGACCATGCGCGTCGCGGCCACGGAGTTCGTGGCCCAACCGTCCGAGCAGGAGGTCAAGAGTTTCGCCGCGGGCCAGGATTTGGCGATGCGTTCGCTCGACCGCATCGAGGCTACGGTCACCTCCTCGCAACAAGACATAATCACCCCGCTGCGCATTACGGTGCGAGACCTCAAAGCAAGCTTCGACAGTTTGGTCGGCGCGCAGCAGGCCCTCGGCTACAGCGAAACCGACGGTATCACCGCCCAGCTCGTCGCCGCCAGTGCCGGCATCGAGCACATCATTCAACACGATCTGTCTTGGGTTGCCGACCAGGATTCCGCGAAACTGCAGATGTCGCTTCTCACCATGCGGCGCCACGAACTGGAATACCGGCTTACCCGCTCACCCGGCGCAGAGCAGCACTTCCTCGACGAGGTGAAGCATTTCGACGGCCTGTTCGACTCCGTCGACGGGCCGCCGGCGGCCAAGCAAAAGCTCTACAACGCCGTAAAAGCCTATAATTACACGTTCTCCAAATGGGTCGCCAGCACCGACGACATTCAGCCGCTCGTCGAGCTGATAGATCACGATACCGAAAGCGTGTTGCCCGAAGCCGACAAGATCATTTCCGCCGCGCAAGCCAACGCCGATAACGCCACGCGGGCCTTCGACGCCTCGCGAGGACGCACGCGATGGGTCATCGTGTGGCTCGGCTTGGCGTTCGCGATGATCGGTTTCGTTTGCAGCTGGCTCATCGGCCGCTCCATCACGCTGCCGCTGGAAAAGCTCGCCGGCGTGATGAATCGACTGGCCGGGGGAGATGTTTCGGCGCCGATTCCGGCGACCGATGCAGGCCACGAGATCGGCGCCATGGCGCGCACCGTGATCGTGTTCCGCGACAATATGATCGAGCGCGAGCGGCTGTCCGGAGTGCAGACGGAAGCCAGTGCGGCGCGCGAGCAGCGCGGCGAAGCGATTGCCGCGATGATCGGCAAATTCCGCACCTCCGTGGAAAGCGCGTTGGCGCGGCTACGCGAGTCGGCGCAGAGCCTCGACCAGGCATCGAGCGGACTCAATCAGGCCGCCGATGCCGTCACCGAGGAAGCCCATTCCGCCGAGACGCGGGTTGGCGCGGCCTCCGTCAACGTCACCACCGTGGCGAGCTCAATCGAGGAGTTGGCGGCTTCGATCGGAGAGATCGCGATGCAGGCGACCAAGTCGACCGAGGTCGCAAGCCGCGCCGTCGCGGAGTCCAAGCGCACGGTCAATACCATGTCGGAGCTTGGCAACGTCGCCAACCGCATCGGCCAGGTGATCGGGCTCATTCAAGCCATCGCCGGACAAACCAATCTTCTGGCGCTCAACGCCACCATCGAAGCGGCGCGCGCCGGTGAGGCCGGCCGCGGTTTTGCGGTCGTCGCGGCCGAGGTCAAATCGCTCGCTGCACAGACCGCGCGCGCGACCGAGGATATCGCCGCCCAGATCGGATCCATCCAATCGGCGACGGCCGACGCCGCTCAGGCGATCGAGCAGGTTTCTTCGATCATCAACGACATGTCGACGATCGCCGTAACCGTTGCGGCGACCGTCGAGGAGCAGAACAACGCCGTGTCTTCGATTGCCGAAGGCGTCAACCGAGCTTCGCTGGAAGCGCGCAATGGCGCCGAGGCGATGAGCCGCGTTGCCGGCGCGTCGACAGGCGCCCGTTCGACCGCCGCGGAAGTCAAGGGACTGGCCGACGCTCTGTCGATCGAATCGGAGAACCTGCAGGACGAGGTGCGCCGCTTCCTCACAGACGTCCAGGCGGCGTAATCCCCAGCAAACACGCAGGCAGCGCAGTATAAATGTCGGGCCCAGCGCCACAAGCCGGCGACGCCCAATGGCGCCGTGAATGGGGGCCGCCGGCAGGGCAACGATATAAACAACAACGCCCTGCGCAACGTTCCGCCGCGAACGAAGGCGAATAGCAGATAGCATTTCGCATTTGGCGCATGCCCGTTAAGGGGCGATGTCCCGAGCTCCCTCGAATCGTCGGAAACGCTAGCCCTGCCAGAGACGTTATGACGGTGGCGGAACGGCTGGCATTCGACGCCCGCCGCCGCGGCGGAAACGCAGCATGATCGGGCGAATAAAACACGTTTCGACGTCGCGAGTGGAACAATGCCGGAGCTGAGGCGCTCCGCCTCCCGGATTGTTGAAGCGCTCAAGGAGCGCAGCGAAGAGGCCGTCGATGCCGCAGCCGGCGGTCCGGCCCGTTTTTATGTGGGCCTTCTGCTCGGCGCGGTCTACGGCCTCGATGCCGCCGACAAGGCGGCGTTGGCTGCGATTGCCGGAAGCATCGAGAAAGCGTTCAATATCGGGAACCTCGATTTCGGGCTGCTGATTGCGGCGGTGTCGTTCACCGGCGCGGTATTCACACTTCCCGTCGGTGCGCTGGCGGATCGGATCAATCGGCGTCGCATTCTCCTGGTCGCCGTAGCTATTTGGACCGCAGCAATGGTGGTGAGCGGCACGTCGACCTCATTTACCTATCTGCTGATCACCCGGCTGTTTCTCGGCGGCGTGACCGCAGCGGCATCGCCGACGATCGCATCGCTGGTCGGGGATTTCTTTCCACCGCAGGCGCGCGGACGCATCTATGGCGTGGTGCTCTCATCTGAGCTGATCGGAACCGGCGTCGGATTTTTTATTGCCGGCGAGGTGTCCTCGTATGTCGATTGGCGATGGGCGCTTTATCTGATGGCTTTGCCGAGCGCGTTTGCATTCTGGGTCATCTGGCGATTTCTGCCGGAGCCGGCGCGCGGCGGGCAGAGCTGGATTCGGCTTGGGCAGGAGGAATTGCCCGAGGACGAGTCCGGCACCGATCATCGGGAAACCACCGAGAGACAGCACAAACCGGCGCCAGAAGCCTCGCGGACGGATGGCGACGGCAGCGCGCAGACCCGTGAAATCGTGCGGCGCGCCGGGATCAAACCGCGCCGCGATCTGATCCTGCACCAAGATCCGACGGATTGGAGCCTATGGCATGCGATACGCTACATGCTGCGCATACCGACTTATGCGTTGCTGATCATAGCGTCATCGCTCGGCTACTACTTTTTCGCCGGTGCCCGCACCTTCGGCATGATCTACCTCACTCATCATTATCACATGTCGCGGAGCACGGTGACGGCCCTGGCCGTGATAGTCGGCGTCGGCGGGCTCGCGGGGCTTTTTCTCGGCACCAAGGTGGCAGAACGGCTGCTCGCCAGAGGCTGGGTATCCGCGCGAATCGTGGTCCCCGGAACGTCTCTCTTCATTGCCGCCGTGCTGATCGGTCCAGCTATCTGGATCACCAATCCCTTTGCCGGCATCGCACTCTTCGCTTTGGGAACCGCGGCCCTTGCCGGCGCCAATCCGCCGATCGATACGGCACGGCTCGACATCGTTCCATTCCGGCTATGGGGCCGTGGCGAGTCCGGCCGCATGGCGTTGCGCGGGCTGCTCGAAGGCGGCGCACCGCTGTTGTTTGGCGCCATGTCGGATTGGCTAGGCGGCGGAACATCCGGCCTGGAATGGACGTTCCTCATCATGCTCATCCCGGTTTTTGTGGCGAGTTCGTTGGCCATTCCGGCCCGGCGGACCTATCCGCGAGACGTGGCGACTGCCGACGCGTCGATGCGGCGAATCAAGCGGCAGCGAGCGTGAATCGGCCGAGCTTGCTTCGGAACCGCACCATCCCACCGGTCCGCATCTTTACGCCGCCGCACCAGGCGCCCCATGGGGCCCGACACTTTTTGTGCCCACAATGAGCAAACCGTCGCGTCAAGGAACATTTTACGACGCGATTCATTGATCAAACAAACACGTTGTGGACATGAACAAACCTAAACCAAAATCATCCTCCCGCCTGGCGATTCGGCAACTGCTCTGGAATTGTTTGATGGGAATCACGCTGGGCATCATTTGCGCCGGATTATTGCTGCAGATCGGCGCATCGCATCCGAGCGGCCTGCTCGGCGAACCGGACACGTTTGTCGCGAGATTGCGCTTTCTTTTGACGGTCGCATTCCTGTTCGGCGTCGGTGCAACTTTGACCGGAGCTACGTTTCTCGCCAGCGAAAAGTCTTGAGCCGAACCAGCGCTGCTGTGAGCGAAACGACGCCAAGCGGCAGATGTTGCCCACCGAACATTCGCGTGCCGCAATGGGATAGGGAGAACGATCGATGGCAGACGGAGACCCGAGGCGATACGGAATGGGTAGAGGCTGGGGGCTCGGGATCTTGGTGCTCATCATTATTCTGATCATCATCGGCTGGGGCTGGGGATGGGGAGGAAGGGGTTGGGGTGGATTGGACGGCTGGGGCTGGCACGATCACCGCAGCGCTGCCCCGGCCCACGTCGCCGGCTCGGCAAACACTTCCGCAGCCATTACGCCGGGGGCCATAGGGTCGTCCGGCGCGGCCAATGCGCCGGCTCGTTGAGCCGCCAGATACCCACAGAGCTCACATCGGACTCCGCCGGGCTTCGCCCGCGTCACGAAATGACGTATTCCAATCCGCTGCACTTTGCGGAGACCGCGTGCTTTGCACACGATCGTTCTGTGCTACCGCGTCGCCATCGACGCGTTCTACCGTTTCAATGCCGACGACGGCTGGGCGATCGCGAGCCACATCGCGCTCTCGGTGCTCATGGCGATGTTTCCGTTCCTGATCCTGGTCACAGCTCTCGCCGGCGTTGTCGGCTCGCGTGATCTCGCCAACGAGGTGGCGCGATTGATCGTTGCGGCATGGCCGCGGGAGGTCTCCGGACCGATCGTACAGCAGATCCACAACGTGCTCACCACGGCGCGCAGCGACGTGGTTACGCTCGGCGCCGTATTCGCGATCTATTTTTCATCGAGCGGGGTTGAGAGCCTGCGCATCGGACTAAACCGCGCCTATGGCCTGCGGGAGCGACGGCCCTGGTGGCTGCTGCGCCTGGAATCGATCGGTTACGTGTTTGTGAGTGCGGTCGGATTGTTGGTACTGGCGTCGTGCTTGGCCCGTTGGTGTTTCATGTCGCGCTTGCCCGTGCGCCGTGGCTCAACGCGGTGGGACGTCTGGTCGTCGCTGCCGTCGTGCTGACGATCGCGCTCATGATCCTGCACATGTGGCTGCCGGCCGGACGGCGGCGCGTCAACGAGATATGGCCCGGCATCTCCGCGACCTTGGTGCTCTGGCTCGCCTGCGGATTTATTTTCGGCCGCTATCTGGCAAAATTTTCTTCCGCTTACGTGACTTATTACGCCGGCCTGGCGTCGGTCATGGTTGCGCTGGTGTTTCTCTATTTCAGCGCCTGGATCTTCATTTTCGGCGGTGAGCTCAATGCCGCCATCGCCCGGGCGCGGGAGGATGCGACTTGAACCGCTCGGCGATCAGGTTCGGCTGGACTGCCGATTGGGTTCCGGCGGCGAGCCAGCCTCAATCACATCGTCGAAATTGTGCAGGCCCGCACACGGTGCGTTCACCAGAACCGCCATGTTGCCCGGCTTGTGCCGGTTCGTGCGCATCAGTTCGTGCGCGTAAGGGATTTTGTCCCACGGAAAGACATCGCTCATGCACGGATCGACGCGGCGGTCGATCACGAAGCGGTTGGCGGCACTCGCCTGTTTGAGATGCGCGAAATGCGAGCCCTGAATCCGCTTCTGCCGCATCCACACGTATCTGGCGTCGAAGGTGATGTTGTACCCGGTCGTGCCAGCGCAAAACACCACCATGCCGCCGCGCTTTACGACAAGGCGGGAGACCGGAAACATCGCCTCGCCGGGATGCTCAAACACAATATCGACATCGCGCTTGCCGGTGATATCCCAGATCGCCTTGCCAAAGCGGCGGGCCTCCTTCACCCAGGTGTCGTATTCGGGCGTACCGACCTCGGGCATCCGGCCCCAGCAGACGAATTCGCTCCGATTGATCACGCCCTTGGCGCCGAGATCCATGACGTATTGCGCCTTCGCCCGATCGGACACGATGCCGACGGCGTTGGCCCCCGAGGCGGCGACCAGCTGCACGCCGAACACGCCGAGCCCGCCGGAAGCGCCCCAGACGAGCACGTTGTCGCCCGGCTTGAGCGTGTGCGGCGCGTGGCCGAACAGCATGCGGTAAGCGGTTGCAAGCGTGAGCGTGTAGCAGGCCGATTCTTCCCAGGTCAGATGCGCGGGCTTCTGCATGAGCTGGCGCGACTGCACGCGGCAGAATTGCGCGAACGACCCATCAGGCGTCTCGTAGCCCCAGATGCGCTGCGACGGCGAGAGCAGCGGATCGCCGCCGTTGCAATCCTCGTCGTCACCATCATCCTGATTGCAGTGCACGATGACCTCATCGCCGATTTTCCAGCGATGCACCTTCGAACCGATCGCCCAGACGATGCCCGACGCATCCGAGCCGGCGATATGAAACGGATGCTTGTGCCCGTCGAGCGGTGAGACCGGGATGCCGAGACCGGCCCAGACACCATTGTAGTTGACGCCACCGGCCATGACATAGACCAGCACCTCGTCCTCGGCGACCGGCCAGGTTGGCACGATTTCGAGCTGCATGGCCTTCTCGGGCGGCCCATGACGCTCCTTGCGAATCGCCCAGGCGTGCATCTTGTCCGGCACGTGTCCGAGCGGCGGGACTTCGCCGACGGCGTACAGGCTTTTAGGCGGCGCGGCGGACGACCTCTTCTGCGCGACGGCCATGACAGGCTCCGGCATTCTGGGGCGGTCGCGACCCGCAGCTTCGCGACGGCTACGATCAGTCTGCCGCCGTCGATGCTGCGGCGCAATAAAATCTTGGTGAAAAATCCTTGTTATGAAAGGTCGGTTTCATCCCGGCAGCCGCTGACACAGGGCGCACGCCATCCTATCGTCATAGAGGCGCTGCTCTCATGGCGCGGCGAACCGGCCTCTGCCGGAGAAGGGACGGGGAAATCATGCCTGTGCAAAGCATTATTGTATGGATCATCGTCGGCCTTATTGCCGGCTGGCTCGCCGGCAAAGTGGTCCGCGGCGGTGGTTTCGGACTGATCGGCGATATCGTCGTCGGCATCGTCGGCGCCATCATCGCCGGGTATCTGTTCCCATACTTGCACATTAATTTGGGCGTCGGCTTCATCAGGGCGGTGATCGACGCCTTCATCGGCGCGGTGATCCTTTTGATTATCCTGCGCCTGGTGACCGGCAGGGGCAAACGATAGCGCCCGAACGCTACGCCCACGGAAAGAAATGCGCGGTAGAGCGAAGCCCTTCGCGCCGACGTTTCTATTTTTGGCCGCGCCTGAATGGATGCTACCGGATTAGGCGCAGCGCCGCACATTGCGGCGGGTCGAGCGGGCTTGCGATGCTTCAACGCGGAATATCCGTGAGCGAGATGATCGGACTGGGCGGCGCCTGCGCGCTCATTCTGTCCTTTCCTTACGCCAAGACGCAGGTCGGCTTGGCCGCGGTCATGATTGTGCTTTTGCTGGTCACGCAGCGCGCCGTCTCGATCCCGGTTCACCCAATCTCAGCCGGGGATAAAGCCGATATTGCATTGCAATAAAATCCGCGCCAGACTCGCACCCGCCGGAATGCATGCAACAGTCATGCGCGAGGAGCCCATTCCCGACCAGCCGACCCGCGACAAGCCCTGGATCTTCCGCACCTATGCGGGACATTCGACTGCTGCGGCGTCGAACGCGCTTTATCGCAAAAACCTCGGCAAGGGACAGACCGGGCTTTCGGTCGCCTTCGATCTGCCGACCCAGACGGGCTACGACAGCGATCATCGGCTCGCCAAGGGCCAAGTCGGCAAGGTCGGCGTGCCGATCTGCCATCTCGGCGACATGCGCACCCTGTTCGACGGCATTCCGCTCGACGCCATGAACACGTCGATGACGATTAACGCCACCGCCGCGTGGCTGCTCGCCCTTTACGTCGCGCTGGCCGATGAGCAAGGCGCGGCACGCGAAAAATTGCAAGGCACGACCCAGAACGACATCATCAAGGAATATCTGTCGCGCGGCACCTACGTATTTCCGCCGGCGCCGTCGATGCGGCTCACCAAGGACGTGATCTTGTTTACGACCAAGAACATGCCGAAGTGGAACCCGATCAATGTTTGCTCATACCATTTGCAGGAGGCGGGCGCGACGCCGGTGCAGGAGCTTGCCTTTGCGCTCGCCACCGCGATCGGCGTGCTCGATACGGTCAAGGCGTCGGGCCAATGCGCCCACGAGGAATTCGCCGACGTCGTCGGACGCATCTCGTTCTTCGTCAATGCCGGGCTGCGTTTTGTGACCGAAGTCTGCAAGATGCGCGCGTTCACCGAGCTGTGGGATGAGATCACGTGCGACCGTTATGGCGTGCGCGAAGCGAAGCAGCGGCTGTTCCGCTATGGCGTGCAGGTCAATTCGCTCGGACTGACCGAGCCGCAGCCGGAGAACAATATCGCCCGCATTCTCCTGGAAATGCTGGCAGTGACGCTGTCGAAGGATGCGCGCGCACGGGCGGTGCAATTGCCGGCCTGGAACGAGGCGTTGGGCCTGCCGCAGCCATGGGATCAGCAATGGTCGCTACGCATGCAGCAAATCCTCGCCTACGAAACCGACCTCCTGGAATACGGCGATCTTTTCAGCGGTTCGCCAGTCATTGCCGCCAAGGTCGCCGAATTGAAAGAGGCGGCCAGCGAGGAGCTTGCACAGATCGATAAAATGGGCGGCACGGTGGCCGCGGTTGAATCCGGCTATTTGAAGCGGCAACTCGTCCAATCGAACTCGCGCCGCGTCGAAGCGATCGAGCGCGGCGAGCAGACCGTGGTCGGCGTCAACCGCTTCACGGCAACTGAGCCGTCGCCGCTGGCGGAAGCCGCGGAAGCGGTCATGACGGTATCGCCGACTGCCGCAGCCGATCAGATCGCGCGGCTGAACGCCTGGCGCGCGGCGCGCGATGCCGGGTCTGTTGCGGCCGCGCTCGAAATGCTGCGCAAGGCTGCGACAAGCGGCGCCAACATCATGCCGTCGTCGATCACCTGCGCGAAAGCCGGCGTCAGCACCGGCGAATGGGGTTTTGCGCTGCGCGAGGCGTTCGGCGAATATCGCGCGCCGACCGGCGTCGGCACCGCCATGCGCAACGACGCCGAGGGCCTCGACAGCGTTCGCGCCGAGGTCGACCGCATATCAAAAAAGCTCGGCCGGCGCCTGACATTGCTGGTCGGCAAACCGGGACTCGACGGTCATTCCAACGGCGCCGAGCAGATCGCGTCGCGCGCCCGCGATGCCGGCATGATGGTGATTTACGACGGCATCCGCTTCACGCCCGAGGAGATCGCCGCCGCCGCGATCGACAAGCGCGCCCACATCGTTGGGCTGTCGATCCTGTCCGGCTCGCATCTGGCGGCGGTCGCCGATGTCATGACGCGCCTGAAGGAAGCCGCTCTCCCGGATGTTCCCGTGGTCGTTGGCGGCATCATCCCGCCGCAGGATGCCGAAATCCTCAGGCAAGCCGGGGTGGCCGGCGTCTATACGCCGAAGGATTTCGCATTGAACGGCATCATGATCGATCTTGTGCGGATCGTGGAAAGCGCGGCAAGTGCGGAAGGAGTGGACGCGGCCAAGTTGTCAACGTCGTAGGGCAGCGGCGATAACCGCGCTCAACACGCTCGGGCTGATCGGTTTGCGCAAATAATCATTCATGCCCGCTGCACGGGCCGCCTGTTCGTGGCCGCGTTCGCCCCGGCCGGAAATCCCGATAATCGGCGTCACGCCGGCAGCGCCGGGCAATGCGCGAATGCGTCGTGCCGTTTCCAGGCCGCTTATGCCCGGAAGCGTGATATCCATCAGCACCACATCATAACCCCGCGCCACCGCCTCCATGGCCTCTTCCCCGGACCCGGTGAAATCGGCGCGGTGACCGAGTTCGGTCAGGATCGTGTTGAGAATGACGCGGCCATAGGGATTGTCTTCAACGCAGAGGATCGCAAGGCCGCGCGCCGGGGATAAAATCTGTCGCGTGGGAGCCTCTTGCGTAGCTTGCGCCGGCGCGACCGGTAGCACCGCCGTAAAGCAGAACCGCGCGCCGCGTCCCGGCGCGCTGGTGACGGTGAGATCGCCGCCCATGAGCTTTGCCAGCATTTTGACGACGGCCAGGCCCAGTCCGGCACCGCCATAACGGCGCGCGATCTCGGCGTTCGCCTGCGAAAACGGGCGAAACAGCCGCTTGAGTTCGGTCTGCGTCAATCCGATGCCGCTGTCGCTGACGGCGAGATGGAGCGCCACATGCCCAGGCTTGGCGGGCGCCGCGCCTGCCTCAAGCCGGACGGCGCCGCTATCCGTAAACTTCACCGCATTATCGATGAGATTCTCGAGTGCGGCACGCAAACGGACCGCATCTCCCATCAACAGATCAGGCAATCCGTCGGCGACGGTCACATCGGCATCGAGCCCCTTGGTCTGGGCGCGCGCCTCGAGCGATTCCGCCAAAACCTCGACGAGACGGCGCGGCCGAAATACCTCCTGTTGCAAAGTGATCGCGCCCGCCTTCGCCTTGGCGGCGTCGACCACCAGCGCGGTGAACGCGGCGAGATGCTCGGCGCTGGACTTGATGCCGGCGGCCCAGCGCCGTTCGCGTTCGCCGATATTGGAGCTGGCGAGCAATTCGCCGAGCGCGAGAATTCCGGTCAGCGAGGTGCGGATGTCATGGGCGAACGCCGCGAGCGCGATGTCGTTCGGGCGGGCCGACGTTCGGCGTCGCTGCGCCGGCCGCGCCGCGGATTTTTTTCGTTTGTTTGCAGACCTCGATCGGGCCATGGCGATCCCGGCCCTCGATAACCTTCGGGCCCCTGCATAAGATGCCACTTTTATCGGTCAAACAGAACACGCGCGACACTCACTTACTCAGCGGCCCAATCCCACCATGCGCCTGATGTCCGTGGCGCCCACGCCGGATGCGCGCAGCTCGCGCAAGCTTGTCGACTGCTCCGCCTTCGATAGCTTGCGGCCCTGCTCATCGAGAATAAGCCGGTGGTGATGATAGGTGGGTTCGGGGAAGCCGAGCAGCGCCTGGAGAAGCCGGTGGATGCTGGTGGACCAGAACAGGTCTTGGCCGCGCACCACGTCCGTTACCCCCTGCAAGGCGTCATCGACGACGACGGCAAGATGATAGCTCGTCGGCAATTCCTTGCGGGCCAAGACCACGTCGCCCCAGCGTTGCGGCAGCGCCGTGATGCGACCCGATTGGCCCTGCGGCCCGCACCCGGTTTCCAGCCACGTGAGTGCGCCGGCGCGCGACATGGCGGCATCCATTGCGAGTCGGAGCGCGAACGGCTCGCTGACGCGACGGCGCTCACGCTGGGCCGGCGATATTTTGCGCGCGCGGCCGGGATAAAGCGGAACGCCGTCGGGATCGCGCGGCCATGGGCCGAGACGCTCGCGCTCGGCGACCAGCACGTTGATCTCGCTGCGGCTTTCAAAGCTCGGATAGATCAGCCGTTCGGCTTCCAGCCGGGCGATGGCTGACCGGTAGTCGGCAAAATGCTCGCTCTGCCGGCGCACCGGCTCAACCCAGTAGACGCCAAGCCAGTGCAAATCCTCGAAGATCGCCGCCTCATAGTCCGGCCGGCAGCGCGCGCCGTCGATATCTTCGATGCGCAGAAGAAGCCGGCCGCCACGTTCGCGCGCCATGTCGTCATTGAGCAAGGCGGAATAGGCATGGCCGAGATGCAGATTACCGTTCGGACTTGGCGCAAAACGCAGAACGCGGGTGTACATCGGCGCACGTTATGGCGATACGTTTTCAAGGTTCGAGCTTGACCGCGCTTGGCCAATCAATCGAATAAAGGGCCGCGGCTCGATTAACGAGAATCGCGGTAATGCCTTGAACAATATGCTGACCCACATCCGCACCGAAACCGACCTCGATTTGGCTCTCGCCACGCTCGGGCGAACCGACCCACGCTTTCTCGTCCTTGTGGCGAGAGCAGGGCGGCCGCCGCTGCGGCGGCGACCCGACGGCTTTGCCGGCCTCGCCGCAGCGGTGGTCTCCCAGCAATTGTCGACCGCTAGCGCCGCCGCGATCTGGTCGCGGCTTGCCGCGGCGTTCGATCCAGTCACGCCGGAGGCCATCGTTCGGGCGCGTCCGGAACGGCTGAAACGGCTCGGACTGTCGTCGCCTAAAATCCGGGCACTCAAGGAAATCGCCCGCGCGGTCGTTCGCGGCAAGCTTGCGCTTGCAACATTGCACGAAGTCGCGGCCGACGAGGCGCACGCCGCGCTCACCGCCGTTCACGGTATCGGTCCGTGGACCGCGGACATTTATCTTCTGTCCTGTCTCGGCCACGCCGATGCCTGGCCGGCGGGAGATCTGGCCCTGCAGGAAGCAGCGCGTTTGGCATTCGGATTGCGCGATCGGCCGACAGCGAAAGAGATGGTCTCGCTCGCCGAACAGTGGCGGCCGTGGCGGTCCGTGGCGGCGCGCGTCCTGTGGACTTATTATCGGGCGGTCAAAGGGCGCGAAGGCGCTCCGATGCTGCCTAGTGTGGCGGTTCAGAAGTCCGCACCATAGCTGCGGCAGGGTTCGTTATGCGGACTTCTGAACCAAAGCCACACTAGATCAATAACTTGCTAGTTTCCCTTCGATTCCGAGGTTCGCAAACGAGGGGGCCGCGCAATGATGCAAACTTCGGAATCGGGACACTAGAAAGCTTCGAAGCAACCGACAGAGAACAAGCCGAAAAGAGGCGCTCATGACCGAGCTTGACGGGCCGCGGCTGAACCCGCGCTCCGGAACCGCAAAACAGCTTGTGGTCTTTCTCCACGGCTACGGCGCCGACGGCAACGATTTGATCGATATCGGCCGCGCCTGGCAGCAATACCTGCCGCAAGCGGCGTTCGTCTCGCCGCACGCGCCGGAGCCTTGCGGACAAGGCCCGGCCGGACGGCAATGGTTTGCGCTGACTTTGCGCGATCCCGACGAGCGCTGGGTCGGCGTCAACAAGGCCGGGCCGCAGCTCGAGCGGTTTCTCGAGGCGGAGCTTGACCGGCATCGCCTGCCGCCGTCGGCTCTGGCGCTGGTCGGCTTCAGCCAGGGCACGATGATGGCGCTGCATGCCGGGCTGCGACGCGCCAGCGGACCGGCCGCGATCGTCGGCTATTCGGGATTGCTGGTGCTGCCGACCGAGGGCGAGATCGAAGACCTCGCCGGTGGGATCAAATCGCGGCCGCCGGTATTGCTCGTTCACGGCGATCGCGACGAGCTTATTCCGCCGGAAGCGCTGGTCCAATCGGCGCAAGGCCTGGCCGCGCTCGGGCTGTCGGTCGAGTGGCACATCTCGGCCGGCATCGGCCACGGCATCGATGCCGAAGGCTTGCGCCACGGCGGGGAATTTCTGGCCCGGGCATTTGCCACCGCGCGTTAACCCTGCGCACCACAGTCCGGTAACGGATTTCTCGTAAATTCGTCCTAAGACCGGCGCGTCGGAGCACGCGCCATGTTCAGGGCTTTGAGAGGACGGCTGATCCGGAGCACGGACTGGCTTCGAACCTCCAAACATTTCTCTCTCTGCCAAAAGGGCACGACCGCCATCGAGTTTGCGCTGGTGGCCGCGCCGTTTTTGGCGCTGCTGGTTGCGCTGTTGGAAACGGGGCTGGTGTTCTTTGCCGGCCGCGTCCTCGACGAAGTCACCGAAGAAGCAAGCCGCTACGTCCTGACCGGGCAGGCGCAGCAGAGCAATATGACTCAGGCCCAGTTTGAGAACTACATCTGCACGAGCAGCAACACCGCAACGCTAGTCAGTGCGCTGTTCAACTGCAGCAATTTGATGGTCAACGTCGAGGACTATAGCGACTTCGCCTCCGCCAGCACCTCGTCGCCGACCCTGACCTTCAACGCCGACGGCACGGTCAGCAACGCCTGGAATTATTCGCCCGGCTCGCCCGGCAGCATCGTCGTCGTCCAAGTCATGTATCAATGGCCGATCATTCTCGGCCCGCTCGGATTCAATCTGTCCAATCTGTCGAATGGCAACCGGCTGCTGGTGTCGACCGCCGTGTTCAAGAACGAGCCGTACTGATGACGGACGCCGGTTACATCTCGGGCATTCGCCGATCTCTGCATCGCTTCGCCGGTCGGCGTGACGGAGTCGCCGCGGTCGAATTCGCCATCATCCTGCCGTTCATGCTCTCGCTCTATGTCGGCGGGGCCGAGCTGGGCGACGGTCTTTCGGTTCAATTCAAAGCTACGCTCGCCGCGCGCACCGTGGCCGATCTGACATCTCAATGCGGCGCTGCCAGCAGTAGCGGCCAATATTGCGATACCGCCAATGGCCTCGCGATCGACAGCACCACGATGAACCAGATTCTCGGTGCGGCCTCGACCGTGATGACACCGTATTCGACCGCCAATATGGTCGTCACCGTCTCCGAATTGGAACTCACCGGCGGAAACGGTTCCGCAACGGTGATCTGGAGCGCCTCAAACACCGGCAGCGGGCGCGCCATCGGATCGTCCTATACGCTGCCGGCCGCCATGCAATCACTGCAGTCGGGGACGTATCTGATCCTCGGAGAGGTGACCTATCCCTACACGCCGTCCTTGGGCTATGTCCTGACCGGTACAATCAACATGTACCAGAATGCGCTTTTCTTCCCTCGGAACTCGAGCTGCGTGCAGTACAATAATTTGTGCCAAGGCCCACCCAGCTAAGCGCACCCCGATGAGCGCCTGCAATTCCCACCTGCTTTACTGCGACAGGCGCGCCGTGCTGATCGCCTGTTGGAACAGCGCCACCATGGCGGCGGTGATATCGCCGTCGGTCGTCACCTGGAAGTACAGTCCCGACGACGCGCAGCTTTGCATATTCGGCCCGATCTGGCTTTGAAACGGCGCGACCCAATCGTTGTACCACGCGTTGGTCGGCAGCGGCAGATATTCGGTGTAAAGCACGGCGATACGGATACCGCGGTTTTTGACCGTGGTGCACCAGCTCGTATCGAAAGGCTGCTGACAGCGACTGCCATCCAACGTCTGGGAACATGAGCTGGAGTTCACTTCGTCGTCAACGCCGTCGGTGACCAGGAACAGCACCTCCTGCGGCGTGCTGGCCGACGTGCCGCTGCCCGGATTGGGCATGATCTTATTGACCGTCTTCATGGCGGTTTCGAAATCGGTATCGGTATCGTTGTTGTCGTCGCTGCAGGTCAAATTATTGTTCGAACAAACCTCCAGAACATCGATACCGCCGGCGGCGGTCTGTGCCGCGCTCAGGTCCGACGAGGGCGAACAGCCGGGGGCGTAGATCGCTTGAATCGAAGTACTGCTGCACTGGCTATTGGTGGTCCCCTGCACGTCGAAGGTGAAAATGGCCATTTGGTAGCAGCCGGGACCGTTGGGGCAGGTCGCGTTGTTGGTCGTCATGGTCTGCGATGCGGTGCTCATCAGCGAGGACGTTGCGCTCGCCATGTTCTCGATCCGCGTCACAACGCCCAGATTCTTCGCTAGCGTATAATTATCTTCGCCATTGGGATTGCCTTCGACGTCGGACGCGGTCGGATTGCTTTCATGGCAGGCAAGCGCGCAACCGCCCTGCTCCGAGGTATTGGCGACCATCATGTTGATGCCGCTGGTCGTCGCCGCGATATCCATCGACGGCGAATTATCGAGCAGCAGATAGAAGTTGATGTTCGGTGCGATACTCGCGGTCGCGGTCGAAGATCCTGAAATCTGCCAATTCGATTGCCCGAGCACGTTCGGAAACGCGTTGACCGACGAGGCGGTGTAGTTGACGGTGACCGTGCGGGTGGACGCGTTGTCGACGCAGCCGGTGATGGACGGCGCACTGTAGTTGAGGATCGACCCGTGCGCGGCGACGTAAGCCTGGGCTTCGCCGAGGAAAATGTTCTGCGCGTTGGTCTGCGCCGTCGCACAGGTTTCCTTCTGCATGGCGGAAGGCGTCACCATGGACAAAGCCGCCGCGTCCGCCGCCTCGTTGAGCACGATTCGTTTCTGTGCCGCGGAGGAAAAGTCGATTCCCATTCCGGTGAGGAAGATGATGGGAATGATGGAGAGTGCGAAAATGATCGCGGTCGCGCCGCTGCGGTCGCGAAGAAATCGCCGTTTCAAATCGCTAAACATGGTTTCAACCCTGCCGCGCAAAGCGCGATTTTTTGCGGTTCGCCCTCCTGCTCCTTAGAGCAAGAGCATTGATTTTTCATTGTTTGGAATGCAGAGCGAGCGATGCAACGTCGTTAAAAGAACGTTGCGGTCCAGCGATGAACCCTCGTCGCAAACTGCTTTTGGTCGGCGATTTCGGCGTCAGCGCCGTTAAGGTTTATCGTTTGCTACCACGGCGCCGTTGTTTCAGGTCGAAGCCGGCGTGTCCGGCGTCTTGGCGCTGCGCGGCGGTCCCATGAGCGCCGGCTGGAACAGAGCCGCCGAAGCGAGCGTGCAGGCGAGCGACAGCGCCAAGAGCTTGCCCATGCTGGAAATCCCGGGATGGGCCGAGAACCATAGGCTGCCGAAGGCGGTCGCCGTCATCAGCGCGCTGAAGAACACCGCGCGCGTGAGACTGGACTGCAGGAAATTGTGTTCGCCGCGGCGCCAAGCCACGACGTAGTAGATTTTGAAAGCCACGCCCACCCCCAGCAAAGCCGGCAGCGCGATGATGTTGGCGTAATTGAGCGCCAAGCCGGTCAGGGCGCAGATTTCCAGCGTCGCCGCCGCCGCTACCAGAAGCGGGATCAGCGTCAACAGTACGTCGCCGATCCGCCGCAGCACCAGCCAGAGCAGGAAAGCGATCGAGCAGATCGCGATCACGCCGGCCTTGATGAAGGCCGCCGTCACCGTCCGGCCCCATTGGTAGATGGCAATCGCTTCTCCGGTCGCGTTTGGCTCGACCGACAGCACCGCCCGTGCGAACCGCGCGATGGCCGAAGAATCGCCGGCGCTGTCCTTGGGAATGATCTCGGTGCGAACCAGTCCATTGGGCGCAACCCATTGATTGACGAGGTCGCGGGGCAGGTTCGCCCGCGTCGCCGTCTCCGGGTGCAGCGAAGCGGAGATCTGCGCAAGATCTATCTGCAGCGGCTTGATGAAGACAGTCTGCACGCTTTGCCGCGTCTGCACGCCGGCGGCGGCAAGGTCATCGAGATTCTTGGCAAGCCGGTTGGCCGCAGCGGCGCCTGGCCCGGTGACTTTGGCGGCGAGGTTGCGTAGCGCAGTCGCGTCGCCTTTGAGGGCGGCGACATCATCGGCGTCGCTCGGCGGCGCGGCCGGCTTCGGATGAAGGGCCGCATTTATAGTCGGAGCGGCGGCGGCAATCGCGTTCAGCTTCTGCGGCTGGTCGGCGGGGATGAAGCTGTCGAGATTGCGCGTGCCCGCCACTTCGGGCAGCGCGGACACGCGTTTGCCGACGACCGCCGCGTCGGCCGCCGGCGTCAGCACGTCGGCACTTTGGAAAACGAAGCGCTTGTCCCTGGTGAGCTGATGCAGGGTCAGCTCGGCCGGCGAATTGGAAATTTCCAAAGCCGCGGGATCGAAGTTGAACTTCAGCATGAGCAGTGACGGCAATGCCGCCAAAACCACGACCGACGTGGCCAACACGATCCCGAAGCGATGGCGCTGCATGAACTGGTCGGCGCCCGCCATCGCCCTGTAACCCATGGGACGCGGCTCCGGCGGCAGCTTGAGCAGCGACAGAAGACTCGGCAACAGCGTCATCGCGGCCACATAGGCCACGATCATGCCGACACCGGCGATCATGCCCAACTCGGCGACGCCGCGATAGCTGGTCGGCACGAAGGAAACAAATCCGGCGGCCGCCGCCAAGGCCGCGAGCGTCAACGGCGGCCCGACATAGCGCGCGCCATCCACGAGCGCGGGATCGCGCTCATGCAGTTCATGCCGCTGCGCGCGATAACGGACGCTGAACTGAATCGCGAAGTCGGCGCCGAGCCCGACAAACAACATGGCGAACGCCAGCGAAATCGGATTGAACGCGCCGACCAGCAGAAGTCCAAGCGCCGCCGTCGCCGCCAGTCCGATGAAGATGGTCACCGCGACCGCAAGCACGATGCGCACCGAGCGCAGCGCCAGCCAGAGGACAAAGAGAATAATCAGTCCGGTGATCAGGCCGTTGATCGCGACGCCCTGCTGCAGCGTGGCCAATTGAGCATCCGAGAGCGGTATGGTCCCGGTCAGGCCGAGCGACGCATGGTCGTCCGGACCGAGGCGCAGGTCGGCGGCGGCCTTGCGAACCGCCTCGGTCGCGACATGGCCCGGCTCAAGCGCGCCGTAGTGGAGCACCGGCCAGATATCGATAAGCGCGCTCAGTTGTTCGGGCGTTGCGGGCTTGCCGTTCACCAGCGTCTGCCAGGAGAACGTCGCCGGCCGGCCGGCGAGAACGTTCTCGACGGTCGCGGAAACCGTATTCAGCGTGTGCGCCATCGCATCGAGGCTGATGCGACCAACGACGACGCCCTGCAGTCCCATCGACAGGGCCTGCGCCAATCCGCGCAACGACTGATCGGCCGCCAGCGTCCTGATCAGCGGCGCCGCCTGGCGCAAGGCGCCGAGCCGTGCGCCAAGCGCCTGCGGTGACAGATAGAGCAGACCGTTACGCGCGAAAAACGCACCGCCCTGGACGTTCGATACGGAATGAAAGAATGCCGTTTGTTTGGACAAGCGGCCGGCCAAGGTGTCCGCCGCGGCGGCGGCCAATTCCGGCGTCGGCGCGGTGACGACGGCAAGGATCGACGTTGCCTGCGCGGGGAAAGCCTTCTCGTAGGCCATTTCGCGCTGCTGCCAAGGCAGGTTCGGCGACAATAGCGTGTTGATGTCGGTATTGATGGCGAAATGACGCGCCACGTAAACGGTCGAAGCCGCCGCGATGACGACGCTCGCCAAAACGATCAGCCAGGCGCGGCGGACGCAAAAATCGACAATCGCGGCAAAATTCACGTGGGGCATCGGTTCACTTCAGTATTCGGCTTAGATGGGCAATGCGAGGGCTTCGCTTTTCAATTCGTTTGGCGCAAAACATCCATAGCAGCCGCAAAATAGGTTGCCCAAGCGCCCGCCGCAGCGGCTGAGGCCTCAATGCCGGCTGCGACGATTTGGTTCACCGGCGGGTTCCAGCCGCGCGGCGATCCGACTCCGGCGAGAACGCCCCGCGGACGCAGTCGCGCGAATGTGAAGCTGAGGCGCGACGCCGTTCCACAATTCGGCGCGATACGATGGTCAGTTTCGCGTGACGCGGGAGCGAATTGCGCCCTCCCGGAGCGGGCCAGGCGCGACGTTGCGACGTTGCCGCGGGTTTTTAAGGAACCGCCGATGGTGAAATTGCTTTTGGCTTGGTGGCGCGACCTCTGGGGCCGCGGATTGCGGCCGGGCTCGGTTTCGTCGCTGGTGTTCGCCCTGGTCTGTGTCGCGGTCGCGACGCTCCTTCGCAGCGCGCTCGGCGAACTCGATCTGCGCACCGCAAGCGGCGCCGGCTACGCCAGCAATGCATTTGCCTCCTATTATTCGGCGACGCTGGTGGCGGCTCTGGTCGGCGGCGTGCCGGCCGGCGTTGTCGCGGCCATATCCGGCGCACTCGCCGGCTTCTGGTTTTTCGTACCGCCGGATTGGCGGTCTCATGTTTTCGATTGGGACCAGATGGTGAGTGCGCTGATTTTTTCTGTTTCGTCCGGAATCATTATCTGGGCGGCGAAAAGCTATCGCGATTTGCTGCGGCAGCTGCGGCAGGAGCAGGAGCGGCGGCAGCTACTCAATCATGAACTGGTGCATCGGATCAAGAATACACTCGCCATCGTGCAAAGCGTGATCTCCCAGACCCTGCGCGGTCAGCCGGCAATGCACGCCAAGCTGAGCGACCGCATCGGCGCGCTCGCCGCCACGAATGATCTGCTGATCAAATCGGAATGGCGCGGCGCCTCTTTGATGGAGATCCTCGCCGGCGAATTCGCGCCCTACGATCCGGCGCAATTCACTGTCACCGGCGCCGATTTGGCGTGTCCCTCCGAGATCGCAACCGTGCTGGCGCTGATCATGCACGAACTGACCACCAACGCCGCCAAATACGGCGCGCTGTCGACGCCGCACGGCCGTATCGATCTCAGCTGGGTCCAGCATCGCGACCGCATCGATTTTGACTGGATCGAAAGCGGCGGTCCCGCGCCAAATCCCGCCCCAAATCCGGCGCGGCGCACGGGCTTTGGCACCACGCTGTTGCGCAAGGGATTGCGCCAATTCGACGGCGCCGTCGATATGGAATTCACGCCAGGCGGCCTGCATTGCAAAATTTCCCTTCCTCTGTCCTGGTCGCCGCAAGACGACGCGATCGATATCGCGCCCGGCCAACCACCACCCGCCGCGGTGCGAAAAACGACGGCCGGCCATCCGAGGCAAACCGCAGCTTTCGCGCTTCATCCTCCCCGCATCGCCAGCCAGAAATGACACGCGCGTCATGAGGACGCGCGTCCGCATCTCGCCGCGGGTTGGAAGCGCTCCACTAGCGTTGAGCAGGCTTCTGAGAGCGAGACGCGTTGAGCTGTTCAGCAAATTCGTAGCTGTGGGCAAGCTTCAACCAGCGCTTCTCCAGGTCGAAAAAGTCTTCGCGCAGTTTGAGATCGGGTTGCAGCTTGGCCCTCCGCGCACAATCCGCCGCGTGGCTCAGGCACTCGCGAATCTCCAGGCTGAGATTCGGCAACACGGTTTTGGTCCTTATCGAGATCAACCTCGCCGGCAGACGAGACTCTATCGCTTTTGAGGTCTCCACAGGCGCAACGACGCGCCTTCGAACTAGAATTTAGAATCACCTATGCGCAGCGCAAAAGCGGAGTCGAGTCGAATCGACACATGAGTCGGAATGGAGACTCTCATTCCGCCGCCTGCCGGCGTTCGGCGTTTGCAACCAGCCGGTCCATGCGGTGAACGGCGTCGCGGATTACGTTCATCTCGCGCTCGCACTCGCGCGCCTTCTGCGACCAGGTTTCGGCGAGCAGCCAATGGCCGGCGTCGACCGCCTGCCGGTAGAGCTTCTGCGCCAGCGCGACCCGCTCCTCCAGCGCGCGCAACGCGCTCGCCAGCGCGCGGCGCAAACTGTCGTCCAGCGCCACGCTCATCATTTCGCTCGCATAGGTATGGCCGACATGGCAGCGGTAGCGGAGCAGGCCCTCTTCGTCGATCTCCCACATCACGCCGCCGCAATCCGGACAAGCCAAAACCGAGCGGCGGCCCAGATCATCCATTTTATCCATGGCACTGCGCCCATTTCGTGCGATTTCCACCTCGTAGGCGACACCGGACGGACGCGGCGCCGCCTCGCCGGCGGGCTGGTGAGCGAGGCTCGCAAGCAGCGCCGGCATGTGCGCCAATCGGACAACATGATCGGCCTTGGTCCGGTTCAGCGCGGTGAGCGGCATTTCCGGAAAAGCGGCATCATGGGGGTCCTGCACCACGGTCAGTCCGCCGCATTGGCGCACCGCCCACAGCCCGGAAGCGCCGTCGCCAAGCGTGCCGGTCAGAACCACGCCGACGGCGCGCGCGCCGCAGCAGACCGCGGCGGAGCGCAGCATCGGGTCGATGGCGGGTCGCGAATTGTTTTCGCGCGGCCCGCTGCCGAGCGCCAGGCGGTCACCATCAAGCAGCAGGTGGCGATCCGGCGGCGCGATATAGATGTGCGCCCTCCTTATTGTCTCGCCGTCGCTCGCGAACACCGCCGGCAGTGGTCCCGCCCGGCTCAATATCTGATCGAGCGACGAACGCACATGGCTCGGCAGGTGAATCGTTATCAGCACCGAGGCGGGAAAATCGGAAGGAAAATTTCTGGCCAGAAAAAGCAGCGCCTGCACGCCGCCCGCGGAGGTGCCGATGGCAAGAACGTCTCGATTCGCCATGCCGTTCTCCGCCGCGTTGTGTTCTGAGGAGAACGATCCGCAGACCTTGCCGGTTCCGCTTCCTCCCCCACCCCCCGCAATTCAGCGATATGATCTCAAGCGACCCCCATGATCACAGGGCTACATGGGTCGCCATCATGTTTTCCTCCCCTGAAGGGGGAGGTCGATCGCGTAGCGGATCGGGTGGGGGTCGGAGTGGTCGGGTTTGCGCAGAAACGTGACCCCTCCCCGGATCGCTTTGCGACATAGCCCATGCGCAGCATCGGCGATGCTTAAGTAAGGTGGCCGGAGGCGGGGCGCTCTTGTGGGAATCACCTTATGCCTTCGCCGGCTAACGGCAACGCCGAACCCGCAAGAGTGACGACACTCAACTGCTCACGGGGCCGCTCGTCTTGTACGCCGCCGGGGTCCGCTTGCCGGCTTAGTTAAATCGAAACTCGGCTATCCCTGACGTATAGAGGGCGGCAGGCAAGCGCATGCCGCGCTGCCAGCGTTCAATGATTTTTTTCGGCAGTGATTTCGATCGCAGGATTTTCGCGCCGTCATGCAGTTTCAGCCCAAGCTCGCCACAAACTTTTCCAGTACGTCCCACATGACCGTGATTGCTTCCGGCTCAAACGCTTGGCCGACCAAATAAGGTGGGAATCCAAAAAGGAGGGGATGGAGTGGCATGCCCGAAAGCCAGCTGGCGGCGCGCAGCGCCTGCTCACGATAGCAGAGGGATGGGCCGCCCGCGACCGCCACACAGGCCGCGGTTGATCCGGCGTCGAGGCACCCCCTCCGCCTATCCCGCGGTGCGACGGCTGTTTCGGCGGCCGTTCGCCGCGCACGAAGAACGAAACTTGCTGGCACACTGCGCGGTTGTGCGCGTATGCTCGGCTTTGCGGGCCGGACAGGCGGAGTAGCGTTAGTGGCGGACGATACAGTGGCGGAGGATACCGAGGAGCAGAGCGAGCCCTCACGGCGCAACGGCGACGGAAAGCCGGTGATCGTCGCCATCGGCGCTTCGGCGGGCGGCATTCATGCCCTGCAGAACTTTTTCGAATGCTTGCCGGAGCATACCGGCGCGGCTTTCGTCGTGGTGGTGCATCTCGACCCGCAGCATCGCAGCGAGATGCCGGCGATCCTCGCGCACCGCACCAAGATGCCGGTGGTCCAGGTCAACGAGCGCGATCCACTGCGGGCCGACCACGTCTACGTCATCCCGCCCGATCGCCGCCTGCAGATCGTCGACCACGAAATCTCGGCGCTGGCGTTCGACGAGCCGCGCGGCCAGCGCGCGCCGATTGATCTGTTCTTCCGCTCGCTGGCGGAACAGCTTGGCGACGGCTTCGCGGTGATCTTGAGCGGCGCCGGCTCGGACGGCGCCATCGGCGTGCGCGCCGTGAAGGGGGCCGGCGGCATCATCCTGGTGCAGGATCCCGACGAAGCCCAATATGCCTCGATGCCGCGCAGCGCCATCGCCACTGGCGTCGCCGATTTTGTCATGCCGGTGCGCGATCTCGGCAAGCGGCTCGCCGATCTCATCCGCATCAAGGAGAGCCTGTCTCCGCCCGACATCGGCCACTTCGACGAAGAACAATTGCGGCGCATCCTTTCCCACCTGCGGGTGCGCACCGGACACGACTTCTCCAAATACAAGCGCTCGACCGTGCTGCGCCGGATCGCGCGGCGCATGCAAGTCACGCGCGCCGGAGACCTGAACGAATATTACGAGGCGATGCGCGAAAACGCCGAGGAAGCGCAGGCGCTGCTCGGAGATCTGTTGATTTCGGTCACAACGTTCTTCCGCGACGGCGAGGCGTTCGGGAAGATCGCCAAGGACGCGATCCCCGATCTGTTCAAGCAGAAGAAGCCCAACGACACGATCCGGATCTGGGTGTCGGGCTGCGCCACCGGCGAAGAAGCCTACTCGTTCGCCATGCTGCTGATCGAAGAGGCCGCGCGGCATCCGCTGCGGCCATCGATCCAGGTGTTCGGCTCCGATCTCGATTCGCGCGCGCTCGCCGCGGCGCGGGTGGGCCGCTACCCCATCGCGATCGAAGCCGACGTCAGCGAGGAACGGCTACGCCGCTTCTTCACCAGGGAAGGCGACCATTACCGCGTGCGCCAGGAGTTGCGCGAAATGGTGCTGTTCGCGGTGCACGACCTGCTGAAAGATCCGCCGTTCTCGCATGTCGATCTGATCTCCTGCCGCAACGTATTGATCTATCTCGACCGCGACTTGCAGGAGCAATTGATCAGCACGTTCCACTACGCGCTCGATCCGGGCGGCTATTTGTTCCTCGGCACTTCGGAATCCGCGGAAAACCCGCCCAGTTTGTTCCGCGGCATCGACCGAAGCGCACGCATCTACCAGTCCACCACGATAGCCGGCGAGCAGCCGCGGCTGTTGCCGCGGCTGCTTGGCCCGGTCCGGGTGCGCGAGCAGATCGCCCAGCTCGGCCGTACCGTCAGCCCGACCGTGGCGCTCGGCGAGGCCGCGATGCATCGCCGCGCCATCGAGGCGGTGGCGCCGCCCTCGATGCTGGTCGACGAGAACAATCGCGTCCTCCATCTGTCGGAGAACGCCGGCCGCTACGTGCTGCCATCGGGCGGTCCCCTGAGCGGCGACGCGACCGAGCTGGTGCGGCCGGAGATCCGCTTCGAGTTGCGTTCGGCCTTGAACCGGGCTTTCGAGCAGCATGAAGCGACGCTCAGCCTGGCCATCCTGGTGCCCTTCAACGGCTCGCCGCATCGCCTGCACCTTCTGGTCAAGCCCGCGGAGCAGAACGGCGGATCGGTCGCGCCGCGACATGCCGTGGTGATGTTCATCGAGGGCGAAGCACTCAAAGAGAGTCTCGCCACCCTCGACCGGCAGGCCGGCGCCGAGACGGTGCGGCGCCTGAACCAGGAATTGGAGCTAACGCAGACGCGGCTGCGCACGGTGCGCGAAGAATCCGACGCCGCCAACGAGGAACTGCGCGCCGCCAACGAGGAGCTGCAGTCGATCAACGAGGAATACCGCTCGACCTCAGAGGAGCTGGAGACCAGCAAGGAGGAGCTGCAATCGATCAACGAGGAACTGCAGACCGTCAACAGCGAACTGAAAATCAAGCTGGAAACGATCTCGCGCGCCCACAGCGATCTGCAGAATCTGGTGGCGGCGACCGATTTCGGCACGCTGTTTCTCGATTCCGCGCTGCGGATCAAGCGCTTTACCGAGCGGGCGACGGAGCTTTTCAGCATCACGCTCAGCGACGAAGGCCGTCCCATCACCGACTTTTCGCATCGGCTTGACAATGAGGATCTGGTCAAGGATGCGCGCGCCGTGCTCAGGCACCTGACGCCGGTCCACCGCGAGGTGCATAGCCGCGATAATCGCTGGTACGACATGCGGATACGGCCGTACCGGACCGTCGAGGACAAGATCGACGGCGTCGTCATGACCTTCATAGACATCACCGAGCGGCTCCAGCTCGACGAGACGCTGCGCCAAAGCGAAGACCATCTGCGCCGAGATCAACGGCTGGTCGAGCTGTCGCGCGATCCGATCTTCATCTGGGATTTCGACGGCGGCATTCTGTTCTGGAATCGGGGCAGCGAGGAACTTTACGGCTATAGCCGCGAGGAGGCGCTGGGCAAGCGCAAAAACGAGCTTCTCGACACCCAGGTGCCGGGTTCATCGTTCGGCGCATTACAGGCCAAGCTGCTGGCCGACGGCAGCTACAGCGGCGAGGTTTCGCACCGCACCAAGGACGGCCGCCGCCTGGCGATCGAAACCCGCATCGTGCTCGAGACCATGGGCGGCAAGCGGCTGGTGCTGGAAAGCACCCGCGACGTGACGCATTACAGGGAATTCGAGCGGCGCCAGCAGCTTTTGCTCGGCGAGCTGGCGCACCGCGTGCGCAACACGCTGGCTGTGGTGCAGGCGATCGCGCACCAATCGCTGCGCACCAGCAAATCGGCCGAGACGTTCGTCGAACGGTTCGACGGCCGCCTCGCGGCGCTCGCCGCCGCCCACACGCTCCTGGTCAATTCCGACTGGCACGGCGCAGATCTCGCCACGCTGGCGCGCAGCCAGCTTGAGGTCCACGCCTCTGAAAATCCGGCGCGGGTGCAGATCGGCGGCGATCCGGTGACATTGCCCGCCGACCTTGCCACGCCGTTCGGGCTGATCCTGCACGAACTGGCAACCAACGCCGTGAAATATGGCTCGTTGTCGCAGCCGAACGGCAGCGTGAGGCTCAACTGGACTTTGAGTTCCCGGAACAATGGCCGCACTCTGCGGGTTGTCTGGCAAGAACAAGGCGGCCCGCCGGTTAAGCAACCGACGAGCTCGGGTTTCGGCAGCGCTCTCATCGACAACGGTCTTCCGATGGCGAATGTCAGACGTGAGTTCAACGCGTCCGGGCTCCTTTGCACCATCGAGCTGCCGTTACCCAAGCCTGGGGAGAGTTTAACTGGTGACGCAGATTGACTCGGAAAGTGCCCTGAACGGAGCTCGCATCCTGGTCGTCGAAGACGACTTCCTGATTTCGATGGAACTCGACACCATCCTGGCCGACGCCGGCGCGAAAGTGGTGGGCCCGTGCCGCACGATCGCGCAAGCCAAGCGTCTGATCGAGGCGAACAGCATCAGCGGCGCCGTGCTCGACTTCCGGCTTGGCGCCGATACCAGCCTATCGATCGCGCACGAGCTGCGCCGCCACGACATCCCTTTCGTGTTCTTCACCGCCCAGGCCAATACCAGGCAGATTCAAAGCGAGTGCCCCGGCGCCACGGTCGTTGCCAAGCCGTTTCATCGGCGCACTATTTTGGCGGCGGTCGCGGACATGTTCCACTAACCGAACAGCCCACGGGCGGACGCCGGCCGTCCGATATTTTCAAGAAAGCGCGCCGGCTCTCCCGGTGCCTGCCGAATATCTCATGCGACGATTCCGTGAAGCTTCAGTGATCTGCCGCCGCTGGATTGCTTCGCCTTCGGCTCGCAATGACGGGTTTGGCTCGTCATTGCGAGACGCCAACGGGTCCGGCCCGAAGTGGCCGGCCCGATGACAAGCTCCGCGCCGAAGCAATCCAGAATCTTTGTAGCGTCACCCGCCCGGATTTGTTGGACATTCCTGGGGTGAGCCTAAGCCCCGGAGCGGGCTTCACAATCCTGCCACCTCTGCCTATAAAATAGGGCCCGATTCCGAAGGTCGCATCGTTCTGCGGGCCCCTCGCTTGCGAACTTCGGAATCGAAAAGACACTAGCAAGTTATTGAGCTAGTGTGGCTTTAGTTCAGAAGTCCGCACAACGAGCCAAGCCGCGGCAACGGTGCGCACTTCTGAACCGCACACCAGGGCCGTCGTCGCACTACGGCATCTGAGTCAAGGAATCCGACCTTGAATGCTCATGTCTCGCCAGCGGATTTGCAGCCGGTCTCACCGTCCGGCTTTCCCGCCTTGGTGCTGAACGCTGACTTCCGCCCGCTGAGCTATTACCCGCTGTCGCTGTGGTCATGGCAGGACGCCATCAAGGCCGTTTTCCTCGATCGCGTGAACATCGTCGCCAATTACGATCGCGCGGTGCGCAGCCCCAGTCTGGAAATGAAGCTGCCGAGCGTGGTGTCGCTCAAGACCTTCGTCAAGCCGACGACGCACCCCGCCTTCACCCGGTTCAACGTGTTCCTGCGCGACCGCTTTTCCTGCCAATATTGCGGCGCCCGCGACGACCTGACGTTCGATCACCTCGTTCCGCGCTCGCGCGGCGGCCACACCACCTGGGATAACGTCGTCGCCGCCTGCTCGCCGTGCAATCTCCGCAAGGGCAATCTGACCTCGGCGGAATCCCGGATGTGGCCGTCGCAGAAGCCGTTCCAGCCGACGGTGGCGCATCTGCACCGCAACGGCCGCCGCTTCCCGCCAAATTACCTACACGACAGCTGGCTCGATTATCTGTACTGGGACACCGAGCTCGATCCGTAAGCGGCGCGCTGCATTGGCAGTAATTGTAGAGCGTCAAGAGGGTCGAAACACACCCGCGATCGTTGCGGATGCGCTTGTTGCTTAGCGAATAGCGAGCTTTGCCGATCTGGCCGCAGCGAGCGTCTTGGGTATCGATACCGAGACGGTATTCCAATCAGGGACCGAAAAATGCTCTCACAGGTCCCTGCCGCCTCTCTCAGACGCCTCACTCCGCGGCTTCCTTGCGCGCCCCGGCGAGCGCG
>JBOHIU010000057.1:0-29770 GCA_050725855.1 Xanthobacteraceae bacterium | reverse complement strand
CCACGGGCGTGCCATTTTCGCGTTTGCGTGCGCCGAACAACAGACCGCCGATGGCGGAGCCGCGTCCAAAGCAGCACGAAATCGTCGGCGCTGCGGCTGAAATCGTCTGCCCAGGCCTGCGCGCCGCGCAAGTCGACCGCCGCGCAATAGAAAACCGGCTGAAAATCCACCTTCAGCCCAGGGGATTCGCATCATTCAAATTCCCATCGCGGATTTTGGGGAGTCTGAATCGGTTGTTCTTGGCCGGATACGCTTCTATCTTGCGAGTCCGCTCGAACAAGCGATCGCCGCCGAGCCGGCTGGTGTGAGGCGCCATGGCCGAAACCCGTACAACGTCATCGCACGCCGTGGCCGACCGCTGGAAGCACGATGGCGTGCGTGTCATCCCCGGCGACCAGCTCGACCCCAACGTACCGTCGACGCCCGGCATGGACCGCAAGGCGGCAATCAACTTCGCCCGCGCCGGCGCTCAGAAGCTCTGGGCGGGCACGGTGACGATCAGGCCCAATGCGAAGACCGGCGCCCATCACCATGGCCATCTGGAAAGCATCATCTATGTGGTTCGCGGCAAGGCACGCATGCGCTGGGGCGAGCACCTGCAATTCGTCGCCGAGGCCAATCCCGGCGATTTCATTTTTATTCCGCCCTACGTGCCGCATCAGGAGATCAACGCCAGCCCGGACCAGGTTTTGGAATGCGTTCTGGTGCGCAGCGACGGCGAAGCCATCGCGATCAATCTCGACATCGAACCGGCGGAAAAGCCGGAGGCGGTATTGTGGGTTGATCCGATCCATCGCGACGGCGCAAAACCGTAAGTATCGTCGCTGCGTGAACCCGGGCTGGCGAATCGGCCATTCCGTCACATCTCAAGTTCCGCTACGCTCAGAGCTGCCGCGGCGAGGGATCGACACGAATGACAATGCCGATTGCACTTTCAGACATCACGATTCATCCGGTGATCGAGCAGCAGGGCGCCTGGTTCGACGCGACGGGATTTTTCCCGGCGCTTACCAAGGAACTGCTTGACGAGAACCGGTCGTGGCTGCAGTCGTCCTTTCTCGACCAGGCGGACAAGCTGGTCCTTTGCATCCAAAGCTTCGTCATCAAAACGCGGCACCACAACATCTTGATCGATGCGTGCGTCGGCAATCACAAAACGCGGCCGACGCGACCATTCTGGAACAAGCTCAACAGCGACCGTTTCGAGAAGAGCCTGAGTGCCGCCGGACTCACCGTCAACAACATCGATTACGTCATGTGCACGCATCTGCACACCGACCACGTCGGTTGGAATACGCGGCTGGAGAACGGCCGCTGGGTGCCGACGTTTCCCAAAGCCACTTACATCATGGCCGATCGAGAGCTCGCACATTGGACCGCACGCGAGAAGGAAAATCCGCAGAGCGTGCCGTGGATCACCGATTCGGTGCTGCCGATCATCGCCGCCAAGCGCGCGAAGATCGTCAAGAGCGACTTCAGCTTCAACGAACAGGTGCAATTCATTCCGACGCCGGGCCATACCATCGATCATTTCTCGGTGCTGGTCGGCCGCCCGGGGCAGGATGTTCTCATTACCGGAGACATGATCCACTCGCCGCTACAAGGTAAATATCCCGATCTCGGAATGATAGCCGATTACGACTCTCGGCGGGCCGGAGCGACGCGGCGCGAGATCTTCGACCGTTTCTGCGAGGAACCGACGATCATGTGCGCGACCCATTTTCCCGCACCGTCAACCGGATTGGTGCGGCGCTGGGACGACGGCTACAGATTTGTCGCGGCCGGCCACTGAGCGAGCTTGGCGTCGGGGGTCTCTCCCCGCAGGATTTGCGCAAGCAGTGGTCTGTCGATATTGCCGCCGGAGAGGATCAATCCGACACGTTTCCCGGCGTAGCGGTTTCGTTCCTTCAACAGAGCAGCGAGCGGCGCCGCTCCGGCGCCTTCGGCGAGATTGTGGGTCGCCGTATGGTAGAGGCGGATCGCTTCCGCGATCTCATCCTCGCTGACGCGGACGATGCGGTCGGCGCCAGCCGTCACGATATCGAATGCGTCGGCTTGCGGATCACGGCAGGCCATGCCGTCGGCAAATGTCGCTGCCGACTTGGTCGACACGGGAGACCCCGCCTCGAACGACAGCGCGAAGGCCGGCGCCTTTTCGGCGACGACGCCGATGACGTCGGTTTTGAGCCCGAGCAGATCGCGAACCGTAATCGTCCCGCATATTCCGGAGCCCATGCCGATCGGAACATAGACGGCATCAAGATCGTCACAGATCGAGAACAGTTCGAACGCGTAGCTGGCAACCCCTTTGACGAGATCGCGGTGAAAGGAGGGAACGAAGTGGTGGCCTTGCTCGCGCTCAATCTGTCCAGCAATCGCGCGGCTCTCATCGAAATCTTTGCCCGCGGTAAACAACGTGGCGCCGAATGCCTCCATCGCCGCGTTTTTCTCGAGCGAGTTTCCTTCCGGGAGGACGATCAAACACGGAATGCCGTGACGTGCGGCGGCGAGCGCCACTGATTGCCCGTGGTTGCCTCGCGTTGCGGTGACCAGTGCCTTCGGCTTCGCGCCGCCACGGCAAATCCCGTCAACATAGACGAGTCCGCCGCGGATTTTGAAGGAGCCGGTCAGCGTCTGATTCTCGTGTTTGACGATGACCTCGGCGCCGACCGTTTTGGCCAGCAAGGGCCAGGCATAAGCGGGCGTAGGAGCCACGACGGTCCTTACGATCGCGACGGCGGCTCTCAGTTCCTCAATCGAAAACAAGGCCATGGCAGCACCGTTCCTCTCGCGCGCCCAACCGCAATTCGGCGGCAAGTCAATTTGGATGTCGGCAGCGCAACCAGGCCGCGGCGATACGCCGGGCACGTTCAGTCGGCAGGCGCGAGTCTGCGCATAAATGTCGCATAAATTCGAGGCCATATTACGGAAACGAGGCATATACAAGCCTGAGAAACCGGGTCATTCTTCTTCCCGGTACGCCGGGCAAACGGCGCGCCAGTCTCTTGGGGGCGTCTCTGCTTCATTCTCATGGGGCGGTGCTGAGGGACAAGCAAGAGGAGAATGCCTGATGAAGAAGTTGCTTGTTGCCGCGGCCGCCTTGGCCCTCGCGGCTTCGACTGTACCGGTATTGACGGGCCCGGCCCTGGCCGCGCCCGCTCAAAATCCATTCTGCAAGATGGCGCATGCACAGAAAAATCTGGTCGCTTGGGATGCGTACTATCATTGTCTGGGCACGGCGCCACGACCCACGCACACCGCATTGCGCCGGCGGCCGGGTCCGCCCGAGAGTCCATTCTGCAAGATGGCGCACGCACAGAAAAATCTAGTTGCTTGGAACGCGTATTATCACTGCCTTCGATGAATGAGGCGGTGGTAGCATAAAAGGCGGGAAGGGGCGGTGATTGCCGCCCCTTTTCACGCTCACGAACGCGCGTAGCGCCTCACCCGCGATCGGCTCTGGAGCGTGCGGCCGCGGCGAAACGCTGCGCCTCCTCGGCGGCGCGGAATAGCGCCTTGGCCTTGTTGAGGCATTCCTGCTGTTCAAAGTCCGGATCGGAGTCCGCCACGATCCCGGCGCCAGCCTGAACGTACATCACGCCGTCTTTGACCAAGGCGGTGCGCAACACGATGCAGGTATCCATCTCCTCTCCGGCGGAGAAATAGCCGACGCAACCGGCGTAAAGCGAGCGTTTTTGCCTTTCCAATTCGTCAATGATCTGCATGGCGCGCACCTTGGGCGCACCCGAAACCGTGCCGGCTGGAAACCCGGCGGCAAGGGCGTCGAGCGGGGCGCACTTCTTCCGCAGCTTTCCTTCGACATTGGAAACGATGTGCATCACTTGGCTGTAGCGTTCGATGAAAAACTGATCCGTGACCTTGACGCTGCCGATTTCGGCGACGCGGCCGACGTCATTGCGGCCAAGGTCGAGAAGCATCAAATGCTCGGCACGTTCCTTCGGGTCGGCGAGCAATTCGGCTTCCAACGCCTGATCCTCATGCGGCGTCGCCCCGCGCCGCCTGGTCCCTGCGATCGGCCGGATGGTGACCATGCCGCGTTCGGCTTTGACCAGGATTTCCGGGCTCGATCCGGCGATGGCGAACTCGCCGTAGTCGAGAAAGAACAGGTAGGGAGACGGATTGACCCGCCGTAGTGCGCGGTAAAGCGCAAACGGCGGCAGCCGAAACGAAGCCTCGAATCGCTGCGACAGCACCACCTGAAAAATGTCGCCGGCCGCGATGTATTCCTTGGCGCGCAGCACCATAGCCTTGAATTCGTCGGGCGTGGTGTTCGAGCGAGGCGCGACCTTATGCGGCCCGACGTGAATCCCGGCCGCCGACTTCTCGAGGGGCCGATCAAGCGCCTCGATCATCGCAAGCAGACGTACGCGCGCCTGCGCGAGTGCCGCTTCCCCGGTCACGGCCTGGCGGGGCCGTACCGGCGTGACCAACGTGATCGTATCCTCGACGGCATCGAAGACGATGACCAGAGTCGGTCGCAGCAAGATCGCGTCGGGGATGCCGATGACGTCGGTGCCGGCCGGCGACAGCGATTCCTCCATCAGCCGCACCATGTCGTAGCCGAGATAGCCAAATATGCCGGCGGCCATCGGCGGCAGAGTTTCCGGGAGCGCGATGCGGCTCTCCTCGATCAATGCCCGCAACGACGTGAGCGGTGCATCGCCGGCCGGCGCAAAGCCCCGCGGATTGTTCTTCGGATCGCGGTTGATCTCGGCGGCGTGCCCCGTTACGCGAAAGATGACGTCGGGTTCGAGCCCGATGATGGAGTAGCGCCCGCGCACGGCGCCGCCCTCGACCGATTCGAAGAGAAATCCGATCGGCGGCGCACTGTCAGGTGATAATGTTCTGCTGCGGTCGCCGGTGAGTTTGAGAAAGACCGATACTGGCGTTTCCAGGTCGGCGACCAGCGTCGTCCATATGACCTGCGCGGCGCCTGCCGCGTAACGCGCGGAAAAATTGTCGGCCGCGGTCTCGATTTGCATTCACTCGGTGTCCGGCGCGCCGCTGCTCGAGGCTTGCGCCAGCATGGACTGATTCACCGTGGTGCCGAGGTCTTTTTCAAGCCAGGCGACGTATTGGCCGAAAACGTCATCGCCGATCGAGGTCTGTAGCAGTTGAACGAGCTTCTTGCCGTCAGGGGAGTTCGGGTCAAGCTTCGGCGTTCGCACGTCGGTGACCTGGAACACCACCCAGTGCGTCGGTGTATCCGCCTCGGAACTGTTGAAGGCGCCTTTGGCGGTATGGAAAACCGCATCGATCACCTTCGGCGCGACGCCGGGTGAGGACACTCCGCGCTTGAGATCGGCCGCGGTCTGGGACTTCACGCCGTTCGCCGTGGCGAGCGCATCGAGCGAACCGCCGGTCTTGAGCTTCGTGAGCATATCCGCTGCCTTGGCCTTCAGACGTTTTGCAATTTCGTCGTCCCGCCAGCGCCGCTCGACCTCGGGCCTGACCTCGCTGAGCGTGCGGTTGCGCGCCGGCGTGATAGCCTCGACTTCGTACCAGACATAGCCGTTGTCGACGTCGATCGGATAAGTATCGAAGCCGACGTCATTGGCGAATGTGCCGCTGATGACGTCGCCGGCGGCGGGCATTGTGGCGACGAGCTTCCCCGAGGGGTCGCGGCCGGACCGATCGATGTCGAGTGCGGTGACGGGAAGGTTGACCTTCTGCGCCGCCTCTTCGAGCGTAGCGCCGCCAGCGCGGGCATCCTCGATCGTGTCGTGGATATCCTGAACCTTGTCCTTGGCTCGTTCGAGCGCGATGTCGTTACGGATGAAAGGAGCGACCACTGAAAGCTGCTTGGTAGAGCCGGCATCGATCTGGAGCACAGTCACGATCACCGCGCCGAACCGACCCTGAATCGGCGCGCTCACATCGCCCTGCTTGAGTGAAAAGGCGGCTTTGGCGACTGCGGGGTCGACGATTGCCGCCTTCGCGACGGTGCCGAGATCGATGTCGCTTTGCTTGAGCCCACGCTCGGCTGCAATTGCCGCAAAGCTCACTCCCGACTTGATGCGGGCGCTGGCGGCCGTGGCCTCCGCCATGGTCGGGAACACGATCTGTTCGACATGCCGCCGCTCGGGCGTGATGTATTGCTGCAGATTGGCCTCGTAGCGTTTTTTCACGTCCGCATCGGACACCTTGATGGATTGTGCCACTGTGGCCGGGGTGGCGACGATGGTGTCGATCTTTCGATATTCCGGCGCTCGAAACAGAATTTTGCGATCATCGAAATATTTGTTCAGCACGTCGTCGCTGGGTTGCGGAATGTCGCCGGCCTGCTGTGGCCCGAGCGCCACATAGGCAATGCTCCGCTGCTGGTTCTGGAATTGATTGACGGCATCGAGATAAACCTTCGGAGCCACGATGCCGCCGGAAATTGCGTCGGTCATCTCGCGGCGCGGAATCGTCCGGCGCTCCTGCTCGATGAACTGCTGCTCCGAATAGCCGACATTCTGCAAAAAATTTCCGAAGGCCGCACGGTCGAACTGACCGGCCGGAGTCTGAAAATGCGGATCGGAAAGGATATGCTGCACGATCTGCTCGGTGGGCACGCCGAGCCGCATCTGCTGCGCCCTCTGATCGAGACCGGCCTCGATCAGCAATTGGCTGAGCACCTGGCGATCGAGCCCAAGCGCATTGGCCTGCTCGGGCGGAATGGAATGGCCGACCTCCTGGCTGAGCTGTTGCAGACGGTTGTTGTAGGCTTGGCTGTACTGATCGAGTGGAATCTCGGTATCGCCGATCTTGGCCACATACGTGCCGCCATAGCCGTTGAAAATGTCGTTGATACCCCAGACGGCGAAGCTGGCGGAAATGATCGTCAGCACCACCCCCATGACGATGCGGCCGAACCAATTTTTGGTGGCGTTGTGTATACCTCGAAGCATAAGTTCCCGATGTGCATAAGAGCTGCCGGACGCCGCCAGGACGGCGCGATCATAAGAAGCGCCGGTCCGCGCCCCAATCCGCGGCAATTGGTGTTAAAACGTATCTTTTCGCCGCGCAATCGGTCTGCTAACGGCTCTTTGTCGCATTTTTGAGACTCCGCCATGACGCGCCGCCCGCTGGTCGCAGGCAATTGGAAGATGAACGGGCTTAAGGCCTCGGCGGCCGAGTTGCAAAGGATTCTCGCCGGAGCGCGAGAGCTCGCCGACGTGGATGTGATGGTGTGTCCGCCGGCAACTTTGCTCGCCGAATTCGCCGCCGCCGCCCGCGGATCGCGGGTCGCAATCGGCGGCCAGGATTGTCATTCTTTGCCGGCCGGCGCTTATACGGGCGACATTTCCGCGGAAATGCTCAAGGATGCGGGGGCGCTCGCGGTCATTGTCGGCCATTCCGAGCGCCGCCGCATTCATGGCGATACCGATGAAGCGGTCCGGGCAAAGGCCTTTGCCGCCTGCCGCGCCGGGCTCACGGCGATCGTCTGTGTCGGCGAAACGCGCGCGCAGCGCGATGCCGGGCAGGCACGGGAGGTGGTTAGCGCGCAACTGGCTCGCTCGCTGCCCGACGGCGCGGCCGATTTCGTCGTCGCTTACGAACCGGTCTGGGCGATCGGCTCCGGCTTGACGCCGACGCCGCGAGACGTCGCCGAAATGCACGACTTGATCCGCCGGTGCCTTCGCGCCCGCTGCGGCGAAGCAGGGCAGGCGATCCGCATTCTTTATGGCGGGTCGGTAAAGCCGGGAAACGCCAGGGAACTCATGGCAGTCGAGAACGTCGACGGCGCCCTGGTCGGCGGCGCCAGCCTCCATGCTGATGAGTTCCTGGCGATCGCCAGCGTGTATCGCTGAAGGCGCCGCTGGCTGCCACGGGGCTGCCCATCTCATCTCACGCCGGGCCGGGTTCGCAGAATATGCTCCTCGTCCAACAAGGTAATCGCGCTAAACACGATCGCCGGATGCGCTCGGCCGGGACCGGGACCGCCATAGAAAATCCTGAACCGATCGTGTACAGCATCGCCCGGCGGCCTATATGAGGCGCTACAGCGGTTGCCTTTTGGCGTCCCGCCGAATTCCATGAGCGGATTCATCGATGCTGACTGTCGTTATCGCCATCCACCTGATGCTGGTCCTCGCCCTGATTGGCGTGGTGCTGTTGCAGAAATCCGAAGGTGGCGGTCTTGTCAGTTCGTCGAGCGGATTTATGACCGGCCGCGGCACGGCGAATGTGCTCACCCGCGCCACGGCGCTACTGGCCGCTGGATTCTTTATCACCAGTATCGCTTTGTCGCTGCTGGCCGCCCATAGAAGCGCCCCAGTGTCGCTGCTGCCCGGCGGCGCGCCAGCCCAGCAACAGACACCTGCGCCTGGGGCGCCGCCGCCGGTCGTGCCGTTCAATTCAGGCAAAGGCGGGTTGCTTAACCAGCTTGGTGGCAGCCCCGGTAGCAGCGCGCCGGCCGCGCCCGCGCCCTCACCGAGCGGACCGCAGGTCCCGCAATCACATTGAGCCGCGCGCTGGCGATCATCCACAGCTTTGCATGTCCGGAATCCTGTGTGGCATGTGAGCAAGGATGAAAAGATCTGGCGAGCACCATGATCTCGCTGGAGTTTTATGATTGGCTGGTTGCTCCGCGAATGCGCGGCAGGCATTCCGGAAAATGTCTCGTCGAATCGGAGCGGGGGCGCTAAACGTCAAGTCCCATGGCGCGGTACATTTTCATCACCGGCGGCGTGGTTTCCTCACTTGGCAAGGGATTGGCGTCGGCGGCGCTCGGAGCGCTACTACAGGCGCGCGGGTATAAGGTGCGGCTGCGCAAGCTCGATCCATACCTCAATGTCGATCCGGGCACGATGTCGCCCTACCAGCACGGCGAGGTGTTTGTCACCGACGACGGCGCCGAGACCGATCTCGACCTCGGGCATTATGAGCGGTTTACCGGGCGTCCCGCCACACGGATGGACAACATCACGACCGGCCGGATCTATCAGGAAATTCTGCTGAAGGAACGGCGTGGCGATTACCTTGGCGCCACGATTCAGGTCATTCCCCATGTGACCAACGCGATCAAAGACTTCGTCCGCGACGGTAACGAGGATTTCGACTTCGTTCTTTGCGAGATCGGCGGTACTGTCGGCGACATCGAGGGTCTGCCGTATTTCGAGGCCATCCGCCAGCTCGGCAACGACCTTCCGCGCCACCACGCGGTTTACATTCATCTGACCCTGATGCCGTTCATCCCGAGCGCCGGGGAACTCAAGACCAAGCCGACGCAGCACTCGGTGCGAGAACTGCGTGCCATCGGCATCCAGCCCGACATTCTGCTCTGCCGTGCGGATCGTTCGATCCCCGAAAGCGAACGCAGAAAACTCGCTCTGTTCTGCAACGTGCGCGAAAGCGCGGTGATCGAGGCTCGCGACGTCGACAATATTTACGCCGTGCCCGAGGCCTATCATGGCGGCGGTCTCGACAGCGAAGTCTTGGCCGCGTTCGGCATCGAGCGGCCGCGGCCGCCCGACCTGGAGACGTGGCGGCTGATCAACGAGCGCGTCCGCAATCCGGAAGGCGACGTGACCATCGCGATCGTCGGCAAATACACCGGCATGAAGGACGCCTATAAGTCGCTGATCGAGGCTTTATCCCATGGCGGCGTTGCCAACAAGGTGAAGGTCAATCTCGACTGGATCGAGAGCGAAGTGTTCGAAAACGAGGACCCGGCGCCATACCTTGAGCATGTCGATGGCATCCTCGTGCCAGGCGGCTTCGGTCAGCGCGGCTCCGAGGGAAAGATTCGCGCGGCGCAGTTCGCCCGCGAACGGCAGGTGCCCTATTTCGGCATCTGCTTCGGCATGCAGATGGCGGTCATCGAGGCGGCGCGAAACCTGTGCGGCATCGAGCAGGCGAACTCGAGCGAATTTGGTGCCACGCGCGAGCCTGTCGTCGGGCTGATGACGGAATGGATGAAAGGCAACGAGCTGCACAAGCGCGGCCTTGGCGGCGATCTCGGCGGCACCATGCGGCTTGGCGCCTTTCCGGCCATCCTGCGACGCGGCTCCCGCGTTGCCGAAATCTATCGCGCGACTGAGATTTCCGAACGCCATCGTCATCGCTACGAGGTCAACACCACTTACGAAGACCGGCTCGCGCAGCATGGCATGCGCTTTTCCGGCATGTCACCCGACGGTCTTCTGCCTGAGATCGTCGAATACGACGATCATCCTTGGTTCATCGGTGTGCAGTTCCACCCCGAATTGAAATCCCGTCCGTTCGCGCCGCACCCGCTGTTCTCCTCCTTCATCGAGGCCGCGGTGGAGCAGAGCCGGCTGGTGTGATGTAAGTTCGCCTCCATCCCGGGCGCGCACCCACGCGTTCGGAACGCATGGTCGCTGCCCTACGAAATAGACTCTGGACCGGCCGCTCTGCGGCGATCCGAAACGACTGACAGGGGAGAAAAACTCAATGATTTACGAAATGCGCGTTTACCGCTGCGTCCCGGGCCGGCTGCCGGCCCTGCTGGTGCGCTTTGACAAGGTCACGCTGAAGCTCTGGGACAAGCACGGCATCAAGCAAGCCGGCTTTTGGACGACGCTGATCGGCGAGTCCAATCACGAGCTGACCTATCTGTTGGCGTGGGAATCGCTCGCCGACCGCGAGAAGAAGTGGAATACGTTCATGGCCGATCCGGCTTGGATTTCCGCACGTGCCGAAAGCGAGAAAGACGGTCCGATCCTGGCCAATGCAACCAACCAAATCCTGCAGCCGACGGCCTTTTCAGCGGTGAAGTGACGAGGCACTTGCCTCGTCATTCCGGGGCTTGAGCATTTGATCGCGAGACCGGAATCCATATTCGCTGAACTGTGGTTATGGATTCCGGACTAGCCGCGGAGCCTGTCATCGGGCCGCGCGACTTCGCGCGGGCCCGTTGGCGGAAATCCGGAATGACGGACAGACGGTTGACCCAGTGCGGCGCGGTCGTCATGGTCGCCCGCGAGGGTTGATATGACCGCCAAGCCAAATCCGATTGTCAAGATCGGCACCGTGCGCTTCGGCAATGATCTGCCGATGGCGCTGATCGCCGGACCGTGTGCGCTGGAGAGCCGCGCGCATGCGTTCGAGATGGCGGCGGCGCTCAAGGAGATGGCCGCGCGGCTCAAGATCGGCTTCGTCTACAAAACCTCGTTCGACAAGGCCAACCGAACCAGCGCCGCCAGCGCGCGCGGCATCGGCCTCGACAAGGGGCTCGCAATTTTTGCGGAGCTTCGAGAGAAACTCGGCTTGGCCATGCTCACCGATGTGCACGAGCCCGATCAATGCGCCACGGTCGCCGGCGTCGTCGACATCTTGCAAATCCCGGCGTTCCTGTGCCGGCAGACGGACCTGCTCATCGCCGCGGCCAAAACCGGCCGCGTGGTCAACGTCAAAAAAGGCCAATTCCTCGCGCCCTGGGACATGGCCAACGTGGTTCAAAAAATCGCCGGCGCCGGCAATCGCAATGTGCTGGTGACCGAACGCGGCGTATCGTTCGGCTACAACACCCTCGTCTCCGACATGCGCGCGCTGCCGCAGCTCGCAAAAAACGGAGCGCCGGTAATTTTCGATGCCACTCATTCGGTGCAGCAACCGGGCGGGCAGGGCACATCATCGGGCGGGGAGCGGCAGTATGTAGCCGTGCTGGCGCGGGCGGCCGTGGCGGTTGGTGTCGCCGGCGTGTTCATCGAGACCCATCAGGACCCCGACAAGGCGCCATCGGACGGGCCGAATATGCTGCCGCTCAAGGATATGGAGCCACTTCTTAAGCGCCTGATGGAATTCGACGCGCTGGCAAAACACACCCAAGCGCACGATCACTCAGGCATGACGTGAATAGCTTTCGGGGCGATCTCCACGGTCATCGCGCTGCCTTGTCCAAGATTCATTCCCCGTGCCTGCGGCGCCAGAAGATAGGCTTTGAGCGGGGCTCCGCAGTCGATGGTGAGCGCGATGAGAGCACCTTCACTGCGCGAGGACGTGATGTGGCCTGCAAACCGATTGATTCCCGGCGAATTGACGGATTCGCCCGAGCAAATTTCGACATCTGTGGCACGGATACTTAGGACAACGGAATTTCCCGGCTGAATCGGCCGCGCAGGCGCTATTGCCTGCAGCATGTGTTTGCCGAGCTCGATCCATGCGTCGTTTCCGGACCATTTGAGCATGCGACCAGCAAGGACATTCTCAACGCCAATGAAACGCGCAACCACGGAGCTTACGGGTTTTTGCCAAACCTCTCCCGCGGGCCCACTCTGCATGACGGCGCCTTCGCGCAGCACGAGGATCTTGTCGGCCAGCATCTGCGCATCGGTGCGGTCATGACTGACGAATATGGCCGGGATGGCAAGCGCGCGCAGGAATGCTTTTAGCTCGTCGCGCAGTACGTCGCGCGTCTCGGCATCGAGCGCCGAAAATGGCTCGTCGAACAGGAACACATCGGGCGCGCCGGCGAGTGCGCGGGCGAGCGCCACGCGCTGCTTTTCGCCTGGACTAAGGTCAGCCGGCACCCGGCCCGCCAGATGCCCGATGCCGGAATACTTGAGCAGCGCGGCATCATCGGCAAGTGCCGACAGAGCTTCACTATGCGCCGAAACGGGTCGGTCCCGCCGTCGCGCAATTGCGACGTTTTGCGCCACGCTCAGGTGCGGGAACAAGCCGAAATTCTGCACCACGAAGCCGACATTGCGCCGCTCCGGCGGCAGCGCGGTTACGTCGCGGCCATCGATCAGAACGCGGCCGCAATCCGGGCGATGGAAGCCGGCAATCGTTTCCAGCGTCACCGACTTGCCGGAGCCGTTGCGGCCGAGGACGACCAGAATCTCGCCGTCGGAAACGGCAAAATCGATTTTCCTTAATCGAAAGGCGCCGAGCGTCAGCGCAAGCGCCTCGACACAGAGACCCGGACTCATCGATTTTCTTGCGGTCGAGCGTTGCGCTGCGCCAGCGTGCGCAAGAGCACGAACAGGGACAGCGACACGATGAGCAGCAGTACGGCTGCAGCGGCCGATTGCTCCAGCCCGAACCGCAAAAACAATTCGTAGATCTTCACCGGCGCCGTCATCGGGTAATAGACGAGAATAATGACTGCACCAAATTCGCTGATCGAACGCGCATAAGTGAGCGTGAGGCCGGTCATGATGCTGCGTCGGGCGAGCGGCAGCGTGATCCGGAAGAACGTCCGCCAGGGACCGAGGCCGAGTGTGCGTGCGATCTTTTCCAGCCGTGGATCGACCGTTTCGAAGCCGATGCGGGCGGCGTTGACCGTGTACGGCGCGGAGACGAACAGCATCGCCACCACCACGCCGGCGATGGTGCCCCAGAATTTCAGCCCGATCGTCTGCAGCGGGTCGCCGAAAATGCCCCGGCGGCCGAATACCATCAAGAGTGCGATGCCGGCGACCGTATGCGGTACCGCGAGCGGCAGGTCGATTAGCGCGGCGATGATGCCCTTGCCGGGAAACGCCGTGCGCGCGAGCGCGTAGGCCAGCGGCACTCCAACCAATGCCGCACAAGCCGCCGATAGAAATGCTCCTTCAAGACTGAGCAGGATGGCGTCGCGCACGTCGGCCATGCCGGCAACCGAAGCGAGGCTCGATCCGGATTGGGTCAGCGCCAGCGCGACGAGTGGGATTGCCAGAAAGGCGATGAGCACGCTGCCAGCGAACCAGCACAGCAAATAAAGCGTGCCGGGGCGGCTCGGCGGGGCGCGCGAACGCCAGGGGCCGATCGCCGCAGTGGCCGGCGTGGACCTAGCCTCCACGCGCTGGCCCTCCCGTCAGGAGCCAGGCCATGGTTCGACCAGCTTTTTCAGCGCTGCCGGCATCGCATCCGCGTGCACCGCATAGGCTGGGCTGAACGTGCCAAAACCGTTCTGCTTCATAACGGCTTGCCCCTCAGGTCCCAACAGCAACGCGACGTATTTTTCGGCAGCGCTGGTGTTCTTGCTGCCGTTGAGGGCCGTGACCGCATAGACGATCGGCTTGCCAGTAAGGTCGCCGTTCTTTGTATGGGCGACGCCGGTTTGGTAGTAGGCCGACTGGGCAGGATCGCTGAGATCGACCTTGGCGGGCAAGTTGATGAACTTCAAATGATGCTGCAGGGCGTCCGAGCGGTAGATGGCGAGATAATCGATCTGGCCGAGCTGCAGCGCGGATATCAGCGCCGTTTCCGTATCGCGCATGTTGGTGAGCGGCGCGTTGGCCAGGATTTTCTGTTCCAGCGCAGGTGCGTTGTAGAATTTCTCAGCAAGATCGAGCATCTGCACTGTCTGATAGCCGGACGGATCGGTATCGGGATTGGAACGGCCGATCTCGACGCCAGGGCGCGACAGCACCTTGTACCAATTCTGCGGATTGATTTCGTTCGCGTACTTGCTCTTGTCGGTGTAGACGAAGGTGATGGCGTTGCGGGCAAAGCCGGCGTACCAGGACGCATGCGCCGGAGAGCCGAACATGTACTTTGGAATCACGCTGTAGTCGGCGACTGCCAGCAGATCCGCCGCCTGGTGCAGGTCGGTGATCTTCTTGGCCATCATCACGCTGCCGCCGAACTGCGCCTGCACGGTCACGTTCGGATAGCGCTTCTCGAACAGGGCGCTTACTTGCCGGAAGGGCACCGCGAGCGTGCCGGCGGCGAAGATCGTCAAAATGGCCGGTTCGGCGGCTGGCGCGGCAAAGGCCATAGTAGCGGCCCCCACAAGCGCCGCGGCGGCACCGCAAGTCATCCATGGGTTTTTCATAGTGGTCCCAGGTTTGAAATTTCAGCAAAACACGAGTGTTATCCGTACGAACGGTCGGACCATGCGCCCTTTCTTGGTGCAGCGGCAAGGACAGCGCCATTTCGTCAGGCCTTGCAATCGTCGGAAGGAGGCGCTTTGCCTTGCGCCAAAAAAACTTAACCAGCCGATGAGGGTGGTGTTTCCGCAACACTTGGCGAGATTCTGGCGACACCTGTGAAGAATTTGCCGTTTTAGGCCGCCGCCGTTTGCCGCGCCACAGCCCGACGACGTACAAACCACATATTGCGGGAAGCGCAGGGCTGGGGTCGTCCTGCGAACGGTGGTGTATGCGGGGGAGCAGGGGGCTTTACAACGATCGCGGCAGGCTGCGCCTGCTGCTGGCGACCAGCTCGGTGGCCGCGCTGTCGATTGGCGCCCCGGCGGTCTGGGCTGCGCCCGCTTGCAACAACGTCGTGACGCCGCCGTTCACGAACGCGGCGAACATCACCAACATCTGCGTTCATAACGGCAACTTCACCGGCGACGTGCTCAATACGGGTACTGTGAGCGGCAACGGGATCGCGATACAGAACGCGACGATCTCCGGCGGAATCCAGAGTACCGGGATCGTCGTCGGGGGCCTGTCGATCGATCGTCAAAGTAGCGTCCTTTCCAATTCCGTCACCGCAATAAAAATCGGCGGCCCGACCTTCACGGGCGGCATCAGCAATGCCGGCACGATCACGGCGACCGGTAGCAACAATGCCATTCTCGTCGGCGGCGTTGCCAGCGGCATTGGCGCATCGGTCGCGATTTCGACCTTCGCCGGAGGCATCAGCAACAGCGGAACGATCGTGGCGAATTCCGGCAACGGAATAGTCGTTGGGGGTGCTGCGTTCGCCAGCGGCGCATCGGTCAATGTCGCGATCTTCACGGGAGGCATCAGCAACAGCGGGACCGTTGCGGCGGACAGCACCGGAATCTTTGTCGGCGGGACGGCCGGCGAAGGAGGGGCTGTCAACGCCGCGAACTTCTCTGGCGGCATCACCAACGCGGGAAAGATCATTGGCGGAACGGCCAACGGCATTATCGTAGGCGGCTTAGCGAGCGGCGGGGCGGTCACGATCTCAAGTTTCTCCGGCGACATCGTGAATATCGGGACCGTCATCGCGGGTCACGGCATCGTGGTCGGCGGGCTGGCCGTGAGTACCAGCAAGGCTGGCGCCGTCACGATTTCAACGTTCAGCGGCGACATCGTGAATGCGGGCCTCATCACGGCGGCCACCGGCCACGGCATCTTCGTCGGCGGCGCTGCCGAGTTTAGCGGAGCCTCCGTTACGATCTTGACCTTTGCCGGCAGCATCAGCAATAGCGGCACAATTTCCGCGCCGAGCGTCGGCATCTTCGTCGGCGGCACGGTTGCAGGCTCGGGCGCGTCAGTCGCGATTTCCAGATTCTCGGGTGGCATCGCAAACAGCGGCACGATTTCGGCCACGGCCGGCGGTTATCTTGGGGGCTTCGGCATCGGCATCTGGGTTGGTGGCTTCGCCTACTCTGGCGGATCAGTCACGGTGTCGAATTTCTCAGCGGGCATCAGCAACAGCGGCACGATTACCGCGCGCGATGCCGGCATCCTAGTCGGCGGCGACGCTGCCTCCCGCGGATCGGTGACGATCTCGACCTTCACCGGCGGGATCAGCAACAGCGGCACCATAAAAGCCTATGGAGTCGGCATTTTTGTTGGCGGCGCCGCAACATCCTTTTCGTCTGTGACCATCTCGACGTTTTCCGGAGGCGTTACCAACTCTGGTACGATTTCCGTCAGAAGCGGAGCGGGTATTATCATCGAGGACGTCTCTACGTTTTTAGGGAACGTATGGAACAGCGGACGAATTACAGCCCGCAGCACCGGCATCTTTGTTTGTAACTGCGCGACGTTCGCGGGCGGTTCGATCGTCAATACCGGGACAATTACGGCTGCTGAGGGCATCGTCGTTCACAATTTAAGCCCGGTCAGTATTTTCGATTCCGGCACCATCACCGGCAGCGCCGCGGCGATCGATCTGACTCAAGCGAGCGGCGGCAACACACTGACGCTCGCGCCAGGTTTTATTATTCAGGGCAACGTCATTGCCAACACCGATGGCTTGGACACCCTGCAGCTCGGCGGTATTGGCACCTACCAATTCGATCTTTCGAGCGTCGGACCCGCCGCACAGTACGAGAACTTCGCCAGCTTCAACGTCGTGAGCGGCGTCTGGACTGTGTTCAACCTGTTCGGCCAAACGCAACCATGGAATGTCCTGGGCGGCACGCTCGCCGGAACCGGCACCTTGTCCGCCATGATTGTCGACAATGGCGGCACGCTGGAGCCCGGCAATATCGGTCAGCCCGGCACGTTCATGACCGTCACCGGGGATCTGACGTTCCAGCCCGGCGCGCAGTATCTGGTGAACATCAGCCCCACCACCGCCTCGCGTGTGAATGTCGGCGGTTCGGTCATCTTGGATGGTCTCGTCGAAGGTGTTTTGACGCCGGGAAGCTACAGCGGCAAGACCACCTACGACATTCTCGATCCTGCGAGCATCAGCGGCAGCTTTGCCGGCTTCACAGCCGTCAATGAGCCGGGCTTCGGCGGCACGCTCACCACCAACGGCAACACTGATGTCCTGTTGAATTTGATGGCGCAGCTTGGTGCTGGCGGCGGCCTCAACGCCAACCAACAAAACGCCGCGAGCGCCATCAACACTTACTTCAATGATGGCGGCTCGCTGCCGGCGAGTTTCTTTCCTGTCTTTGGCTTGAGCGGCGGCAATCTGGCAACCTCGCTGTCGCACTTGGATGGCGAAGCGGCGACGGGCGCCAAAACCGCCGCCTTCCAATCAATGGACGAATTTCTTAATCTATTGCTCGATCCGACGTCGGTTGGCGGCAGCGGGGGAGGCGGGCCGCTTGGCTTCGCGCCCGAGCAGGCTAGTCTGCCGCCTGACGTGGCGCTCGCCTATGCCTCGATCCTGAAGGCGCCGCCGCCAGCCCTTGTCGACGATCACTGGAGCGTGTGGGGCGCAGCCTACGGCGTTTCAAACCACACGGATGGCAATCCGGCGATCGGCTCCAGCAATGTGGCCGCCAGCGATTACGGCTTTGCCGCGGGCATGGAGTATCACCTCGACCCATCGACGATGTACGGCTTCGCGTTCTCCGGCGGCGGCACCAATTGGAATCTGGCGCAGGCGCAGGGCGATGGCCGCAGCGATACCTTCCAGGCCGGCATCTATGGCAAGCGCTATTTCGGGCCCGCCTATGTGGCGGGCGTGCTCGCGTTCGGCAACAATTTGTTCACCACCAACCGGACGGCGTTCGCCGGCGACCAGCTCACCGCCAGCTTTGACGGCCAAAGCTATGCGGCGCGGCTCGAAGGCGGCTACCGGTATGGACTGCCGGCACCGGCGTCCGGCGCCATCCTCGGCCTTACGCCGTACGTGGCGCTGCAGACGCAGTGGTTCCACACCCCGGCCTATGCCGAAACGGATTTGACCGGAGGCGGCTTCGGGCTCAGCTACAACGCAACGACCGCGAACGACACGCGCAGCGAATTGGGTGCGCGCTTCGACGATCTCACCGCAATCAATACTATGCCGGTGATCCTGCGCGGGCGGCTCGCCTGGGCGCACGACTGGGTCAGCAACCCGGCGCTTAGTGCTTCGTTCGAATCGCTGCCGGGATCGAGCTTCACCGTCAACGGCGCGCCGATCCCACACGACTCGGCGTTGACCTCCGCCGGCGCGCAATTGTTCTTCACGCCGAGCTGGTCGTTCACCGCCAAGTTCGACGGCGAGTTCGCGCCCGGCTCGCAGACCTACGCCGGAAGCGGCACTTTGCGCTACACGTGGTGAGGGGAGACTACAGTACGTTCTGGCGACTCCACCACGTCCGCACACCGGCAGGCACCAGCCAGTCCGCAAGGGCAGGGAGATGTCAAAACGGCCTTTGCATGTTTTGCATGTAATGTGCGCTATGTGGGGCTTTGACAGCCCCAGCCCTTGAGCTTACCTGCCCAGAGTAGTTTTCTCTGGATCGTTCAGCCGAGGGAGCCTCATTTGGCGGATGGCCCGACATTCGTCCGGAAAAGGCCGCGAGTCGCCATTATCGGCGCTGGCGTGGTCGGACTCGGTATTGCTTGGCGGCTGGCCTCCCGCGCGTCCGTGACTGTGTTCGACCGCAATACTAGCGGGTCAGGCGCGAGCCATGCGGCGGCGGGGATGCTCGCCGCCTGCTGCGAGGCCGAGCCGGGCGAGGAAGCGCTGGTTGCTCTCGGGCGCGAGAGCCAAGCCCGCTGGTCCGCTTTTGCCGACGAGCTCCTCCGCGTCAGCGGCGTCGATGTTGAATTGCGTCGCGAGGGCACGCTCGTTCTCGCGCTCACCGCCGACGATCAAGCCGAGATCAGCCACCGCTTGGAATTCCAGAAAAAGCTCGATCTGCCGCTGGAATGGCTTTCGGCTGCGGCAACGCGGGCGCGCGAGCCGCATCTCGCGGGAAAACTCGCCGGCGCGCTGTTTTCTCCGGACGATCACCAGGTCGACAACCGCAAGCTTGCCCAAGCCCTGCGGGTGGCTGCCGAGGCAGCGGGAGTGACGGTTCGCGAACACTGTCCGGTCAAGGAAATTTCGGTTCATGGCGGCCGGGCAACGGGGATAACGCTTGAAGACGGCACGTCCTCGGCCGCCGATATTGTCGTGCTTGCCGCGGGCGCCTGGTCGCGCGGCATTGGCGGCCTGCCGTCCGACCGGCGTCCACCGGTGCGGCCGGTCAAGGGGCAGATGTTGGCGTTGCAAATGGACGCCGCCGCGCCGCTCCTCGACCATGTGCTGTGGGCTCCCGGCGCCTATCTGGTGCCGCGGCGGGATGGGCGCCTGATCGTCGGCGGCACGGTCGAGGAACGGGGCTTTGACACGACAATCACCGCGGGGGGAATGCTGACGCTTCTGGAAGCGGCTTGGCGCGCGGTGCCTGCGGTCGAGGAGCTTCCGATAGCGGAAATATGGGTGGGCCACCGGCCGGGCAGCCGCGACGATGCGCCGATCCTTGGCCGCGGCCCCCTTGAAGGACTGTTTTATGCCACTGGGCATCACCGTAACGGGATTTTGCTCGCGCCGATTACAGCGGATGCCATGGCGCGCTTGATCCTTGATGACGTCGCCGAAGTCGCGATACGCCCCTTCGGTCTTGAGCGTTTCTGGCCGGCGCGGGCGGCGGAATGATGGAGGTGTTGGCCGCGATGAGCGAGGCGGAAATCCGCGTCAATGGCGAGAGCGAACCGCTTATCGCCGCCACTATTGAGGCGCTTTTGGCGGAGAAAACAGTCGACACCGGCCAACGCGGAATCGCGGTCGCGCTCAACGGCGCAGTGGTGCCGCGCGCGGCTTGGCCCGATACGCCGCTTAAGCCCGGCGACAAGGTCGAGATCGTGCGGGCAAGGCAGGGGGGATAAAAAGGTCTTCCGCTCGTCCCCGCGAAAACGGGGAAGCATTTTCTGGACTCCTGCTTCGGCGGAAGTGAGCGGACAAATCCGGGAGCACACAATGTCCGATCCACTCGTCATTGCCGGCCACCAATTCGGTTCGCGGCTGTTTCTCGGCAGTGCCGGCTATCCCAACCGCAAGATCATGCTGGATGCCATTGCGGCTAGCGGCAGCGAGATGGTCACGGCCTCGATCCGCCGCATCAGTTTGGCCGGCGACGACGAAAGCCTGGTCGAGCTTCTGGCGGGGCGGGTGAAATTCCTGCCGAATACGGCTGGCTGCCAGACCGCCAAGGACGCCGTCCTGACCGCTGAACTCGCGCGCGAGTCGCTCGACACCAATTGGATCAAGCTCGAAGTGATCGGCGATCGCGAACTCCTTTATCCCGATGTGGAAGAACTGGTGCGGGCGACACAGACTTTGGCGGCCAAGGGATTTGTTGTCCTGCCCTATTGCACCGAAGATCCGGTGACCTGCCGCAAGCTTGTCGACGCGGGGGCGGCCGCCGTGATGCCGCTCGGCTCGCCGATCGGCTCCGGTTTGGGAATTTCCAATCCCCATCTCATTGAGCTTGTCTGCGCGCGCTCGGCGGTTCCGGTGGTGCTCGATGCCGGCCTTGGTACTGCTTCCGACGCCGCATTCGCCATGGAACTCGGCTGTGCCGCCGTGCTGATCAACACCGCTGTCTCGAAGGCGCGCGATCCGGTGCTGATGGCGAAAAGCATGCGCGGCGCCGTGGAAGCCGGCCGGCTGTCGCGGCTTGCCGGACGCATCGCCAAGCGGACGCACGCCGAGCCATCAAGTCCACAGCTGGGGTTAGTCGGAACATAAAAGCGTGTGGACATGCCAAGCATCAACTTTTAGACACAGAGCGGTGTTTGAGTCGCCTCGACCGTGAGGGGACGGGCATGCGGTTCTTTTCCGTATGGGCCATTGAGTTCATCAAGCTTCTTGGCGGCCGGCGTCTCCACCCGCTGGCGACGCAGTGTCCGATCTGCGGGCAGATGGTCCGTCTTCACGTCAACAAAGCTGGTCGTCGGCACGTCTTTGCCCACGCTCGCGATCTCTACGAGGACTCCAGGCTTTCGGTGCATTATGCCGCGAAGGTCAAATGCGTTGGTTCTGGAAGCTCGAAGATGTTCGATCCGCGGCCCAACGAACATCAGCAATTCAAGTTGCCGAGTTCATTGTTGGAAGACTGAAGGGCCTGGGTGCGAAAGATGCTGAGGCAGCGGCAGCGCATTCTTGCGTATGCCGCGCGACGTGCCTGTCAGGATGCTCAAGTCGAGAACGCGTCGGGAGAGGCGAAGTCGGGCCATGCCCAACTGATGCGGCCCGGGAGCCACTCCCGGCACGGCGTTCGTGAGAAGCCGCTACGCTTTAGGCCCGAACGTTTGCCACAGCGATTGTCGCGGCACCTGCGTCGGCGGTGTCATCAATGCCTCCATTGATGAAACAGCTCTTCCTAAGGGGAAGAACGTCAAAAACCTGGGATGGAACGGGTCGAACGTCAAGAGGTCATATTAGGGCGCCAGCGTTTTGTTCTGCGGCAAAAGCCAACCCGGTGTTGCGTTCGCTGGTTAGCCAATCTTCGCCGGCGGCCTGACGGCATTGTCTCGCGATCAGCTGACGGTCAGCGGCTGATTGTCCCGCACAGCAATTGTTAAAAGCGCCCCCGGGCTCCCATGCGGGCAAAAACATGGGGCGAGTTCGAGCGGCGCTGCTGCAAGCGGCGCGCAAAATTTCTCAGCGATTCCTCGACCTCGTGTATCCGCGCGCTGGTGTCATCTCGTCCGGGCACAAGGCTCGGCGACTGACGGATGGGTGTGGGCAAAGACCGCTTTGCGGTGACGCCCTCGACCAATCGCGGCTCCTTCCGGCCAAGCTTGATCTCACGCCGGCCACCGAACGCCCTGCCAATCATCCAGCGTAGAAACATGCCCACGATGAGCAGACCGAGCAGGCCAGCTACGGTGATCGCCGCGGCCGCCTGACTCCGAGACACTGGCGGCTTGCCCGCCGCACTCGCCACATGGACCACCGGCCCATTCGATCCAGAAGCGGTTTCTCCAGCAGAGTCGCGCTTCGCAGTCGTTGATGGCAAGGAGCCCGCGGCTTGTGCGGTGGGTACGACCGGCAAGCTCTGTATTGTGGGTTGCGGCGACGAGGGGTTGGTGGTCGGCTGGCCGCCATGGTTCGAGACCGTATCGGCCGGCGACGCCGGGGCAGCGGGAGCGGACCAATCCAGATTTGTGCCATCGAGCTGTTCGACAGGGTCCATCCAAGCTGAGGGATCGGGCGCAGCCAACGCCGGTGCTGCTTTGCCGACTGACTTGGCCTGTATGGGGACGTTTGCCTGTTTCTGACTTGGTGCCGGTGCGGCGGCCTGATCGAGAGCCCGCACGTACCAGCACTTCCGCCCAGTCGATGTATCGGTGCGATAATACCAGTGACTGCCTGGCGGCGTCGGGGCGTTCGGCGCGCCGAGGCAAGCTTGTTGTGCCCGCGCAGACCTGCCGCCGAGGCCTGCGGCAGCCACCATTCCAAGTACTACCGCGGCTCGAAACGAGCCTGCTCCGCCTCTCATGAGCTCCCATCCACGGCCGATTACGAAAAGTCTTGCCGCTGAATCGGGCGGCAATACGTCGAATTCAGCTGATCCACATCATTATGCAAGCATCTGCCTGACCATCGGAACCACTTCGGTGCCGTAAAGCGCGATGCTGCGCATGAGCTTGTCGTGCGGCAACGTGCCCTGGCTGTATTTCATGTCGAAGCGCGAAAGGCCGAGCGCTTTTGCGGTTGCGGCGATCTTGCGGGCCACCGTTTCGGGCGCTCCCACATTGAGCGCCCCGCCGTTAGCCTCGTGCTCGAATGAAGCGCGCGTCACCGGCGGCCAGCTGCGTTCGGCGCCGACGCGGTCACGCGAAGCCTTGTAATGCGGCCACAACTCCTCGCGCGCCTGCTCGTCGGTGTCCGCCACATAGCCATGTGCATGCAGTCCCACCGCTTTCGCCGGCCGGCCAAGTTGTGCAAAGGCCCGATGGTAGAGGTCCACGTAAGGAAGGAAACGTTTGGGATCGCCACCGATGATGGCAAGCATCATCGGAAAATCGTAGCGAGCCGCGCGAACGACGGATTCGGGACTGCCACCGACTCCGACCCAGGTCTTGAGCGGACCGCTTTCGACCGTCGGGAACACATGCTGGTTGGCGAGCGCCGGGCGCGTGTTGCCGCTCCAGGTCACCGCATCCTGCCGGATCAGGGCCGCAAAAAGATCGAGCTTTTCTTCGAACAATTCGTCGTATTGAGAAAGCTGGTAGCCGAACAGCGGGAACGATTCGGTGAACGATCCGCGCCCAAGCCGAACCTCGGCGCGTCCGCTCGATGCGGCGTTGAGCGACGAGAAGCGTTCGAAAACCCGAACCGGATCGTCGGTGCTGAGCACTGTGACGGCGGAACCAAGCAGGATCCGCTTCGTACGCCCGGCGATCGCCGCGAGCACGACTTCAGGCGCCGATATGGCAAAATCCGGCCGGTGATGCTCGCCGATGCCGAACGCATCGATGCCGAGTTCGTCGGCAAGCACAGCTTGTTCGATTACGTCGCGAATGACTTGCGCCTGCGAGACCGGGCCGTCGGAGCCGACGGTGATGTCGCCAAACGTGTCGAGGCCGAATGCAAGGATCACTGGGCGCTAATCGCTTTCATCGCAATCATAGGTCTTGATGTTAAACATCTTAAGTTCATCGAGATATTCCTGCAAAGTAATCATGCCCACGCATGGCATCGCGCCTGCAGCGAATGTCTCCCCGGCGAGCATCCGTTTGACCATAATGACCGATGGAATCGTCGGAATGTACGGCCCGTCACCGTCGAACGCCACAATGAACCACTTGGCCAGGGCGCGCCGACCGGCTCTGTCTTTTCCTGCCAGGATCAGATGCATTCCGCCGTCGACGGAACCAAAGAAATCGAACCAGTGGCTAGCGGCCAGTAGCAATGGCGCGTGTCGTGGCAAATCGATGGGTAAGCCGAGGCGGATACCCCAGGACATCAGCCATAGGCCCAGATGAACGGCGGAATTCTCCATTCCTGCGGAAAAGCGTATTCGTTTGATCCCGTATCGTGCTGGCAAGAGATCAAGATCGGGAACGTCGCAATTGGCCATCCATCGTCGGCCGATTTCAGGATAGGACTGCACGTATAGGTCTTGCCATCCGTAGCAATTGCCATATCCGGCGTAGGGTAAGAGCCGTTTGCCGACATAGCTCAAGATGGCCTGGGTGGTGGCTAGGCCACGTTCGGCCTTCTGACCGGGAGCGATACCGAACGTGAGCGAATCGAGTTCGGCGAACCGCGGGCGGAGGTGATCGATCACTGCCGCGGTGAGCGTTGGCACGGTACTAGCGCCGCTGATCACGGCGACGTTCTGTTTCCTCGCGTCAGCGTCGAGTTGCGTGATGCCGGTGACAAAGTCGCGGCCGTCGGCCAAGTCGATATAATGAATTCCGACCGCGATGCACGCTCGCGCTATGCCGTAATCGGCGTTCTGGAACGGCCCGCAAGTGTTGATGACCACGCGCGGACGTAGCACCTTCAGCTGGCGGGTAAGATCAGCGCCGACGTCGAACGCCGCCGCTTCGGCAAGCCCTGACGGCAGCGCCTTGGCCAGGTCGTCAGCTTTCGCAACTTGGCGACCCTCTACAATCACGGCTACGCCTGCGCGCGTCAGCAGTTGAGCGATGCGCTTGCCGAAATTACCGTAACCGCCAAGAATGAGCACCTGCATCATGGGTGACTTTGGATTGATGCGCCGTGCACTAATCTTAAGGGATTGAGGCGGGAAAACCGAAACTATGGAGTACCTCATCCTCAAATGGATTCATATCCTAAGCGCAACCATCCTCTTGGGCACCGGCCTTGGCAGCGCGTACTATCTGTTCATGGCCAACCGTAAGAGGGATGTCGCAAATATTTATTTTGCGGCTTACCACGTCGTCATCGCGGACTTTTTGTTCATAACACCAGCCGTCATTGTGCAACTGGCCAGCGGACTCTTACTCCTGACGCTGACAGGGTACTCTTTATCGGACTGGTGGGTCACCTGGGGCTTGGCACTCTATTTTTTTGCCGGCTTGTGCTGGCTGCCAGCGGTGTGGGTGCAAATCAGAATGCGCGACATGGCGAAGGCGGCCTTAGACGATGGAGCGCCGTTACCGGACACCTACTGGCGTCTCGATCGGTGCTGGATCGTGGCCGGCTCGCTGGCCTTTCCTGCGGTTGTCGTTGTGTTCTATCTGATGGTCGTTAAGCCGTAGAGCGGGCACCTCGCCCGCTGGAGGCGACTCGCGGAGCTGCTTAGCGGCTGCCGAACGGCAGGCGTTCGATATCGAGTTCGGCACTCATGATCTTGCGATGCGCACGATCGAGGTAGGGCTGCAGCCTGGCGACGCGTTGGCTGATGGCCGCGAAATCGCGCCGGAACTCCGGCATTACCGCCTTCACCGCGTCGTAGATCGTCGTTTCGTCGAGCGTAGTGAGCTGGCGGTCACGGACCACGACCTTGCCGTCGACAATGACGTGACGGACGCCGCGTCCGGCTTCGACATGCACAAGCTGGCGGGCCACGCTGTTCATCGGCGACCAGGCGGGATCCTTGGTATCGATCAGCGTGAGATCGGCCTCGAAGCCTTTTGCGATTTGGCCAAGCGTGTGCCCCAATCGGGCGCCGTCCGCACCGCCCTCGGTGGCCGCGCGGATGGCGGCGATGGCCTGGGGCGGACCGGGAATTGGATCGCTCACGGCGGCAAGGAGCGTGAACAGCTTCATCGCAATGAACATGTTTTGCGCGTCCGAACAGCTGCAATTGTCGCAGCCCAGGCCGACGCGTACGCCGGCATTCTGCAACAGCCGGATCGGTGCGATCCCGCACTTCATTTTCAGATTGCCTTGCGGATTGAGCACGACGCCGGCGCCATGTTCAGCCAGCATGTCGATTTCAGCAGGCGACAGCCAGACGCTGTGGGCAAAATTGAGCCGTGGATCAAGCACGCCTTCCTTGGCGAGACGCTTGATCAAGAGCCCCGAATATTCCGGAAGCGTGAGCCGGGCCTGAAGCGCCATGCTGCGCGATTCATAGATATGGCTGTAGACCGGAATGTCGTAGCGGCGGGCAATCTCCATCGTCCGCTGCATGATCGCCGTCGAGCAGCGCTCGGGCGATGACGGGCCCAGCGCCCAGGACACCCGCGGGCGCGGCGGTGCCTTGAGCCGCGTCCTTTCGAAATGGCCGATGAGATCGAGTTCGCGCTCCGGTTCGGCGGCGCTGGAAAGGAGGGGATGCAGGTCCTCCGGAAACGTATCCTTCCAGAACGGAATGGTTTCGATGCCTTTGCGGTCGGCGTATTGCAAGGCAAACACCACGCGGATGCCGACCTCGTCATAGGCCTTCATCGCCGCGTCCATGTGACGGTCCTGATACGGATAGAGCGTGAGCATGTCCTGGATGGTGGTGATCCCGGAGCGTAGGCATTCGAGCGCGCCCAGGAGCGTGCGCGCATAGACTTCCTCGGTGGAACGTGGAGGATATTGCGGCGGCAGCGCATAGAGCCGCCAAGTCTCAAGCGGCACCTCTTCGAGCGTGCCCTTCGCCAGCACGTCGTGGGAATGATAATGGGCGTTTATAAAGCCGGGCAGGATCAGGAAATCGTGCGCGTCGATCACCTGCACATTCTCCTGTTGCTTGCCTAAGCGATAGGCGTCGGCAACGCCCGCGATCTTATCGTCGGTGATGGCGACATCCGCGCGCGCTGGATCGTGCCAATCCGTGTAAGGCGTCAGAACTCTCCCGCCCTGGAGCAGAAGGGTGGTTCCGATCGGAATGTCATCTTCCAGCATTGTCACGCCCAATTGTCCTCCTCCGCAGCTTTGCAGCGCAAAAAGCGGCCACGCAAGGGTCTGATCCGATGATACGTGTCTACGCAGCCGACCATCCCGGAGGAGACAGAAGCGCCGCCGCCGACAAGGCGTCGATGACACGGCGACAGGTCAAAAGCGCATGTAAGGCCGCACATTTTCGATCGTTGACACTGCCGCCATTTGGCAGTTCAAAGTGCGGGAAAATCGCCATCTGGTGCGGGACCACGGTGCAAGGCTTGCGCTGGTTGCCGCGGTGGGGAATGCTTCAGGCCGAGCTGCCGGTGAGTTCGATCAATTTCACACGCTGATCCATTGATTGCCACCGGCATGGCCAACAATTCGGGCTAAAGAGCTGGCCCACATACCGGCGCTACCGGGCAGTTTCCGGGCTGGAAAAACAGAACACGATCGGAGAGAGACATGGACGCGAAGACTGACGACACGACCGGCAAATGCCCATTCAGCCAGGCGCACAGCAATCGTGACTGGTGGCCGAACCAGCTCAACATCGACGTTCTCCATCGGAACTCGGCCTTGTCCGATCCGATGGGTAAGACTTTCGATTACGCCAAGGAGTTCAAGAGCCTTGATCTGAACGCCGTGATCAAGGATCTGCAGGCGCTGATGACCAACTCGCAGGAGTGGTGGCCGGCCGACTTTGGCCATTACGGCGGTCTGATGATCCGCATGGCATGGCATAGTGCTGGCACGTACCGCATCGCCGACGGTCGCGGTGGCGCGGGCTCCGGCCAGCAGCGCTTCGCGCCGCTCAACAGCTGGCCGGACAACGCGAGCCTCGACAAGGCGCGCAGGCTGCTATGGCCGATCAAGCAGAAATACGGCCGGAAAATTTCCTGGGCCGACCTGATCGTCCTTGCGGGCAACGTCGCGATGGAGTCGATGGGCTTCAAGACATTCGGCTTCGCCGGCGGCCGCGCCGATGTCTGGGAGCCCGAGGAATTGTACTGGGGTCCCGAGGGGACGTGGCTCGGCGACGAACGCTACAGCGGCGAACGCCAGCTTCAGAATCCCCTCGCCGCCGTGCAGATGGGCCTGATCTACGTCAATCCGGAAGGGCCGAACGGCAAACCGGATCCGTTGGCGGCAGCCAAGGACATCCGCGAAACCTTCTTCCGCATGGCGATGAATGATGAGGAGACCGTCGCGCTGATTGCCGGCGGCCATACTTTCGGCAAGACCCATGGCGCCGGCGATCCTTCGCTGCTCGGCCCGGCGCCGGAAGGCTCCGGCCTCGAGGAACAGGGTCTCGGCTGGAAGAGCAAGTTTGGCACGGGAGTGGGCGCCGACGCCATCACTGGCGGCCCGGAAGTGACCTGGTCGCAGACGCCGACGAAGTGGAGCAACCACTTCTTCGACAACCTGTTCAACAACGAATGGGAGCTGACCAAGAGCCCGGCCGGCGCCCATCAGTGGAAGGCGAAAGGTGGCGCCGCTACGATCCCGGACGCTTACGACAAGTCGAAGAAGCATGTGCCGACCATGCTGACCACGGATCTGTCGTTGCGGATGGACCCGATCTACGAAAAGATCTCGCGGCGATTCTACGAGCATCCGGACGAGTTCGCGGACGCGTTTGCCCGGTCCTGGTTCAAGCTGACGCATCGCGACATGGGACCGATCCATCGTTATCTCGGACCGCTCGTGCCCAAGGAAATCCTGATTTGGCAGGACCCGATCCCGGCAGTGAATCACAAGCTGGTCGATGACAAGGACATCGAGGCGCTGAAAGCGAAGATCCTCGCATCAGGCCTCTCGGTCCCGCAACTCATCTCGACCGCATGGGCGTCGGCCTCGACCTTCCGCGGCTCCGACAAGCGCGGCGGCGCCAACGGCGCCCGGATTCGCCTGGCGCCGCAGAAGGATTGGGAAGTCAACCAGCCCGCCCAACTGGCGAAGGTGCTGAAGACTCTGGAAGGCATTCAGAGCGCGTTCAACGGCGCCCAGTCGGGCGGCAAGAAGGTCTCGCTGGCGGACCTGATCGTGCTGGCCGGTTGCGCGGGCGTCGAGCACGCGGCGAAAAAGGCCGGGCACGAGATCGCGGTTCCCTTCACGCCGGGGCGTATGGACGCCTCGCGGGAGCAGACCGACGTGGAATCATTTGAGGTGCTCGAACCGATCGCGGATGGCTTCCGCAATTACCTCAAGGGCAGATATACCGTACCGGCCGAAGCGCTGCTTGTGGATAAGGCGCAATTGCTGACCCTGACCGGGCCTGAGATGACGGTGCTCGTGGGCGGCATGCGCGTACTCAACACCAACTTCGGCCAGACCAAGCAAGGTGTGTTCACTAAGCGGCCGGAGGCGCTGACCAACGACTTCTTCCTGAATCTGCTCGACATGGGCGTGGATTGGAAGGCGGTCTCGGATGGCACGGGCGTGTTCGAAGGGTGCGACCGAAAAACGGGTCAGGTCAAGTGGACCGGCACCCGGGTTGACCTCGTCTTCGGCTCGAACTCCCAGCTTCGCGCCTTAGCCGAGTTTTACGCGTGCTCGGATGCGCAGGAAAAGTTCGTCCATGACTTTGTCGCTGCCTGGAACAAGGTGATGAACCTTGATCGCTTCGAACTCGCGTGATCTCGTCGGATAGGTCGTAGAT
>JBOHIU010000056.1:0-2553 GCA_050725855.1 Xanthobacteraceae bacterium | reverse complement strand
TCGGTGCTCCAATGCTGCGTCAGCGTTTCGCGCTGCATCATCAGATAGACGGGGCCGCGCGGCTCGCTCTGCGCAATCGAATAGGCACGGCGCAGCGCCTCCTTGACGACGACGCCGGACGGCAGCGTCCACTCCCATTTCAGATAGGGGCGCACCAAGCTCGCCTGATCGAACGGCTCCTGCACGAAATGAACGTAGGTGTCGCGCGAGCCGACCAGCTCATCGTTGGCGGTGTAGGGAGCCTTGCCGGCCATCAACAGCACCGGCAGACGGCTCCGATAAGCGTTGTGCATGGCGGTGGCGGTATTCGCCGTGCCGACATCGACGTGCACCAGAACGCCCTGGCCGCGTCCGGTGATGAACGCGTAGCCCTCGGCCATATGCGCGGCCGTGTTCTCGTGCGGGCAATGCAGGATGCCGGGCATCGGTTCGCCGAGTTTCTTGCGATGCGCCATCTCCTCGATGATCGGCGCATGATCGGTGCCGAAATTGCAAAACAGGTATTCGACGCCGAGTTCGCTCAGGCCTTCGAGGAAATAATAGGCGGTTGCGAAATCGGGAGCGTTGGTTTTTCGGGCGACTGCTGTGTCCATGGGATGCCTACTCTTTGTCTGGATGAGAAATTGATTGAAGCTGCGTCATTGCGAGGAGGTCCGAAGGACCGAATGAGCAATCCAGGGGGGTGCAGTGCGTCGAGCTCGCTCTGGATTGCTTCGTCGCGGAGCCTGCATCGGGCCGGCCACTTCGGGCCGGACCCGTTGGCTCCTCGCAATGATGGCGGCTTCATGCGACCTTGCGTTGGACGGCCAAGCCGTCGAGATGCGCGAGCACTTCTTCGATGTGCATCACGTCGGCATATTTGTGATGCAGGTCGAAGAGATTGACCTTGTGGTTGATCATGGAGCGGTCGTAGGTGCATTCCTCGACCACCACGTTATGAAATCCGTACGAATAGGCATCGACCGTCGAAGCCCTTACGCAGCCCGACGTGCTCTCGCCGCAGACGATCAGCGAGTTGATTCGCATCTGCTGCAAGTGCGCGATCAGCGGTGTGCCAAAGAATCCCGACGCGCGCTCCTTGTAGATCACCAGTTCGCCCGCAAGCGGCGCCAGCTCGGCCTTAATGTCGTAGATGTCGTCGCGTTCGCGACTGATATTGCGGTTGGTCGAATGTACGCCGCCGGTATCGACGTGGCGCGTGGTGTAGATCACCGGAACCCCGGCGCGGCGAGCGGCGGCAAACAGCTTTTGGGTCGGCGGCAGGGCCTGCCAGGCGTTTTCGCCGCAGGAGCCTGAAAATTCGCGATCCACCTCGCGCACGGGACGGCTGCCGCCCTGATAGGCCTTATTGTACAGATCGATCGCGAGCACGGCTGGATTGTCGCCCACATGGGTTCTGCGCCGATAGGCCCGATAAATCTCGATCGTTTCGGCATCGATGATGTCCTTCCAGCAATGATCCTCGAAATCGCGCGCCATCTCGGTCTCTCCCTTCTAATCCGCTGCATCATAGCACCCATCGTGGCCGCCCGCGAAGGCACCGGCGAGCGCGGATCACGCTTGCGCGTCCTGCATCGCGGACCTGAGTCCGGTCTTCCCGGCGCGCTCCTACTCCATGCGCACATTCTTGGAAAAATCATAATCGGCGGCGTGCTCACACTCATAAACCTGCACGCGGCGGGTTTTGTCGAAGCCGGGGTCGAAAACACGCCTGAGAAACGCTAGCTGCAGCGCCCAGGCGGCTTCGGCGGCTTCGCGGCGGTAACGGCCGGGCATGGTGTCGTTGAGCCAACCATGCGGAGCGCCGGCGAAGACTTTGATCGTGTAGCTCTTGTCGTGCCGGTCCAAAGCGTTGCGCAAGCGGCGCACGTCAGCGAGCGAGATCAAGTGGTCGGCCTCGCCAAAGACGCCGAGCACCGGGCACTCAATCCGTGCCAGCATGTCATCCAACGGCTTGATGTATCGCTCGCTCGCATCCCATTCGCGCCCGTTCGCCGCACCGTACCAGACCAAGGCGGCTCCGATTTTGCTCTTTCCTTCGGCCGCCAGGACCAGGGGGTGCCGTCCGGTCTGACAAACGCCCTTAACGGCGATCTTATCGGCCGCGACTTGGGGCAGCGCCGTGAGCTCCGCCACTGCGCAATCGAGATAATCGATCGCCTCACTGTCTTTGAGGGTGTAGCCGACGTCGCCGCGGTGCAGCGCGGCCTGGTCCGGATGCTTATAGAAAAAATCCGGGGCGAGACAGTTAAAACCGTCGCGTGCAAACCGTGCCGCGAGATCGCAGGTATGCTTCACCAGCCCGTAGCGCTCGTGCATCAGCACGATCGCCGGCAGTTTTCCTTGGTCGACGGCAGGCGCGGCAAGAAAGGCCGGTAAGCCGCCGGAACAGCGGATGGTCTTGGTCGTGATGTCGGGCATGTTTCCTCCAATTGCGGCACACCATACGCGCTTCGCGCGTCACTGCGCGGCAAGCGCATTGAATGCGATGCGCCATCGAGCGCGATGACGAAGTTCCAGTACCGCGTCCAAGGGGAATTTCATCGGGTAAAA
>JBOHIU010000055.1:0-7289 GCA_050725855.1 Xanthobacteraceae bacterium | reverse complement strand
CCAGCCATGGCCACAAAGTCAATTTCTGCAAGTTCACCAACGAGACGCGCAACGGCATCGAGGACCTATCGCAAAACTCCGGCGTGGCGACCCTGTGCGCCATCAACGGCACCGCTGCCGGCGGCGGCTATGAACTGGCGCTCGCAGCCGATCACATCATGCTGGTGGACGACGGCTCGTCGTCGGTAGCGCTGCCGGAGCTGCCGCTGCTTGCGGTGCTGCCCGGTACCGGCGGCCTCACCCGTGTCGCCGACAAACGCAAGGTCCGCCGCGATCATGCCGACGTGTTTTGCACCACCGAAGAAGGGGTCAAGGGCAGACGCGCTGTCGAGTGGCGCCTCGTCGACGAGGTGGTTCCAGGCTCCAAGTTCAACGAGATGGTGGTCCAGCGCGCGCGTGAGTTCGCCGCGAGATCGAGGCGCAGCGCCGCGGCTCGGGGCGTAACGCTCACGCCGCTCACCCGCGACTTCACGACCGATGCCATTCAATACGGCTCGCTGTCGGTCGAAGTCGATCGCGCGCGGCGGCTCGTTGCCATAACGTTGCGCGGTCCGGCAGAGGCGCCGCCCGCATCGGCCAACGCCATGCAGGCGCTCGGCGCGGAATTCTGGCCGCTCAAATTGGCGCGCGAACTCGACGACGCCATCCTGCACATCCGATTGAACGAACCTGACGTCGCCGCGATCGTGTTCAAATCGTCCGGCGATCCGGCGACCGTGCTCGCCTACGATGAATTTCTGCGCTCCAACCGGGATCATTGGCTCGCCGGCGAAATCCGCAGCTTATGGAAGCGCGTACTCAAGCGCGTCGATCTCACCTCGCGTTCGCTGGTGACGCTGATCGAGCCGGGCTCGTGCTTTGCCGGCACGCTTGCGGAAATCATTTTCGCCAGCGATCGCTCCTACATGCTCGCCCCCACCCTTCCCGCCCCCGCAGGCGGGGGAGGGTCAGGGAGGGCGGCAGGCGACAACAAGCCGCTGGCATCCATCGCGCTCAGCGACGCCAATTTCGGCGCTTACCCGATGCCAAACGGTCTCACACGGCTCGGCTGCCGCTTCCTTGCCAATCCGGACAACGTCGACGGGGCGAAAACCCGGTGCGGCAGCATGCTTGACGCCGAACAGGCGCAAGAACTCGGTCTCATCACGTTCGCGCTCGACGGCATCGACTGGAACGATGAGGTGCGCGTGTTTCTCGAGGAGCGCGCCAGTTTCTCACCCGATGCGCTGACCGGCATGGAGGCCAACTTGCGCTTCGCCGGGCCGGAGACGATGGAATCGAAAATCTTCGCCCGCCTGACCGCGTGGCAGAACTGGATTTTCCAGCGCCCGAACGCCATCGGCGAGGAAGGCGCCCTCAGACGCTACGGCACCGGGCAGAAGCCGGTGTTCGATACGAAGAGAGTATGAGCGGGCGACAGGAGGCTGTCATGGACGTCCAGACCGTCGACTACACGAGCAAAATCCCGAATAACGTCAATCTCGCCGAAGACCGGCAAGTGTTGCGCGCGCTTGAGAGCTGGCATCCGGGCTATATCGATTGGTGGAAGGACATGGGACCCGAAGGTTTCCAGGAAGCACTGGTTTATCTGCGCACAGCGGTATCGGTCGATCCGCGCGGTTGGGCGAAGTTCGATTACGTGAAAATGCCGGACTACCGCTGGGGCATTCTGCTGGCGCCCAAGGAAGAAGGACGAAAAATCCCGTTTGGACGCCACTTCGGCGAGCCCGCGTGGCAGGACGTTCCGGGCGAATATCGCGCCATGCTGCGCCGTCTCATCGTCATTCAAGGCGACACCGAGCCGGCCTCGGTCGAACAGCAGCGCCATCTCGGGCGGACCGCGCCGTCGCTTTACGACCTGCGCAACGTGTTTCAGGTCAATGTCGAAGAGGGACGACACCTCTGGGCGATGGTCTATCTGTTGCAGAAGTATTTCGGCCGCGACGGCCGCGAGGAGGCAGCCGCGCTGTTGCAGCGCCGCTCCGGCGACGCCGACAAGCCGCGCATGCTCGGCGCCTTCAATGAAGCGACGCCCGATTGGCTGTCGTTCCACATGTTCACCTTCTTCACCGATCGCGACGGCAAGATGCAGCTGGAAAGCCTGGCGCAATCCGGGTTCGATCCGTTGTCGCGCACCTGCCGTTTCATGTTGACCGAAGAGGCGCACCACATGTTCGTCGGCGAGACCGGCGTCGGGCGCACCATCCAGCGCACCTGCGAGGCGATGAAGGCCGCCGGCATCGAGGACCCTAATGACGTCGAAAGAACACGCGCGTTGGGCGTCATCGATCTGCCGACGATGCAGCGAAAGCTGAACCTGCACTATTCACTGTCGCTCGACCTGTTTGGCTCCGAAGTTTCGACCAACGCGGCGAACACCTTCACGGCCGGGCTCAAGGGCCGTTTCCAGGAGACCAAGATCCAGGACGATCACCTGCTGGAGAACGCCACTTATCCCGTGCTCAAATTCGTCGACGGCGAGATCAGGCGCGTCGACGAGCCGGCGCTGACCGCGATCAACATGCGCTTGCGTGACGACTACACCGCCGATTGCCAGCGCGGCCTCGACCGCTGGAACAAGATCATCGAGCGGACCGGGGTAGCTTGCAAACTCGTGCTGCCGCATGTCGGCTTCAACCGCCACATCGGCGAGTTCAAGGATGTGGCGGTGTCGCCTGACGGAACGATCATCGATGCGGCGACCTGGGAGCGCGAGAAGAACAGATGGCTGCCGTCGAAGGCCGACGGCGAATTTATCGGCAGCCTGATGAAGCCGGTCAGCGAGCCCGGCCAATTCGCCGGCTGGATCGCGCCGCCGCGCGTCGGCATCGACAACAAACCCGGCGACTTTGAGTATGTGAAAATCGCGGCGTAATGTCATTCCGGGGCCGGCGGCGGGCCAGAGCCCGCAATCCATAATTCACACGTCGAGCGGCACGCGCGCCTGAGTAACGGTCGTGGGCGCAGGGCTTATGGATTCCGGACTTGGCGCGGAGCCAGTCAACGGTTGTCGCGACTTCGCGCGGGCTGTTGGCGCCAATCCGGAATGACAGCCTACAAATCGTTCGGCACCGCCAGCGGCCCTTCGCGCAGTCGCGACAGATCGAAGCAATCGATTTCGCGAAGGAGTTCCACGAACGCCCGCGCGCCGTGCGCCAACGCCGCTTCGCCCTTCCGCGCGGTCGCTAGCGTGGCATCGCCGACGGCGCCACTCGGATGGAGGTCCTGGGTCATCCAGGCGAAGCCGGCCGGCCGATGGGCGCCGAGCCATTTGAACTCGCGCGCCATGCCGATCGTCTCCGGTGTCGCATTGCGCGCCTTGTCGATCCGGACCGCGTCGGGCTTGCCGGCCAACATGAGCGAGGTTTCGATATCGCCGCCATGGATGCCGTGCTTCTTCTCTTCCGCCGAGAAAACGCTCTCAGGATAGCCAAAGCGGTGCCAGCCGACCGTGACCGCCAGCATGCCGAGCCGCGTGCGCAGATCGCGCACCACCGATTCCATAGCCGCGACGTTGCCGCCATGACTGGTGACGAGGACGAGCTTGCGCACGCCAGCACGCGCCAAGCTCTCGCCCAGTTCGGTCCACGCCGCCATCGCGGTTGCCGCCGAGAAGGTGAGCGTGCCCGGAAACGACAAATGCTCCGGCGAAACGCCAATGCGCTGCACCGGCAGGAACGTGGCCGGCAGCTCCGGGGGGAGGATGTTTTGCACCCGCGCCAGATAGGTCTCGGCGATATAGGCATCGACGCCCAGCGGCAGGTGCGGTCCGTGCTGCTCCACGGCGGCCAGCGGCAGCACGGCGATCCAGCGCGCGATGTCGGCGCCGGCCTCGGCGATTTCCTGCCAGGTCATGTCCATCCAGTTGCGCTTGGGTAGCGTCATCAGGCTTCACTCGCCAATCGGGCCGCGGGTCCCTATTGTCGCCGTGCCGGAGCCAAGGAGCAACCGATGCCGTCAGCCATGACCCGGAGAAGAACGCTGCTCGGGCTTGCCGCCGGCGCGGCCGGTGTCGCCGCGGCATCTCGGCCGGCGCGGGCGCAAAACCTCGACAAGGTGTCCTTCGGCACCAACTGGGTGGCTGAGGCCGAGCACGGCGGCTTCTATCAGGCGCTGGCAGACGGCACCTACCGCAAGCACGGTCTCGACGTGACTATCGTGCAGGGCGGGCCGAACGTGAACAACCGCCTTCTGCTCGCCGTCGGCAAACTCGATTTTTTTCTTTCCGCAAACAACCTGGAAGGCTTCGACGCGGTGGCGCAGGGCCTGCCGACCATCGAAGTCGCCGCCATCTTTCAGAAAGACCCGCAGGTCTTCATCGTTCACCCCGGCGAGGGCATCAACACGTTCCAGGACTTGAAGAAGCTCACGCTCTTCGTTTCTCCGGAAGGAATGGCGAGCTATTACAAGTGGCTCGAAGCCGCCTACGGTTTCAAAGCTTCTCGGGTCAAGCCATACACTTTCAATCCGCAGCCGTTTCTTACCGACAAGCGCAGCGCCATGCAGGGCTACGTCAGCTCGGAGCCCTACGCCATCGAGAAGGCCACCCACGTCAAGCCCAAGCTCTTTCTGCTCGCCGACCAGGGCTTTTCCGACTATTCGACCCTGATCGAGACCCGGCGCGACCTGGTCGACAAGAAACCCGAAATCGTGCAGCGCTTCGTCAATGCCTCGATCATCGGCTGGTACAATTATCTCTATCACGACAACAAAGCCGCCAACGCGCTGATCAAGCAGAACAACCCGGACATGACCGACGATCTTCTGGCCTATTCGGTCGGCGCGCTGAAGACCTACGGCATCGTCGATTCCGGCGACGCGCTCACGCTCGGCATCGGCGCGATGACCGACGCGCGCATGACGGATTTTTTCGACAAAATGGCGCGAGCCGGCGTGGTCAAGACCGCCATCGACTACCGCAGAGCCTATACGCTGCAATTCGTCGACCAGAAGGTCGGACTCGATTTGCGGCCTAAGTAGATTTGTTGTCATCATCCGAGAAGGCGGATGATCGAGTATCCAACGGCGCAAAAGATGATTCTTTAATTACTGGATACCCTGCCTCCGCAGGGCATGATACGCCGAATGGATAAGCCGTCCACTACATCCCCTGGTCCTGCGCTGGTCGCCCTGCGCGGCGTTGCAAAGACTTTCCCAAGCGGCACGCTGGCGCTCCAGGACCTGAACCTTGAAGTGCGTGGTGGCGAATTCCTGTCGTTGCTCGGCCCGTCCGGCTGCGGCAAATCGACCGCCTTGCGCATCATCGCGGGCTTGAGCGAACCGACGGCGGGCGCGGTGGAATGGTCCGCCCAAGCAGCGGCACTGGCCACGCGCAAGGGCAGCGGCGGACCTATCGGCTTCGTATTCCAGGAGCCGACGCTGATGCCCTGGACCGACGTGTTCGAGAACGTGCGGCTGCCGCTCAAGCTTGCGAACGTGCCGGCCAAGAACGCCGCCGCGCGCGTCGCCGCCGCGATCGAGCGCGTCGGCCTGCAAAAATTCACCCGCGCTTATCCGCGCGAATTATCCGGCGGGATGCGCATGCGCGTCTCGATCGCGCGCGCTCTCGTCACCGAGCCGCAACTTCTGCTCATGGACGAGCCGTTCGCGGCGCTCGACGAGATCACGCGCTTCAAGCTCAACGACGACCTGCTCGCGATGTGGCAGGCGTTGCGCACCACGGTCGTGTTCGTCACTCATTCGGTATTCGAGTCGGTCTATCTGTCGAGCCGCATCGCGGTGATGGCGGCGCGGCCGGGGCGCGTGTTCACCGAGCTTGCGATCGAGCAGCCTTATCCACGCGACAGCAACTTCCGCACCTCGAACGAATATGCGGCGTTCTGCCGGCGCACCTCTGAAGCGCTGGCGCGCGCCATGGCGGCGGGTGGCGGCGAATGAAAACACGGGTGTTCGACAGCGAGCGCATGCTCCGCCTCGCGCTGCCGGTCCTCGTGCTGGCGCTGGGCTTGGCGATCTGGGAAGCCGCGGTTCTGATCGAGAAGATTCCGCCCTACGTGCTGCCCGCGCCCGACCTCGTGCTGCGCACGCTGGTGACCGATTGGCCGGTGCTGGGACAGTCGCTGGTCGTGACGCTGACCACGACGATCGAGGGATTTCTGCTCGCCGCGATCGGCGGCATCGCGCTTGCGGTGCTGTTCAGCCAATCGCGGCTGATCGAATACTCGCTTTATCCCTACGCCGTGATCCTGCAGGTGACGCCGGTGATTGCGATCGCGCCGCTTTTGCTGGTCTACATGCAGCAGCCGATCGCGGTTCTGGTCTGTGCCTGGATCGTGGCGTTCTTTCCGGTGCTGGCCAACACCGCGCTGGGTTTAAGCTCGGTCGATCGCAATCTCGCCGACCTCTATGCGCTCTATGGCGCCTCGCGCCGGCAGGTCTTGTGGAATCTGAAGCTGCCGTCGGCGCTGCCCTATATTCTCGGCGGCTTGCGCATCGCCGGCGGATTGTCGCTGATCGGGGCGGTCGCCGCCGAGATCGCCGCCGGTTCGGCCGGCGCCGGCTCGGGACTTGCCTACCGCATCCTGGAATCGGGCTACCGCCTGCAAATTCCCCGCATGTTCGCAGCGCTGCTGCTTCTTTCGGTCGCCGGGATAGCGATCTTTTACGTGCTCACGTTTATCAATTACCTTGCACTGCGGCGGTGGCACGAGAGCGCGCTGGTGCAGGAGCGGTAGCTGGCCGGATTGGCGGCAGTGCCATCGCTAAAACCCGCGCGACATGGACCGCCTCCCGGCCGGTGCCGTCGCGAATTTGCTGCCGGCAGGAGGTGCCGTCGGCAACGATGATTGCGTCCGGCGGCGCCTTGCGCACGGCTGGCAGCAATGAAAGTTCGCCCATAGCCCGCGACACCGCGATCGTCTCCGCGTTATAGCCGAACGATCCGGCCATCCCGCAGCAGCTCGACTCGATCGTTGCGACCTCGAGTTCAGGAACAAGCCGCAGCGCCGTCTCCACAGCACCCATCGCGTCGAACGATTTCTGATGGCAATGACCGTGCAGCAGCGCCCGCTTCTTCAGCGGCGCCAGCGGCAACTTCAACCTCCCAGCCTTGGCTTCGGCCGCCAGGAATTCTTCTAATAAAACGGCGTGCCCAGCGACCTCGCGTGCCAGATCGCTTCTGATCAATGCCGGGATCTCGTCGCGGAAGCCGAACAGGCAGCTCGGCTCCAGCCCGATCACCGGCATGCCCTGAGCAACAAACGGCGCCAGCGCATCGAGCGTGCGCTCCGCTTCCTGCCGCGCCTGGTCGGTTTTGCCGATGGCAAGAA
>JBOHIU010000054.1:0-51340 GCA_050725855.1 Xanthobacteraceae bacterium | reverse complement strand
GAAAGCCGCGGCGGAGCGTCGAAAGGAGAGTGCGCCCGAAGCGGATGGTTCGCGCGAGCGAATCGTTCGTGGCGCGCGCCGCGCCCGAAGCACTGTCGGATGGCGACATCCAAGAGTGTGGCGCGGCTGGTTGAGTACGCGCCTTTCGGCGCTCCGCTTCCCTCTTTTTTCGGAGGCAAAGCTTGGCGTGCCATGGTCGGCAAAACTCGGATGCGAGCGAAAGCGCATCGCGAGAATGCGATTGCTTTTCCCCCTCCCGCCCGCGCGCAAAGCCGCGGCGGGGAGGTCAGGGGTGGGGGGCACTTTTAGGTCGCCCCCCCACCCCGCCGCTCATTTCATTCGCGGCCACCCCTCCCCACCACTCGCTACGCTCGTGTGGAGAGGGGAAAAGAAGGAGAAAACATGCCGAATTCCAGACGAAAGAAGAAAAAGCAGAGCCGCTACGCCGACGCCCCCACCGAGGCGGGACGAAAGAAGCAGCGCGAGGCGGCGTTCGCATCGATTCGCCGGCTCTATGGCGAATCGCTGCCGTTGTGGCGCACCTGTTCGCGCGGCTATTGCCGGCGCCACCACGCGTGCGGCGGCAATGGCATCGCCTGCGTCAAGCGCACTTGGCCGTTGACGCCCAAAGAGGTGCAGGACCAGGCCTTCAATCTGGTCATGCACGGCGGCCCGCGCTGCGCGTCCTCGGCGACGCGCATCGAGTCGGAGCTGCGCGGTTTTCCGCCGACCAATTTCGTGTTGTGAGGGAACTCGTTGCCGGGGGCTCTGCGAGAACGAGGTTGCTTTCTTTCACCTCTCCCCGCGCACGAGGATTCCCTTGCCGCTGTAATGTTATAATGTTACATTTCGTCGGTCGCGTTCGGAGCGCCGAGGCGATGAAGGCTTTGACATGAAATCGCTTGTCGCGCTGACGGCCGCTCTGATCCTCGCCCTGGCCCCTGCCCTTCCGGCGCGTGCCGCCGCGGGCAAGATCGTCGTGGTCGCGGCGGAGAATTTCTACGGCGATGTCGCGCGGCAGATCGGCGGCGAGCGGGTCTCAGTCACCAGCATCCTGAACAATCCCGACGAGGATCCGCATCTGTTCGAGACCTCGCCCGATGTCGTGCGCCGGATCGCTGGCGCGCGAATCGTCATCTACAACGGCGCCGACTACGACCCGTGGATGGCGAAGCTCCTTGACGTGACGCCGAGACCCGGCCGCGTCGTCATTGTCGCCGCTGACCTCGTGGGCAAGAAGGCCGGCGACAATCCGCACCTCTGGTACGACCCGCCGACCATGCCGGCGGTCGCCCGCGCCATCGCCGCGGACCTCGCGGCGGCCGATCCGGCGCACCGAAGCGGCTATGCGGCGCGGCTCGATACGTTTCTCGCTTCGCTCGGGCCGCTCAACGCAAAAATCGCCGCCATCGGCAGGACATACGCGGGCGCTCCGGTCGCGGCGACCGAACCGGTGTTCGGCTACATGGCGTCGGCGCTCAAACTCGACATGCACGAGCAGCGATTTCAGATCGCGGTCATGAACGATACCGAACCGAGCGCCCGCGACCTCGCCGCGTTCGAACGCGACCTGAAAACGCGTAAGGTTCGCGCGCTGTTCTACAACAAACAGGTCTCGGACAATCTGGTCGATCATCTGGTCGCGCTCGCGCGCGCCGCGCACATCCCGGTCGTCGGCGTGACCGAAATATGCCCGCCGGACCGATCCTATCAGGCGTGGATCGCGAACGAACTCGACGCCACCGCGAAAGCGCTGGCCGCGCCGGCGACCTGAAACAGGACATGCAAACACGCCATGAAGACAACATGAACGGCGGCGCGAACATCGTCGAACTTGACCGGGTGACCATCGGATTGGGTGAACGCGACGTTCTCGCCGATGCGAGCTTCTCGATCAGAGGCGGCGAATTCATCGGCGTGCTCGGCCCGAACGGCGCCGGCAAAACCACGCTGATGCGCGCCATTCTCGGCCTGATCGAGCCGCGTTCCGGCGTCATGCGGGTGCTCGGCCGCGCGCCGCGGCGCGGCGATGCCGACATCGGCTACCTGCCGCAGGTGCGCACCGTCCTGCCTGATTTGCGGGTTCGCGGTATCGATTTCATCGCCAGTTCGGTGCGCGGCGAACGCTGGGGCGTGCCGTCGCTGTCGCGCCACGATCGCAAGATGATCGCGGAGACGCTGGCCGCCGTCGCCGCGCAGGATCTCGCTCAGCGTCCGCTTGCCGAAATGTCGGGCGGCGAGCGCCAGCGACTGCTGCTCGCACAGGCGCTACTCGGCGCGCCGCGGCTCCTACTGCTCGACGAACCGCTGATCAGCCTCGATTATCGTTATCAGGAGGCGGTGGTCGAACTGGTCCGCACATTCGCCCGCGAGCGCAACATCACCGTGCTGTTTTCGGCGCACGAACTCAATCAATTGATCGGCGCAATCGATCGCGTGCTGTATCTCGGCAACGGCCATGCCGCGCTCGGCACGGTCGCCGAGGTCGTCACCGGGCCGGTTCTATCGAAACTCTACGGCAGCCCGATCGAGGTGGTGCGCGCCGACGGCCATATTTTCGTGCTGTCGCGCGGCCGCGACGTGGAGCATTCCGACCATCTGCATGATCATCATGGCGGCGAACGCGGCCACGCTCATCATCACGACCATCCCGATCACCACCATGCTTGAATATGATTTCATGCGGAACGCCTTCGCCGCGGCCGGCGTGGCGGCGATCGTGTCGGGACTGGTGGGCTATTTTCTGGTGCTGCGCGGCCAGACTTTCGCCGGCCACGCGCTCGGCCATATCGGCTTCGCCGGCGCGACCGGCGCGGTGCTCGTCGGGCTCGCCCCGGTCTGGGGATTGGTCGGCTTCACCGTCGCGGCTGGAATCGGCATGGGATGGATGGGCGAACGCATCAGCGGCCGCGATGTCGCCATCGGCGTGGTGCTGGCGCTGGCGCTCGGCTTCGGTCTTCTGTTCCTGCACTATTATACGGCCTTCGCCGCGCAGGCGACGGCGCTCCTTTTCGGCAATGTGCTCGCGGTCGACAGCTCGACGATCGCGACGCTCATCGCGCTCGGCGCGATCACGATCATCGCACTCGCTGCAATCATGCGGCCGCTGATTTTCGCCAGCCTCCAGCCCGAACTGGCCGAAGCCAAGGGCGTTCCGGTGCGGTTCATCTCCATCGCGTTTTTGGCCATTGTGGCGCTCGCGGTGTCGGAGAGCGCGCAGATCGTCGGCATTCTCTTGGTCTTCGCGCTGATGGTCGGTCCGCCGGCCACGGCACAGCGTCTCGTCACCGGGCTTTGGAGGGGGACGTCGCTGGCGGCAGCCATCGGCTTGGCGGAGGCCTGGCTCGGCATCACGATCGCCTTTTATACCGATTGGCCAGTCAGTTTTTGTATCGCGGCGCTCAGTGCATTCGGATATTTTCTCGCCTGCGCACCAGGGAAGGCATCATGACGGAAAAGAAACCGCGCGCGATATGCGTCGGTGAAGCGTCGATCGAGCTGAAGCGCGCCGCCGATGGCCGCTTCAATCTCACAAGCGGTGGCGATGCGTTCAATACGGCGGTCTATCTCGCGCGTGCCGGCATCGACGTTGCCTTCGTCACCGCCGTCGGCGACGATCCCTACTCGGAGAGCATTTTGGCGCTCGCGGCCGCCGAGGGAGTCTCTTCCGCCCTGATGATGCGCGTGCCCGGACGGCTGCCGGGCTTGTGCCTCGTCGACAACGGGCCGGGCGACAAACGCAGCACCCGCTACTGGCGCGACGGCGCGCCGGTGCGCGACCTGTTCGAATTGCCGGAATGGACGCGCATCGCCGAAGCCCTCGTGTCGGAGAAGCTCATATATTTTTCCGGCATTACGCTGTCGCTGTTGTCCACCACCGGTATCGGCCGTTTTCTGGCGGTGCTTGAAGTCGCGCGCCAGCGGGGTGCAAAGATAGCCTTTGACGGGAATTTCCGCCCGCGGTTCTGGAGCGGAGATTTGACGCGGGCGCGCACCGTCTTCATCGAGACGCTCAAGCGCACCGACATCGCGCTGCCGGCCTACGACGACGAAGCCGTGCTTTGGGGCGATCCGAGCCCCGAGTCGACGGTCGCGCGGCTGCAAGCCTTTGGCATCGGCGAGATCGTGGTCAAGAACGGACCGAACAGCGCGCTCGTTGCCGCGGCCGGCAATCAGGAATTCGTGCCGGTACCGGAAGTCGTGGTGCCGGTCGACGCCACCGCGGCCGGCGATGGGTTTAATGCCGGCTATCTGGCCGCACGATTGAACGGCCGCGAGCCTGTGCCGTCGGCCGGCGCCGCGCATCGGCTTGCCGGCGACGTCATCCGCCACTCCGGCGCGCTATTGCCGCGCGCGAGCGCCGCGATGCATTGAGTCGACGCGGCGCCGTCGGTTCGGATCGCATCCGTTCGATCTCGGATCCCGCAACCGCGATCATCGCAGCTACGCTTCGCCGAAATCGCTCGGCCGTAATTCGATCGGCGTGCCGTGCGGGGTGCGCGCGCAGGCACGCTCCCAGGCGTCGCGCGTCCGGACCAAGGTGCGCGGATCGGAAAGGCCCTTTTCGGCGACGATGCGCTCGAGGGTCGCGAGCCAGTGCCGATAATAGGTTTCTCCGGTGTCCGGATCGCCGGCGGCTTGCGCCTTCTTGATTTCGTCACCGAGCGTAGCGGCCCATTCTTTCCAGGTGAACAGGCCATGCTCCTTCAACGATACGGCAAGCGCGAAAGCCTGCGCTTCCCACGGTTCGCGGAACACCGGTCCCTCGTCGTTGCGCGGGATGCTCAATTCGTCATTCCGGCCGAACGAGCGAAGCGAGCGAGAGCCGGAATCCATAATCACAATCCTGTCAGTTCAGGGTATGCGAGAGGTCGACCCAACCGGGATTCTGGCCGGAATGACAGATCATACCAGATCCAGATAGGGCTCGAACGCCTCGATCGAGACTTTCAGCGACGGGTCGGCATTTTCGCCCCATAACGCGCGGCCGTCGAACAAGACGGTGTAGAGCCATTGAGGATTTTCACCCTCGCCGACGGCAACCGTGTCGGGAAACACATGACAGCCGCGCAGCGCCTCGACGACGCCGGTCTTGCCGCGCGCATAGCGGGGCAACCGCGTATGCGTGGACGGATGAATATTCTTGGTACGCACGCGGTCACCCGGCTTGAAACGGGCGGGTGCCTGCGCCGAGCGGCTGAAGGACCCGCGCGTCAGCGTGTTCGCCACATCGGCAGCCTTGAGCGTTCTCTTGAGCGTTCGCCCCGGCCGCAGCGCGTGGCCGGCTTGCAGTTCATCGGCGCCCGCCAGACCCAGATCGACAATCATGTTCTCGAGTCGCAGCTCCCATTTTCTGTAATAGGAGCTCGACAGATAAACATCGGGGGGCAAGCTTTCGATGCCGGCGCGGGTCTGATCGATCGTCCACACGCCGGTGTAGCCCATGGCGCGATTGAGCGCGAGCGTCCGTCCCTCCCACGGCGCGTGGAATACCGGCTCGTTTGGCTCCGGCTCGACGTTGCCGAACCCGTGCATGCCGCCCATGTCGTGAATGCCGTCCATTATGACGCCTCGCTTGGATTCTTCGAGACGCCGGTGCCGATCATGCTGTCGCGCGTCACCAGCGCCGCGAGTTTTTCTTCGCTCCAGCCGTCGGTGCCGGCGGGCCGCATCGGCAGCACGATGAATCGGGTTTCGGCGGTCGAATCCCAGACCCGGATCTGCATCTCCGCCGGCAGCCTGACGCCGAAATCGGCAAGGACGCCGCGCGGATCGTTGACAGCGCGTGAGCGATAGGGCGCCGACTTGTACCAGACCGGCGGCAGCCCGAGCACTTCCCATGGATAACAGGAGCACAGCGTGCAAACGATCATGTTGTGCAGCTTCGGCGTATTTTCGACGGCGATGAGATGATCGCCGACGCGATTGAGCAGACCGAACGAGGCCACCGCTTTGCTGGCGTCCTGAAGCAGAGCTTGCTTGAACGCCGGTTCGCTCCACGCCTTGGCAACGACACGCGCGCCGGTATGCGGACCGACCTTGGTTTCGTAGGCCTCGATAATCGCATCGAGCGCTGCCGGATCGATATAGCCCTTCTCGGCGAGCACGGTCTCCAGCGCGCGCACGCGCAGCTGCATCTCGCTCAGTTCAGAGCCGTGGTCGTCATGGTCGTGATGATGATCCGCCGCCATCAAAGCCGCTCCGTTTCGCACATTCGATTATGCGTCAGTATAGTATGTCCGGAGCCGTGAAGAACGCAATGGAGCGATCGCGTCGGCCCGAATGTGTGAGCGGCATGAAGCCGCCGCGCCGGCTTTGTGGATCGGGATGTCAGAGATCGTCGAGTCCGTATTCGGTCCACCGCTCGCGCACGCGCGCCTCGTCTTCAGTAGCGGGCCGCACCGTCGGCGGAAAGCGCTCATTGCCCCATTCTGGACGGCGCGGATTTTTCCAGGAGCGCGTGGCATCGATCAGCATCCGGTTCCATAGGCCGGTACCGAGCTGCGACACGTTGCGGTCCTCCAGCGGAGTCGACGGATCGATCGGCGAACCGAATATTCCCGGAAAGATCACCACGCCGCCTTCGCCGGCATTGACGCGATGCGCGAACGCCCATTCGACCTGCTCGTCATCGGCCGGATCGATATCTTCCTCCACGACCGTCACATGCTTGTAACGATATTGGGCGGCGCTGTTGCCCCACAGCGCTGCAGCGACTTGTTTGGGCTGCCCCTGGTAATGTTTCTTGATTTGGACGCGCAGGTTGACGCCGTTGGTGATCGGCGGCGCATAGACGTCGAGAATGCCCGGAATACCCGCGCCGTTGAGAATATTCCAGGCGATGGCGGCGCGCTGCACCGAAGACATGACGCTGTTTTCGCTGTACGAGCCGGGCAGCGTTCCTTCCAGCGAACCGCAGAGGATCGGGTCGCGCCGATGGGTGATGCAGGTGATCTGCATGCTCGGGCGGGGCGTCGGCAGGTCGGAAACATAGCCGGTGAATTCGCCGAACGGACCTTCGGTTTCGTAGGTGGAAGGATCGTCGCTGATCGTGCCTTCGATGACGATCTCGGCGCTGGCCGGCACTTCGAGGTCGACGGTCTCGCAGCGCACGAGCTGCGCCGGCTCGCCGCGATACGCGCCCATCACGTCCCATTCGCAGATTCCAGAGGGGATCGGCGACCCGGACAGAAACGACATGATCGGATCCCAACCGATGACGCAGGCCACAGGCATGGGTTTGCCGCGCGCCGCCCATTTGACGAAATGCGCTCCCCAATGCTGGCCGCCTTTGATGAGAAGGAACGGCGCCGTGTTTTTCCGGCCGATCATACCGCGATAGAGCCCGACATTCATGATGCCGGTGTCCGGGTCTCTGGTGACGATCGACGAAAAGGTATGGATGTAGCGGCCGCCTTCCAGATAGTGCCATTTGGGCACGGGAAATTCGGTCTGATCGACGGCTGAGCCTTTGATGATGACATCCTTGACCGGACCGGTCGGTACGGTCACGGACGGGGTTGTTTCGCGATTTTTCTGCATGACGTATTGCACAAGCTCGCGATTCGACGCCTCACGGGGAAATCCAAGCGCAAGTGCGAGGCGAGAGCGAGCGCCCAATCCGCTGACGAACAGCTTGCTGCAGCGGCCGCCCTTGTATCCCTTGATATTCTCGAACAGCAGCGCGGGGCCCTTTTTCTCAAGCACCCGCCGCGAAATCGCGCCGATCTCGCGGTCCCAATCGACCTCCGCCGCAATGCGGCGCAGTTCGCCTTGCTGCTCCAGGCTTGCCATCCACTGTCGCTGATCCAAGAAGCCCATGTCCTTCCCACGCTCAAAAATAGTTCGCCATCGGGGCGCCGCCGCAGCGCCGTCGATGCACCGTAGTCTTAAATCCCGCAATTTCCCGGAGTTTGCAATGATCGTCGGGCAGCCAGCCGGTGGACGCGATGCAGGGTGGTGGCGGGCGAGACCCTAGGCGGCGCGCACGCTCGCGAGAAACATATCCACCTTCCGATTGACCGCGTCGGCATCGCCTAACAGGCCATGCATTTCGGTTTCAGCCATTTTCGACGCTTCGTCGGTCTGATTGGCGGCCTCGCGCAAGCGCGCCAGCATGTCGACGGCCTGCTCGACGCAACGCCGCGCTGCCACCGCACTACCGGCGATCTCGGCGGTCCCGGAGGCCTGTTCGTTCACGCATCCGGATATGGCTTGCGAAAGAGTTTCGACGTTGTGCATGGCCTTGACGATCGAGGCGATGCTGCCGGCCACCGTCGAGCAGGATGAGTTAACGGCGGCGATGCGGGCATTGATCTCGCCGGTGGCGCGTTCGGTTTGACCGGCCAGCGCCTTGACCTCGGCGGCCACCACGCCGAATCCCCTGCCAGCTTCCCCGGCGCGGGCGGCTTCGATCGTTGCATTCAGCGCCAGCAGATTGGTGCCGGCGGCAATATCCTCAATGACGTCAACCGTGGAGGTAATATCCTGGACCGCCTTGAGGAGTTGTCCCATCTCCTCGCCGACGCGGCTCGTTTCCGCGGCGGTGAATTTGACAAAGTCGCTGGCCTGCGTGACCTGCGCCGTCACCTCCTGCACCGTCTGCGAAATCCGTTCCGCGGCGCCCGCGACGGTCTGCACGCTAGCCGACGTCACCTCGATCAACTGCGCCATTCCCGACGATTGATCGCGTGTTTCCGCGGCGCTTTTGGCAAGCTCCACCGCGGTTTCCGTCATCGTCTTCGCCGTCCGATTCAGCCGCGACGCGATCAGCTTGACCGAGGTCTCAAATTCCACCGCCAGACCGTTCATCTCGGACTTTCGCGCTTCGGCCGAGCGATGTTGTTCGGCGCGCTGCCGATCTTCCAATTCGCGTATCTGTGCGGCGTTCTGCCGGAATACGGCCACGGCCTTCACCATCCGCCCGATCTCATCGGTGCGCTCGGCATAGCCAATCTTCACACTGAGATCGCCTTTGGCCAGGGCGCGCATCTTTTCGGTCACATCGCGAATCGGCGTGACGATCGAAAAGGCGACGAGAATGCTCAAGAGCACGCTGGCCGGCAGCACGATGGCAAGGCTTGCGAGCAGGATTTCGCGGCACTGCTTCGACCACTCAACCATCCCCGTCGCAAAATTCTGGCCGGACAGTCTCATGGACTGAGAGATGCTGTCGGTATCCTTTCTGAGGGCGGACAGCAGGTCATCCACCTCGCCGAGCATCATGACCGCCATGCTCGGCTGCACCGCTCCCATTTCGATGGAATCCGTGACCAGTTTTCCGAACTTGCGCCAGCCGTTCCTCACCTGCTCCAGCTTCTTGCGCTCGTTGGCGGGGAAATCCGGCCGAGCAAGAATTGAGTTAATGCGTCGGGCAATATCCGCGTCCTTCGCGTGCAGCTCATCCTCGGCTTTTTTCAGCGTAGCGCGATCTACTCCGCTGTTCAGCCACGAGACGTAGCGAAACAGCAGCAGCTGCGTGTCGGCCAACGCGTCATTGAGCCGTTCCGTGGCATTCCACGTCGGCAACTTCGACCGCGACATTGCGTCCAGGCCGTCAGCGGTATCCGCGATGAAGAAGTAGCTTCTGGCGCCGAGGACGAGAAGACAGATCAGCAGCAAAGCCGGCGCGGCGAAGGCCTTCGCGACGATGGGCAGATTTGCAAACTGCCGAAGCATCTCAAAGATATGCCTTTACCCGTCCGCCGCGGACCATTCCGAAGTGGACCAGACGCGGAATAGGCCGCTAATGGTACACGCCGACACCGACGAAATAGTTGCCCATCCGTTCGACGTAGGCGGACTTGGCTTCGATCATCTTGGTAACCGGATTTGGCCATTTATAGTCGACCCAACCGCCGCCCTTCTTGGCCATTACCGACAGTTCGCGAATGAGAAATTTGCCGTCTTGGTCCTTCATATCGATCAAATTCTTGCCCACCAGAGCCGGGTTGGCGCCGTGCGCAACGCAATCGGTGCCATCGAGCGTGTAGATGAAGGGATAAAGGTCGAGGTTTTTGAACTTCTGCGCGGTAACCGCCTTGAAGGTGGCATCGGCACCGGCTTTGCTGAACATGGCTTCGACGCTTTTGACCATTGCGACTGCTTGCTCGCGCGTCCCATGTTCGGGCTCCGCGGCAAAAACTGCGGTGCAGGTGAGCAAGGCGGTAAAAAGTGCAAGGATCCTGAGCATCAGGTTCTCCCAGATCGGATTGGATTGCACCGTCCAAGATTTCGGAAGGACTTCGGCTGCTGCGGTAGCTTCGAATTACAACATTGATAAAATGTTAACCTTGTGCCGTTCTTGAGCAATTTTCGGTCCCGCCCATCGTTTGCGCCCTGAGGAAAAAGCCCGTGGTAGTCCCGTCAATTTTCGATCTGAGCGGCAGAGTTGCGCTGATAACCGGCGCATCGAGCGGTCTCGGCGTCCGATTCGCCGAGATCTTGGCCGAAAACGGCGCCTCGGTGGTGCTGGTGGCGCGGCGGGCGGATCGCCTTGCCGCGGTCAAGGCGAGGATCGAGCAGGCCGCCGGGCGCGCCATCGTGGCCCAGGCCGACGTCCGCGACCGGGCGGCCATGCAAGCTGCCTTCGATGCCGGCGAAAGGGCTTTCGGCACCGTGACGATCCTGGTCAACAATGCCGGCGTGGCGCATGCCGGCCGTGCGATCGAGTTGACGCAAGAGGAATGGCGACGCGTCTTGTCGACGGATCTCGATGCAGTGTTCTATTGGTCGCAGGAAGCCGCGCGGCGAATGCTGGCGGCCGACACCGGCGGAGCCATCGTCAACATCGCCTCCGTGCTTGGCCTCGGAGTTGACAAGGGGGTGGCAGCTTACGCCACGGCAAAAGCCGGCGTCATTCAGCTGACCAAGGCGCTGGCGCTCGAATTCGCCTTCAAAGGCGTGCGGGTGAACGCCATCGCACCGGGCTGGATCGTCACCGAACTCAACCGCGATTATCTCGAAAGTGAAAGAGGCAAGGCGCTGTCCCGCGAAATTCCGATTGGCCGCTTCGGTCGGGAGCGTGACCTCGACGGCCCGCTGCTCCTCCTCGTTTCCGACGCCGGCCGCTTCGTCACCGGTGCCACGATCGTCGCCGATGGCGGCCAATCAGTGGCGTTGCGCGGCTGACAGGCCTCTCAATGACGCCATGGCTAGAGCGGCCGGTGCATTCGGCCGAACAGCCACCCAATTCCCAGCGCTATCGCGACCGCCGTGTACGGTTGATTTTCGACCATATTGCGCAACGCCTGCTCAAAAGAGCCGGCTGTGTTGCGCGCGGCCTTCGTCGTTGCATCGGCGGCGCGCCCGGCGCTCTCGCGCGCCTGATCGTAAACGTCTTGAGCGGCGTCCGACATTTCGTTCTCGGCATTTGAGGCATTCTTTTTGGCGTCGCCAAAAGCACGCCCAAAATCCGAATTTTGCGATCGGCTCTCTGACATCGAAGGCTCCCGTCGAAAGATACATGCAATAACGCCCAGATGGGCGCAAAAGTTCACGAGCCGGAACGTTTGTTCCGCTCCAGTGTTGTCCTCGAACGACGTTCTCTGCCGTTGCGGGCCACTTGGACGACCACCTAAAGCGACGTCCCAAAGCGCAGCCCCACAGTGTGCTGGAAGTTCAATCGGACACGATCGGCCCGGAAAGGGAAGCCCCCACAAGGGAGAGAAGGTGATGTTTCAGCCCCGTTCCAAAGACTTTCTTGACCCGCGCATGACCGCTATCGCCGGTCACCTGCGGGCCATTCAGGATGAATTGGGCGAAATAGGCAAAAGCGCGGGTCGCCGTGGCTCTGCAAGTGCGGTATCCGCCGGCAACCAGATCGCCGACACGCTCGCTCCAATCCTCAACGACATCGTCGGCCGCTTCAGATACGGCCGGCGTGCGGCGCTGAACCAGGCCGCCAGTGCCCAAAGAGAAGCGGTCAAGGTAGGTGCCAAGGCCGGCAGCAAGGCGTTGCGACAGGTCGCCAGGCGGACGAGGCAGCAACCCATTATGACGATTGCCGTCGCCCTCGGCATCGGAATCCTGATCGGCACCGCGAGCCGTTGGAGTTAGGCTAGCCTCGGCCCGGCGAAGTTCCTGCCCTTCGGGGTTCATACCGGTGCCGCGAAGCCGATTTGCCACCGTCAATGGGCTCGGAGCAGATCGCCGGTCCAGGGAAAATCAGGCACCGATGCGCAGCAACGAATTGATCTTTTCCAGAAGCCGCGGCAGCTCGACGGGTTTGGTATCGAAGTCGTCGCAGCCGGCCGCAAGCGCTTTGTCCTTGTCCTGGACCATCGCGTGCGCCGTGAGCGCGATGACCGGTATCTTCGCCGTCGTTGCGTCCGCCTTTAGCCGCCGCGCCGCTTCCCAGCCATCGATCACCGGCAGACTCATGTCGAGCAGGATCAAATCGGGGCTTTCCGAGGAGGCAAAATCGAGACCTTCCTGTCCATTGACCGCGATCACGATTTCAAAGCCGTTGCGCGTAAGCCGACGCGACAGCATGTCTCGATTCATTTCATTGTCTTCAACCAGCAAAATCTTTGTCATCGGGTCTCCCAGCCCGCCAAAGCGGCGCTTTTCAAATTGCGGTTGCGACCGGCAATCGCCGCAAGCGCGTAACCGAGCTTGCTCACCGGCTGAGCGCTCTTGCTCAGCACCAGAAGTGTCTGTTCGGCCAGATAACTGCGCTCGCTATCGGTCAATTCCTTGGCGGTGAGAACAACGACCGGCAAATCGACGAATCCCGGTTTTTGGCGCAAGCGCTCCAGAAACTCGAAGCCGTCGATCTTCGGCATGATCAAATCCAACAAGACGAGCGCGGGCTGTGGATTGTTCTCAAGCCAATCCAGCGCCACCTGTCCATCGGCGGCGTCGGCCGCCCGCATGCCGACGCTCTCAATCGTCGTTCTAACCATCGCGCGGACGTCCGGATCGTCGTCAACGACGAGCACCACGCCGTCTCGTCTTGTCGCGGCGAATTTCTGAATGAGCGCGAGCAGCCGGCTCCGATCGATCGGCTTGGTCATGTATTCGGACGCGCCGAGGGAGAAGCCGAGATTGCGGTCGTCCACGATCGTCAGCATGATGACCGGAATAGGCGCAAGTTGCGGCTCGGACTTCATGATGCCGAGCAGCGACCAGCCGTCGAGCTTCGGCATCATGACATCGAGAGTGACGATGTCGGGTGGATTGGTCCGCATGATGTTCAAGGCTTCGATACCATCCGCGGCATGCATGATCTGATAGCCTTCCTTGCCGAGCGTGGCGGCAAGCACGTCGTGAACGGCGGGATCGTCGTCGACCACGAGGACGTTGATAGCCCCGGATGAAGGCTCCCGAGCGACGGCCGACCGGCCCATATCGAGCGCGGCGTCTTCGGCCGCCGCCGTCGTAGCGCGATCCGGCAATAATATCGTGAAGTTCGAACCCTGACCCGGCAGGCTTTTTACCTCGATCGTGCCGCCGAGCATCGTACAGAAATGCCTGGTGATGGTCAGACCGAGGCCAGTACCGCCGAAATTTCTGGTGGTCGACGAGTCCGCTTGCGTGAAGGCCTGGAACAGGCGGCCGACCTGCTCCTCGGTCATGCCGATGCCGCTGTCGATGATCTCGAACTTGACCCAGGGCTTCTCGTCCCGCCGTTCGCGGGAAAGCCGGAGCGTCACGGTGCCGACTTTGGTGAACTTCGCGGCATTACTGAGAAGATTGATGATGCCCTGCTTCAGCTTGGTCAAATCCGTCTGCAGGGAGCCGATATCCGGCGGGCAATCGATCACTAAGGTGTTGCCGTTCTTCTTCATCATCGGTTCGACGATGGTCTTGACCTCGTCGACCAGGCGGCCGAGGAACACGTGCTCAAGGTAGACGTCCATACGGCCGGCTTCGATCTTCGACAGGTCGAGAATGTCGTTGATAAGACCGAGCAGGTGCTTGCCCGCCGCCTGGATTTTTTCCAGGTCGGCCATGCTTACCTTGTCGCCGCGGTCGGTCGCGTCTTCCAAAAGGATTTCGCTATAGCCGATAATGGCATTAAGCGGCGTTCGCAGTTCATGGCTCATGTTGGCCAGAAACGACGATTTGACCCGGCTGGCCGATTCGGCGGTTTCCATGGCCCGGCGCAATTCGGCCTCCGCGCGCACGCGATCGTTGATATCGACGAAACTGGCGATGACCGCTTTGGCGCCGCGATAGTCGAGACCGACGCGCGAGACCATCACGTAGGCATCGCTGCCGTCAGGCCGCTTGAACTGAAACTCCTTTCGCTCGCTTGACGCGCCCTCGATGATCTCGGCCAGCTCCCTGCCCTTTTCCGGCTCGTCGAAGATCGAGGCCAAGGGCTTGCCCGTTAATGCGTTCGCATCTTTGCCGACGATCTCGCAAAAGCTCGGATTGAGATGCAACAGGCTCTGGTCTTTTTCACTGACGATGATCAATCCGACCGGCGCCGCCGCATCGATGGCGCGAAACCGCTCCTCGTCTTCGCGCAGCTGCTTCTCGGCCTTTTTCCGCTCCGTGATGTCGGTGTAGATGGCGATGAAGCCGCCGCCGGGCACCGGATCGCGCCGCACTTCGAGCACCGTGCCATCGGGACGTACACGCTCGAACGAATGCGACCGGTCGAGCATAGCCAATCGTTTTCGCAACGCTTCTTCGACGTCGGCATTTTCGCCAAACTCGCCGCGCGCTCCGATGTAGCGGATGTAATCGGAGAAGGTGCGGTCGGTGCCGAGGAATTCGTCCGGCATTTCGAGGTATTGGCGGAAGAGCTTGTTCCAGGTGACGAGCTTATGGTCGGCGTCGTACATGGCGACGCCCTGCGCCATGTTTTCCAGCGTGGCGCGCAGCAGCGCGGCTTCTCTGCCGGCGCTCGACCATTCTTTCGCTTTGTCCTTGCCGTCTGCCATGCGGTCCGCTTCGTCTATCCGGCCATGGCGGCGATCGCATCGGCGCGGGCGCGATGGATTCTGAGCATGCTGGTGAAGCCTGTGATGTCGAGAACTTCAAGCACGGGATCCTGCACGGCGCAGAGCGCGAACGAGCCGCCGGCGGCTTTGACTTTCTTGACCACGAGCAGCACCGCACGCAGACCGGCACTGGTCACGAAATCAACTCCGGCGAAGTCGATCAGAAGTTTCGGGTTTGGGCTGCCGACAAGGCCGCCAACCTTATCCGCGAAGGCGACGCTGGCGCCGCTGTCAAGCCGCCCCTTCGCCGTCACCACCCAGGTGTCGCCGACGCGTTCGTCATGAATTTCCATCAGCCTGGCTTCCCTCACCCGATGAATTGCCCCTGTTGATTGCAAAAGTCGTCCGATTTTCTCCGCTTAGCCTCGCATACTCAAGGGTGCAGCTCAATTTCCTCACAAGGTAAAGACCCAATCCGCCTATTGGACGGGCGTCGGCATCAAGGTCAAGCGATGGGTCGCGCGCGAGCCTCGGATCGAACGGGTCGCCGCTGTCGACGATCTCGCCCGAGACCCTGTCCGATTCAATCGTTATGGAAACGGTTGCCGCGCGGTCGGCGCCATCGCCATGCATCGCCAGATTGGTCAAAAGCTCGTCGAGAATAAGTCCTGTGTGACGCGCGACGCGCGACTCCACTTTTTGTCCTTCGAGGAATGAGATGACCCGCGCAATCAAAAGAGAAATGAGCTCGGGCGTCGCCCGGGTGATTTGAAATTGCTCCCGCGCTCCGCTCATGGTCGCCAGTGGTCCGATTCTAACATTCGCATCCGGTTTCGGCACTCTATCATGCAAATGTTAGAATCAAAGGACCACTAGCAAATACGAATGGTAGTGGAGCTTTGGATTTGACATTCGCTACCGGTGCTCTCGGCCGGGTGGGCAGAATGTCAAATCCGCTCCACCACTATGGCCCGAGCGTCAACAAGATCGCAGCCATGTCGTCGAACGGCGGCCGGCCGGCTTCAAAGGCGCGCACTTGCCGCGCTAGACTTTTGAGCGGCTCGCCTTCGGAATGCGCAAGCCCGGCTAAGAACGCTTCTATCCTGGCCTCGCCGTAAACCGTGTCGGAGGGATCGTGCGCCTCCGTGAAACCGTCCGTGACGATGAGAAGCCGGTCGCCGGGACTGAGCTTAACCGTCCCGGCTTGGTATGCGGCATTGTCGATGAGACCGAGCGGCGGACCGCCCATGCGGCCCAGGCGCGAGACCTTACCGGTGCCGTTGCGATGGAAGGGCGGAATATGGCCGGCGCGCACGTATGTCAGTTCGCCGCTCGCAATATCGAGGGAGCCGAGCAGGAAGGTTACGAACATACAACTGTCGTTTCCCGCCGCAAGAGCGGTATTGACGATGCCGAGCGCCTGCTGCGGCTGGCGAAACAGCGCCGGAGCGTCAGGCCGCGCGATCAAAGCCCGCAACATTGCGTGTGTGCGCGCCATCATCAGCGCCGCGCCGGCACCCTTGTCGGATACGTCGCCGAGCGCAAGCACGAGCGTCTCGTCGCCAATCCGGAAATGATCGACCAGATCCCCTCCGACCTCTTTGGCGGGATCGAGCAAAACGTCGATCGCCAATGAACGGCCCGATAACGTTCCGGCAAACGGCGGCGGCGCCAGCGCAAGCTGCAAGATGCGCGCTTCGCTGAGCTCCATTTGCTTTCGTTTGAGCTCTTCTCGCGTCAGATCGCTCAACTGCTTTTTTTCCAGCGTCGCCAGCACCCGCGCGCGCAAAAGCGTCGGATTGAAAGGCTTGACGATAAAATCGGTCGCGCCGAGCTCGATGCAGCGCACGACCGGCTCGATTTCATTCAGGGCTGAAATAACAAGGATCGGCAGTTCGTTGATACGGCCGTTTTGCTTCAGAGCTTCCAGAACGCCGAAGCCGTCCAGCTCTGGCATCATGATGTCGAGCAACACGAGATCGTAGGTCGCGGCGCCGATCGCCGCAAGCGCCTCGACCCCGTTACCAGCCTGATCGATCAGTTGAAATCCGAGCCGCGTAAGACGACGCACGAGCAGGTCGCGGTTCTCGGCAACGTCGTCGACGACGAGGATTCTAGCACCCGGATTGGTCACGCCGTCGTTTCCATCGTCACCGGCATGCCCTGACCGCTGTCGCCAGCCCACTCGGCATTAAGCAGGATCGCACATCGGCGCGCAAGCCGGACGACACGCTCAAACGTCATCGTGACTTGCGCGGCCGCGCCCCAAGCCGCAAAGTTTGACATTTGCAGCCGTCAAGCCGCAAATCCACAAAGCGAATGTGAATTCAAAGCTCCACTGACTCCAATGTTTGCTCGTGGTCGTTTGATTCTAACATTCGCATGAGGGTCTGCCGAAGGCGGATGCGAATATCATAATCGGACGGCTAGGATGCAAACTCATCGTCTGGATGCGGGGCCGAACACCGTCCATTGGGGCTTCTTTGACGCCTCGCTCAAACCCCTGATCGTGGTCGATTCCAGCGACGCTGTCGTGATCTCGACGGTATCGGGCACGCCTGCGCAAATGCCGCAAGCCGGTTCTGGACTGGGGGTGCCTCCGGCACTTCCGGCGATTCACCGCGACGTACCGCAGAGACTTAATGGCCCGCACATACTTACCGGGCCGGTCGCCGTGCGCGGCGCCAAGGCCGGCCAGGTGCTGGAAGTGCGCATCAAATCGATCGAGCTTCATTACGACTGGGGCTATAACGCCATCCGCCCGCTCGCGGGCGCGCTACCGGACGATTTCGCGGAAGCGCGAATCATTCACATTCCGCTCGATCGCGAACGCATGGTCGGCAAGCTGCCGTGGGGCCTCGAACTGCCGCTCAAGCCGTTCTTCGGCATCATGGCAGTGGCGCCGCCGCCCGCCTGGGGCCCGGTTGCATCCCCGCCGCCACGACGCAATGGCGGCAATATGGACAATAAGGAGCTGGTCGCCGGCACCACACTTTATCTTCCGATTCATATTGACGGCGCGCTGTTCTCGGTCGGCGACGGTCACGGCGCACAGGGCGACGGAGAGGTCTGCATCACCGCCATCGAAACCGGGCTGATCGGCACTTTCGAATTGCACGTACGGCCTGACATGAAATTAGAATGGCCCATGGCCGAGACGCCGACCCACGTCATCACCATGGCGTTCGATCCCGACCTGGACGATGCCGTGGTGATCGCGTTGCGAAACATGATCAAGCTCATCTGCGCGCGTACCGGGCTTTCGCGCGAGGACGCCTACACGCTTTGCAGCCTCGCCGCCGATCTGCGCGTCACTCAGGTGGTCAACGGCGCCAAGGGTATTCACGTGATGCTGGAAAAGGCGCATCTTCGCGGCACAGCCATGGCAGCGCGATGACCTTGCTGATCAGGCCGGCGCGGGAAAAGCGACGCCAATCACGTCGCTGTCCTGATGACCGAGCTGGGTTACCCGGCTGCCGAGGCCGAGGTGAAAGACCGGCTTGATCGGTCGCTGCGCAGCGAAACCAGTTATTGCGTGGTCGCGGAGTCGGCGGGCGAGGCCATCGGCCTGATGAGCGCCGAACTCGTTCCCTATTTCCCGAACGGCTCGACGATCTGCAGAGTGACGAGCCTCGTCGTTTCGCCCCGCTACCGCCGGCGCGGCATCGGCGATAAGCTGATCGCTGTAGCCGCCGAGTTCGCCCGCGAACACCGCTGCTCGGGATCGAAGTCACCAGCGCGGAGCGCCGCGTCGAGGCGCATCGCTTCTATGAGAAACTTGGTTTCTCCCGCACGGCCTTCAGATTTTTTCAGGCGCTATGAATCGGGTGACGCTCTGCGCATACGGACTTTGCGCTTCGCTCTGATCAGCGGCGCTCCGACTGCTGCCGGACGAAATTCACGATCGCCGAGAAATCCAAGGCGCTGTGGCCGCCTTGTGCGAATTGCTCGTAAATCTGCCCGGCATGAACACCGAGTTCTGCTTGAACGCCCGCCGATTGCGCCGCCTGCCGGGCGAGATTGAGATCTTTCAACATCAAGGCGGCGGCGAACCCCGCCTTGTAGCCGCTGTTCGCCGGACTCGCCGGCACAGGACCGGGAACCGGGCAATAGCTCGTCAGCGACCAGCATTGCCCAGAAGAACCGGAGACCACGTCAAACAGCGCCTGGTGCGACAGCCCGAGCTGTTCGCCGAGCACGAAAGCTTCGCTGACCGCGATCATCGAAGCCCCCAGGACGAGATTGTTGCAAATCTTGGCGACCTGGCCATTGCCGGCTTCGCCGCAATGAACGATGCGCTTGCCCATGCGATCGAGTACCGGCTTGCCGCGCGCGAACGCATCGACAGAGCCACCGACCATGAAGGTCAGCGTCGCGCCCTTGGCGCCGCCAACGCCACCGGAAACCGGCGCATCGAGCGCGGCAATGCCGCGCTCGGCAGCCAGCGCATGCGCGGTGCGCGCGCTCGCCACATCGATGGTCGAGCAGTCGATAAACAAAGCATCTTTTTTTGCAGCCGGCAGCACATCCTTCCAGACCGTCAGCACCTGTTCTCCACCCGGCAGCATTGTTACGACGACGTCGGCGTCCTCGGCTGCGCGTCGGGCGCTCGCCACCACCTGCACGCCAAATTCCGCCGAAGCCCAGCGCGAACCCGGCAAGACATCGAAGCCGAGCACACGCTCGCCGGATTTTACGAGATTGGCGGCCATCGGCACGCCCATATTACCGAGGCCGATGAATCCGATGGTCGCCATCTGCGTTTCCTCTCAAGGATCAAATTTGAGTTCTAGAGCACCGAGCGGGCTGAAGTACTGATCGATAACTTCAGGAACAACATCATCGAGTCGGTCCGGCCGCCAGACCGGCTTGCGGTCCTTGTCGACGACGGCCGCGCGGATGCCTTCGATGAAATCATGCGCGGCGATGCAACTGAGCGAGATGCGATAATCCTGCTGGAAGCTTTGCTCGATCCTGCTGAATGATAGCGCCGAGCGGATATTTCGCAATGTGATCTTAAGCGATGTCGGCGAGGCGCTTTCCAGAACAATCGACGCCGAGCGCGCCGGATCGCTGTCGTGGGCGCGCAGCCTTGCAATAATCGGTTCGACGTCAGCGCCGACATAGGCAACGTCAATCCACTGCCGCGCGATCGGCAATTTGCCCGGAGCTGGCGGCCGGGACACCTGCTGGAGACAAACCCGCACCTCTTGGGCAGTGCGGCAGGCGGCGAGCAATGCGGGAAGAGCCGCGAGATTTTCCGCTGGAACGTGGACATCGGCAAGGCCGCAAAAGATAGCGTCGGCCGCGCCGATCGGCTCGCCGGTAAGCGCCAGATGCGTACCGACTTCGCCGGGCGCGCGCGCCAGCAGATACGCCGCGCCGACATCGGGGAAGTAACCGATGCCCACCTCCGGCATGCCGATGGCAGAGCGTTCGGTGACCACCCGATGCGCGGCGTGAGCGGACAGACCGACGCCGCCGCCCATCACCATGCCATCCATGACGACGACCACCGGTTTGGAATAGCGGGCAATCAGAACGTCAAGACGATATTCGGTCGCCCAGAATTCCCGCGGCAGCGGGCCGCCGAACCTCGCCGCATCGTATAACGCGCGGATGTCGCCGCCGGCACAGAACCCACGGTCGCCTGCGCCGTCGATGAGCACGGCTCCGACCGTCTCATCGTTGGCCCAAGCGCGAAGCCACCCGGTGATCGCCCCGGCCATGCCGAGCGTCAGCGCATTGAGGGCTCTCGGCCGATTGAGCGTGATGCGCCGCAGCGTTCCGAGTGCGCGGGCTATGACCTCGCCGTCTTGAAGGATCCTTTCGCTCATCGCCCGATGAGGCTTCGCGCCACGATAAGACGCATGATCTCGTTGGTGCCTTCGAGGATTTGGTGCACGCGCAAGTCGCGCACGATCTTCTCAATTCCGTATTCGGCGAGATAGCCGTAGCCGCCGTGCAACTGCAGCGCCTGGTTGGCAACGTCGAAGCAAGCATCGGTGACGAAGCGCTTGGCCATGGCGCACAGCGAAGTGGCGTCGGCTTCCCGGCGGTCGAGCGCGGCGGCCGCGCGCCAGAGCAATGCGCGCGCCGCCTCCAGCTCGGTAGCCATATCGGCGAGACGGAATTGCAAGGCCTGAAATTCGTCGAGGCGCTTGCCGAAGGCGCGGCGTTCCTTCATGTAGGCGAGCGATTTTTCCAGCGCCGCCTGCGCACCGCCGAGCGAGCAGGCGGCGATATTGAGCCGGCCGCCGTCGAGCGCGGCCATCGCGATTTTGAACCCGGCGCCCTCGTCGCCGAGCCGATTGCCGATCGGCACGCGAACGTTCTCGAACGTAACGGCACGCGTCGGCTGCGCGTTCCAGCCCATCTTGCGCTCGTTCGCTCCGAACAAAATGCCTGTCGCGTCACCGGGCACGATCAGCGACGAGATGCCGCCTGTGCCCTGCCCTCCGGTGCGCGCCATCACGACATAGATGCCACTTGCTCCGGCGCCGGAGATGAAGAGCTTTTGCCCGTTGAGGACGTAAAAATCACCCTCGCGCACGGCTCGCGTCCGCAGTGCCGCTGCGTCAGAACCCGCATCCGGCTCGGTCAGACAATAGCTAGCGAACAATTCCATCGTGCAAAGACGCGGAAGCCATTGGCGGCGTTGGTCTTCGGATCCGTAGGCATCGATCATCCACGCAACCATGCTGTGGATCGACATGTAGGCCGACACCGTCGGACAGCCGGTCGCCAATGCTTCGAAGATCAGCGTCGCCGCCAACCGAGATAACCCCGAGCCGCCCACCTCCTCGGCAACGTAAATACCTCCCATGCCAAGGGCGGCGGCTTCACGCATCTCGGCAACCGGAAAATGCTTGGCCTCGTCCCAGGCCACTGCGTTCGGTGCCAGAGACTGGTCGGCGAAGGCGCGCGCCATGGCCCGGACGGCGATCTGGTCCGCATCAAGCGAAAATTGCGGCGTTTCGGTTACGGGCGGATCGAGCTTCACGGCGCCCCATCCTGCGGCGCACCGATGCGATCCGTCAATGATACGGTCGGCGATGTCGCCAATGGGCCCCGCGGTGCACAACATGATCCGGGGGCGCCGCATAATACGGATTTATCTGACAAAAGCCGCGATTGCCGGCAATGACGCTCTGCGTGCAGTCCCGGAGCGAGTCATAGTCGCAGTCCCGCTGGACTTCGCCGGCGCCGATTTCCATGACCGCGCACCAGGGCGCATTGCCGTAAATTTGCGCGTGGCTGGAGGGAGCATCAAAGCAAATCATGATCGCCAGCCCGGCGATCGCAAGCCCAATCCGCATCATCCTGTCCGCCTGATTTCGCCGCCCGCATAGCACTTGCAAGCGGAGCTTAAAATCACCTTGTGAAAATCAATCAGCCGTCACAGCCGGTTTGTCAAACCCGCCCAATGGAGTAATCATAAAGTCGACGCTCATCGAAGCAACGGCCGGATGGGCACAAAAGGCGCCGGCATGGATTTCACGCTTCCGCCCGAGATCGAAGACTTGCGCCTGCGAGTAGGCGCATTCATCGAGGACCACGTGCTGCCACTCGAGGCCGAGGCTGAGAATTTTTCGGATCACGAAAATATCCCGCTGTCACGCCTCGCGCCGGTGCAGGAGAAGGCGAAGAAGGCCGGATTGTGGGCTCCGCAGTCGCCGAAGGAATTCGGCGGCATGGCGCTTCCGATCACGGCCTGGGCGGTCATGTACGAGGAAGCTGCGCGCTCAATCTTCGGCGCGCTGTCGATGAACTGCATGGCGCCGGACGACGGCAACATGAATCTGCTGTCGCGCATCGGCACGCCGGCGCAGAGGGAATGGTGGTTACGCCCCATTGTCGAAGGCAAGGTGAAATCCGCCTTCGCCATGACCGAGCCGGCGCCCGGCGGCGGCTCCGACCCAGGCATGATCCGCACCTGCGCCGAACGGAACGGCGATAAATGGATCATCCGCGGCCGCAAGTGGTTCATTACCGGCGCCGGCGAGGCGCAAAACTTCATTGTCATCGCGCGCACGTCCGACGACAGGCGCAAAGGGCTCACCGCGTTCCTTTATCACCGCGATCAGCCAGGCTGGCGGATCGTGCGCCGCATCGACATCATGGGACCGGAGGAGCACGGCGGCCACTGCGAGCTTGAATTCGACGGGCTCGAAGTCGACGATGACAACGTGCTTCTCGGCGTCGGCGAGGGTCTCAAGGTTACGCAGATCAGGCTCGGTCCGGCACGGCTGACCCACTGCATGCGCTGGCTCGGGTTATCGAAACGCTGCCTCGAAATCGCGCAGGCTTACGTCAACAATCGCGAGGGCTTCGGCATCAAGCTGGCCGATCGCGAAAGCGTCCAGATCAAGCTCGGGCAGGTAGCACAGCAGATCCAGATCGGGCGGCTCCTCACCATGCACGCGGCCTGGAAGCTTGATCGCGGCGACCGCGCACGCAAGGAAATCTCGATGGCCAAGGTGCATGTCGCCGACACCTTGCACAACGCCGCCGACACCGCGATCCAGCTCAACGGCGCGCGCGGCTATTCCAAGGACACGATTTTGGAATGGATTTACCGCTCTGCTCGCGCCGCCCGCCTGGTCGACGGCGCCTCGGAGGTGCACAATATGGTGCTGGCGCGCTTCCTCCGCGAAGAGGGCCGCGATTTTTGGAGTTGGAGCGCGGGAAACAAGGTTTGAACGGAATGACGCGCCCAAAACTGGCTGAACACCAATCCTATTTCCCCCTGTAACTCAAGGAGAGAACATGAAACTGGCGTTCTTCGATGATTTCAAATTCGGCGTGGTGACCGGCGATAAAATCGTCGACGTGACCGGCGTGGTCGCCGGTATCCCGCAGCTTAGCCCGCAAGACATCATCCGCGGCGTGATCGAACGGTTCGGCGAGTTCAAGAGCAAGCTCGCTGACGCAGCGGCAAAGGGGCAAGGCAAGCCGTTATCTCAGGTGCGGTTGCGTCCGCCGCTGCCGCGGCCGGAGAACATCATTTGCATGGCGGTCAACTACATGGAGGACGGCACGCTCAAGGAGCCGGCGCCGATCAACGCATTCATGAAATCGCCCAGCGCGATCATCGGTGATGGCGATACTATGGTGCTGCCCGACATGGCGGCGAGCGTGTTCGAGGGCGAGGCGGAGATCGCGGTCGTCATCGGCAAGCGCGCCTCGCATGTGGCGGCAGCCGACGCCATGTCTTACGTCTTCGGCTATACGAACTTCATCGACGGTTCGGCGCGCGGCGTGGTGCCGCCGACCAACGTGTTCTATCAGATGAAGTCGCGCGATAGTTTCGCTCCGATCGGTCCTTATATCGTTACCGCCGACGAAATCAAAGATCCGCAGAAGCTGCAGATCAAGCTGACCAACAACGGCGTCGCCTATCAGAATTTCAATACCGACGACATGGCGCACAAGATTCCGCGCTGCATCGAATGGGTCACGTCCATTCACACGCTACAGCCCGGCGATATCCTTGCCACCGGCACCAATCACCGCGGCCTCAACCCGTTCATGGACGGCGACAAGATCGAGCTGACTTGCGAAGGCTGCGGCACGCTGCACATCAACGTGCGCGACGATCTGCATCGCACCTGGGCGCGCATCACCCGTCTGCAGCACAAGGAAAGCGGCGCCGAAGGTGTCCATACCAAACAGACCGGCGGCAAATACGCGAAGTAATTATTGTCATTGCGAGGAGCGAACGGACTCGCCCGAAGTCGCGCGGGTCCGCCCTATTGCGCTTCCTGCGCTGCGCGCGTGGGGGCGGCGCCCGGCACCGCCTGCGAGATCTCGGCGACAAGCTTGTTGGTCATCGCCTCGGCGAAGGTATCGAAGTTCACGACTTGCAGCACGAAAGCGCCGGGGCCACCGACGACATTGTCGCGATAGTAGTTCGGCAAACCACCGGGCGGATGGGTGTGAGCATAGAGGAAGGTTCCGGCAATGCCGCCGGTCTTCTCGTTGATGATGGCGAGGCCGTTAATAGTGATCCCCTTTGCCACGGCCTCGTCCCGCGCATCCGTCACCGGCCGGCCCGAATTGCTGTTGCCGTCGCCGGATACGTCGATGACCCGTCGTGCAGAGGTGAACCCGGCGGCGGCAAGCTGCGCGACAGCAAAATCGATTCCGTCGCCGATCGCGGTGCGGCCGGCAAAGGATCGTGGTGCGTCAAGCAGCACCTTGGCGAATTCCGCCGCCCCTTTGCCATCGCGGATCACGATCCATTTCGCCACGACGGCCTGCTGACCGATCCCTGCCCATTCAAGGAAACACAATGCTACCGCCCCGTGCGGACCGGACTGGACCGCCTGCAGGAATTGCGGGCTGGTAATCGCCCGGGCGTAACCCCGGCGCTGCAGCTGAAACTCCTGACCGTCGATACTGCGCGACACATCGGCAGCAAGCGCGATAGCGGCGTCGACCGTCTGGCCGCGTGCAACCGTCGGCACTGCGGCGAGGACTGCAAAAGCCATCCACGCGGCAGCTGAAATGAATTGAACCTGCCGCATGAATCTGCTGCCTCGCCAGCAATGATCCGCCAATATCGAGGCGCGCTGTTCGGCCGTTCTCATGGCAGCTCGGGGCGCCTGTCAATGAGCACTCAGTGCCGCCAGTTGGCGTCGATAGCGTCGAGCATTCGCAGATAAGCAGGCCAATCGGCCGAGCCGCGGCCCGAATCGTGGTGCTCGTATTGGTGCGCGACCTTTTCGCAAGTCTCCGCCGGGATCTCGATCAGCGCGCCGCCGGTCGCTTCCATCTTGAGCTGGATGTCGGCAGCCTCGATCAAGGCTTTCATCAGCACGAATGCCTCGCGTGTGGTCTTGCCGACGGTGAGCAGCCCGTGATTGCGCAGGATCAGCGCGCGATTTTTGCCAAGTGCCTTGTTGATGCGCGCGCGTTCACCGAAATCCTCGGTGATGCCCTCATAATCGTGATAGCCGACGCGATTGTAGAAGCGCACCGCCGGCTGTGACACCATGCGCAGGCCGTGCTTCAATCCGGCAATTGCCATTCCGATCTCGGTGTGGACGTGAACCGCGCAATTGACGTCCGGCCGCGCCGACAGCACGCCGCTGTGCAGCGTGAAGCCCGGCCGGTTGACGCCGGCGGATTCGTCGAGATCGTCGTCCATGCTCACCTTAACAAGATTGGACGGCGTCACTTCCTCGTACAGGAGTTCGTGGCGCTTGATGAGGAACTTGCGCTCGTCGCCGGGCACGCGGTGCGAGGAATGATTGTAGATGACGTCGCCCCAGCCGTAATGGGCGATCAAGCGGTAGGCGGCGGCAAGATCGACGCGCGCTTGCCATTCGTCTGGGGAAATATCTGCTTGGGTGACGGTCGCGAGCTTGACATGCGTATTCATGGCTAATCTCCGCGTGGCTGCGACAGATTAGCACGACCGCGGACGCGCCGGACACCCCGGATTGGCCGAGGCGTCCACCGGCATCCCGATTGGCTTTTTGATCGTCCTACGGCGGGGAGAGGTCCCGCTACTCTTGCGGCTGGAGATCATTCCGCGTTCTCGACCAAGAGACGCGCGATCAGCGGCCCTTCCTTCGTTCTGGCTTGCGAAGCAGACGCGCCACATCATTGCCGGAACCGTGGAACGAGGATCCAGTCAGCTTTCGTTAATCGCGTTGCGTTAGGGAAGAAGTGCTGGGTTAGCTTAATGGTAAAGCCACTGATTGTATCGGTGAGTTGAAAGGTTCGACTCCTTTCACCCAGCTCCAGCCGCACATCTATATTGCACAGAGAATATATTGCACAAAGAAATCCGCACGGCAGCTCGGCGTCGGCTGTCGGCGGCATCCTCATTAACCTTAACTCTTAACGAGAATTACTCGACCCGCACCCAGTTGCCCTTGGCCACTGCAGTGAATCGTTGACCTTAACGAATTGTAAACGTATTCTCCGCGGCGAGGTCAACTACAGGTTCTATGTAAGCGTCGGGAATTTAATGCGGTACGATGCGTCGGCGCCCGCCTGGGCAGCCCGGGAATCCTATTGCCCGGATGAATCTTCCTGCATAAGCCCTCCATTTCAGCGGCATCAGCCCGCTTCGCCAACAAAGCGACACGGGGTTTCGACACGCGGGGTTACGCCCGAACAGATTCTCAAGTCGTTCAATACGCGGGCTTTCAAGCGACAAAGTCCCGGCAATCCTGAGTTGATGATTCAATTCATCACGCAGGCTCTTGTGCGCCGAGCGCCCGTCTCGTTTGTCATGTATTGGGGCAAGGGATTGCGGCCGACGCTGGCAGCGCCGGAATTTGCCTGCCTGGACTTTCTCGACTTGATGATTTCGCGCGTTGTCGAGGTCTATGAGCCTGGCGTCGATTTCACGCTGGTCTTTACCGATACGCACGCAGCGCTCAACGGTCATGGTGAAGACAGCATCCATTCGTATTTCCAGGATCTGGAACTCGCGGCGCGTCGCCACCGGTTCAAAACGTGCCTGCTGAGCAGCCTAGTGAACGCGCCGGGTTTGCGACCCGATGAAATGCCCGAGTACCGTGTTCCGACGGCCGAGCTGCTGGCCGAGTTGAGGGGCAGCGCCGTCAAGTGGTTCAAAGGCGAAGGCTCGTCGGAGGAAGGCGCAGTCCGCTACTTCCAAGCCAACATGGTGGAGCGGAAAGTCATGGAACGTGCGTTCCCGCGCTCCATTTTCGTCACCTTCAACGGCAGTCAGCTCAGAAGCCTTTTCCCCGATACGCTGCCGATTTTCTACATGTTTTCTTTGCGTCACGGCATCTCCGACAAGCCGTGGTTCTTGCCCCCCGACTACAGCGGTCGAGAGCCGCGGCCGAACGATCGGTCCATCGAACTCTCCCCGGTTGCATCAGAATCGCGCGACGGGGCGGTGCTATGAACGATTACAACGTGGTCGCCGCCGGCGACACGGCGCTCGTCGTCGATTTCGGCAACCGGGTTGATCTGAGTGTCAGCGCGAAGGTGCTGGCGCTGGCAAGCCGACTCAACGAGCTCAACCTCGATGGCGTCATCGAAACTGTACCGACGGTCCGATCGCTGAGCATCTATTACGAGCCCCTCACCATATCCGCGCTTCGGCTCGAGTCCCAGATTGCAACTATTCTCGAACATCTGGACGAAGCACCCGCAACCGGCCGCACATGCGAAATCCCGGTCTGCTACGACCCGGAACTTGCGCCGGACCTCGAACAAGTCGCCTCGGCATGCAATCTCCAACCCGCGCAAGTGATCGAGGCTCACAGCAGCCAAATCTACCATGTCTATATGCTCGGCTTTCTGCCCGGTCTCGCCTATCTGGGAGATTTGCCGCCGGAACTTATTTTGTCCCGGCGCGCCACGCCGAGGCCCAGAATACCGGCAGGTTCGCTCGGTATTGGGGGAAAGCTGACCTGTATCTATCCAATGGCGACGCCCTGCGGGTGGCATGTCATCGGCCAATCGCCCGTCTTGCTTTGGGATCCGACTCTTGCGAGGGGCGCATTACTGCGAGCCGGAGACAAAGTCAGGTTCAAACCCGTGAGCTTGCGCGAGTACCAACGCCCCCAATCCGAAGCGATCGTTGCCGTACCGTCGCGGGCAGAGACGAGTCATTGAGGACCGCATGCCCGCCGCCTTGCGTATCCTGGAGCCGGGTCTGCTCACGACCGTCCAAGATATGGGCCGGGTCGGCTATCAGCATCTTGGGGTGCCCACCAGCGGCGCGTTGGACCCGGTAAGTCTCAGGGCCGCGAACATCCTTGTCGGCAACACGCCGACCGAAGGCGCGCTGGAGATTGCCTATGTCGGGCCGACATTCGTAATCGAGGCTGACAGCGTTAATCTGGCTTGCGCCGGCGCCGACGCATCCATTGAAGTACTACCAGATGAAACCGCGGGAAGCGGTGTTCGGTACTCCTCGATGCAGAGTTTCCATGCCCAACGCGGCCAGATCGTCCGCATAGGGCCGACGTCGGGATTCTCGGTCGTTTACTTGGCAGTCGAAGGCGGACTCGATATCCGGCCCGTGTTTGGCAGCCTTTCGACGTATATCCGCGGCCATCTCGGAGGTTGGCACGGCCGCGCCCTTCTGGCAGGCGATGTCTTGCCACTTCGCCGGGACATGGCGGACGAGCGGGACGAGTTTCGGATTGAGGGATTCGATCTCGCTCGGCCTACTCGCTTTCGCGTCGTTCTGGGACCGCAGCACGCGTGGTTCTCGGAACGATCAATCGAAGCCTTCCTGGACGGCGAGTATACGGTCGGTCCGGCGACGGATCGGATGGCCATGCACCTCGACGGCCCGAAGCTCGAACACGTCGCGGGCCACGACATTGTATCGGACGGAATCGCGCTCGGTTCCATTCAGGTTCCGGGACACGGGCGGCCGATCGTTCTCATGGCCGATCGCCAAACCACCGGAGGCTATCCAAAAGTCGCGACCATCATTTCGGCGGACCTGCCCGCGCTCGGCAGGTCGCGCATCGGCGACAAGATATCATTTCAGAAAACAAATATCGCGGAGGCGCAGCAACTACGTCGGACCCTGCTTCAGCAGATCGACGCCATCCCGCACCAGATCGTCCATGCCCATCGGACTCGCAATGACCTCACCGCCTGCCTTCTGACGACCAATCTCATCAGCGGCATCGTAAACGCCCAGTTGGCTCAGTCGGTGGAGTAACCGGCGTCCATGACCAGCATCGCAGGCTCGCAGTCAGCGTCTCCGGCCAGCGCAATCCCGATCCAAGCTTCGAAGACGCCGACTTCCAATGTGTCGCGTGGCATTTTATGCATGATCATCGCCACGGTCGCGTTCGCGATTATGCACGCATTGAGCAAATGGCTGGTCGCCAGTTATCCCGTAGGCCAAGTCATGTTCTCGCGCTCCATTGTCGGGTTTGGAGTCTGCGCGGCCTTCCTGCTCCCGATTCACGGCTTCTCGGTTTTTACCACCAAACGTCCGCTGGCGCATTCGATGCGCGGTCTGGCGCAATCCGCCTCTCAGACTTTCTCGGTGCTCGCATTCAGTTTGATGCCGCTGGCCGGAGCAATTGCGATCAATTTTTCGGCGCCTTTGTGGACGGCCCTGGTTGCGATCATCTGGCTAAAGGAGCGCGCGGGCCCAGCGCGTTGGGTTGCGTTGATTGCCGGCTTTTCCGGGGTCCTCATCGTTGCCAATCCGGGACTCGACTCGCTCACGCTCGGAGCCATGTTTGCGCTTCTCAATGCGATCATACTGGGTTCCGTCACCGTGGCCGTTCGCGGCATGACGCGCACCGAAACGGTCAACACGCTATTGATCTGGCAGCTCGCAGTGGTGTCGCTCTGTCACTCGCTGTTGCTGTTGTTCGGCTTCAAATGGCCGACGGGCGGCGACGCCTTGCTATTCGTCATGTGCGGTCTTGCCAATCTGGTCGGTCAAGTTTTCTGGACGAAAGCCTTGATGCTGGCGCCGGCGACGGCTGTGTCGCCATTCTTCTATTTCATGCTGGTTTGGGCCGCAGCGATTGGCTACGTGGTCTGGGGAGACATTCCGTCGCTGGCGCTTATCGCCGGCTCATGCATCGTCGTGGCCTCGGGTCTGTTCTTGTTGTGGCGTGAAGCGCAGGTCAAAAAACGGGCTCTGACCACCTAGTGGTCCGATTTCTAACATTCGCATCCCGCTTCGGCACGCTCTCGTGCCAATGTTAGAATCAAAGGACCACTAGAAAATACAAGCGGTAGTGGAGCTTTGAATTTGACATTTCGCTGCACGCGTTCTCGGCTCGGTGGGTAGCGAATGTCAAATCCACTCCGCTAGCTGCCGATCGCTTTCACCGCCCGCGTGATCAGCCCAACCGGCCCGCGTGCTTTGGAAATTCTGTCGTTATACCAGCCTTCGTAATGGCCGACCCTCTCCGCGTCATGGCCGGGCCTGTCCCACCCATCCCGATTCTTGTTCGCCTCGCGATCAAATCGGGATACCCGACACAAGTATGCAGCCGGGCCGGCCACTTCGGGCCGGACCCGGTTGGCCGGGCATGACGAGTCAGCACTTCTGAAACTTGGTATTAGGCAGCAGCCGCTTTCACCGAGCGCTGCGTCACGAGGTTTCCGATCTCCCCGGCCGGCGCGGGCATGCCCAACAGGTAGCCCTGCACCTCGTTGCAGCCGAGCAGTTTCAGGAACTGTAACTGTTCCTCCGCCTCGACGCCTTCGGCCACTGTCTTGATGCCAAGGCTCGCCGCGATCAAGATGACTGCCTGGACAATAACGCTGCTGCTCGTGCTCGTGCTGAGATCGGACACAAAGCTCCGATCGATTTTGACGGTGTCGAATGGAAATCTGCGCAGATAGGACAGAGACGAATAACCCGTTCCGAAGTCGTCGAGTGCGATCTGCACGCCAATCTGCTTTAGTTTATGCAGAGTTGACAGCATCTTTTCGCTGTCCTCGATAAAGATCGTCTCCGTGCATTCCAACACGAGCCGATGCGCTTCGAGACCCGTCGTGGCCAGAACGGATTCGACCGTAGCGACTATATCCGGCTTGGCCAGTTGAATGGGCGAAACATTGACCGACAGCTTCATGGTCGGCGGCCATTCCCTGGCTTGGCGGCACGCTTTCAGCAGAATCCAATGTCCCAGCGCGTCGATCAGGCCGCATTCCTCGGCAACGGGAATGAACTTAGCCGGCGAAAGCATGCCTTTGCTTGGATGCGGCCACCGCATTAAAGCCTCGAAGCCCGTGATCGAATAGTTCTGCAGGTCGACGATCGGCTGGTAGTGAACGTCCAATCCACCACTCGTGAGGGCTTCCTTGAGCTCCAGTTCGATTTCGCGGCGCATGTTTACCTCGTCATTCATGCGCCGTTCGAAGATGCGGTAAGTCCCGCGGGATCCGACCTTCACCGAGTAGAGAGCGAGATCGGCCGCCACAAGTAGCGCGTCGGCCGTACTGCCGTGATCCGGCCCGATCGCGATGCCAATGCTGGTGCCTATCGTGATAACGTTCTGGTCGACTTTGAAAGATTCGGCGAATGCATCGATAATCCGCTGCGCGACCGCCTCAACTTCGCCGATTGACTGGATGGCCGAGAGCAGGATCGCGAACTCGTCGCCCCCGAGGCGCGCAAGCACGTCCGCTTCCTTGAGGACCGACCGCAAGCGCTTCGCCACCTGTATGAGAAGTTGATCCCCCGTCCGATGCCCGAGCGTATCGTTCACCACCTTGAACCGGTCCATGTCCAGAAAGAGGACCACAAACTTCGTTTGGGAGCAGCTTTCGCAGAGGTCCTGCATCCGTGCACGAAATACGCGCCGGTTGACCAGGGAGGTCAACGGATCCTCGGACGCAAGTTTGATGATATGAGCTTCTGCCTGCCGACGCTTGGTGATGTCGGTAAAGGTCTGCACGAAAGCCCCGTCGGGGAGCCATGCTTTTCGAACCTCTATGTAAGCCCCGTCGGACCGTTGGAGACTCGTAATCGACGACATTTGCGCATCTGCCGAATGAATACCGCCATTGTCGGCCGCAGGGGAGCTTCCGCTCCACATCTGCGACACGTCGTCACCGATCTTGCATTTGATGAGCTCGTCCAGTTTTGGCGAGGCATCAACCATGCCTTCTGGAAGCAGCAGGAGTTCCGCACATCGTTGATTGATGATCGGAATCTCCCGGTCCTTGGTCACCAGCATTATTCCTTGGCCAATATGTTCAAGCGTGAGCTGCAATTGCTTTGCTTTTTGTTCAGCTCTGGCTTCGGCCCGCAGTATCTTTTCAAGAGCAAGCAGCATCAGCCCCGTTAAGATCGTGGCAATCAGCACATTGCGCCAAAGGTGGCTCCAGGCGGACTGATAGATTTGGCGGTCCTCGGTGCTCACCGTTACCCAGAGAGGATATCCGTGCACCTGCCGCGCCGAGACGATGAGGCTCTCGCGCGGTCCCCAGGCGCGCTCGACAAAAGTCCCGTCCTCTACTTTTTGAAGACGCTTGAACAGTTCCGTACCGGACAAATTCTGTCCCAGCGCAACCTGCGGAATGGCGCCGCCGCCCTCCGACCGGACTACTCCATCGGTGCCGATCAACGCCACTGAAGTATCGGCACCCAATTTTATCTGGTCGAAGAAGCTCGTGAAGTGCGCCGGATCCATTGAAGCGACTACGACGCCTGCAAAAGAGCCATCTTTGTTCAAAAAGCGGCGGGTCAACTGAACCGACCACTTGCCACTCGCCCTACCAACGACCGGTTTGCTGATGAAAAGCGTGTCCTTGGTGTTATGCACTTGGACCTTAAAATGCTCGCGATCGCTGACATCGATCGGCGTGACGAGTTTTTTGAGGGCACTCGTGGCTCGAGCAATGCCCTTGGCATCGATAATCGCAACTTGGACGATGGTTTCGCTTCGCAAGTCCGACGACTGAACGATTTTCTGGTAATCCGTAGTATCCTTCAATGCCTCCACCCTGCCGCGCAGGTACAGAATCGTCTTGTCGATCTCGCCGAGCGTACGCAGCACATTGTCATCGAACAGCGATGCGTAGTTCTCGTTTCTGCGGATCACCGACAGATAATCTTGATGGCGGTCGTGGCGAAACAGCAACGCGACGCCGGCCCATATGATGCCAACGATGATCAGGCCGAGGATGGCCGATCCACGGCGCTGTAAGGCCAGGCTGGGAATATTTAAAATATGCAATTTCATTCGCGAGAGCTTCCGTTGGCCCAAAACCAGCTCTCGGCGATCTTAGCGGGAGTTCTGTAATTTTCGTCTATGCATCCGCCGTTAGCAAATGCGGCGGACGAACGTGGCAAATAAAATCCTAATCATTGACCACCCGCACCAGCGTATGACGACGGACAGCCCTTAAAAGTCCTCGATTCTGCGAGACAGCACGGGAAAACGCGGCGCTTTGATGGTGGTCCGGTCCGTTGTGGGACCGAGTACCGGCGCGGCAGGCGCGCCACGGCGAGGCAGATCAAGGTGCCGTGACACATTGCCGTTATGCCGAGAACAACATGTACTTATGCAAGCCATCTGTCCTATCGGGCTAATATAAATCGCGAGAGTTGCATCCGCGCAGTCGCGCAATGCAAACCGCGTCGGCGGTCGAACCGGCTTCACGCTGCAAAAGGCGTGATACTTCAAACCGGTAACATTGCTGCCCGCGCTCCCTATATTCATTTATACCGTGAGCCCTCTGGCAATCTCGATTCGGCAAGGGCAAACTGGTCGGCCGGAGGGCCATCCGATGCCGTTGCGGGACGTCAAGCTCGACGACAAATACGATCTCGGCCATAGCCGCATCTTTGTCACCGGGTTCCAGACCTTGGTGCGACTTTGCCTGATGCAGCGCGAGCTGGATCGGCGCTGCGGACTGCGGACGGCGGGGTTCGTTTCCGGCTATCGCGGCTCGCCGCTTGGCGGGCTCGATACCCAGTTCCTCCGCGCCCGTCCGTTTCTCGAAAAAAGCGATATTCGCTTCCAGGGCGGAATCAACGAGGATTTGGCAGCCACAGCAGTCTGGGGCTCGCAGCAGGCCGAGTTGCGCGGCGAGGGCAAGCACGATGGCGTCTTTGCCATGTGGTACGGCAAAGGGCCCGGCGTCGACCGCACTGGCGACGTGTTCCGCCACGCCAATCTGGCCGGGACTGCGACAAATGGCGGCGTCCTGGCGCTTATGGGCGACGACCACACCGCCGAGTCCTCCACCACTGCGCATCAGTCCGAATATCACTTCATCGACGTGATGATCCCGGTCCTCAATCCGGCGGGCGCGCAGGAGGTGCTCGATTACGGGCTTTATGGCTGGGCCATGTCGCGCTTCACTGGCGCCTGGGTGGCGCTGAAAACGATGCACGAAACGATCGAGTCCACCGCGGCGATCGACGCGAATCTCGACCGCATCAACATCGTCACTCCGGCCGATTTCCCGATGCCGGATGGCGGCCTCAATATCCGGCTCAACGATCCGATCCTGACCCAGGAAGCGCGTCTGCACGATTTCAAGCGCGATGCCATGCTCGCCTTCGTGCGCGCCAACAAGCTCAATCGCACCATCACCTCGGGCGGGCGCGATCCCAAGATCGGCATCATCACGACCGGAAAAAGCTATCTCGACGTCCGCCAAGCATTCGACGAACTCGGGATCGACGAGATCAAGTGCAACGAACTTGGCATCCGGCTCTACAAAGTGGGATGCGCGTGGCCTCTCAGCCGACGGGAATTGCAGGAATTCGCCCGCGGCCTCGATCTGATCGTCGTCGTCGAGGAGAAGCGCTCGCTGCTCGAAGTGCAGGTACGCGAAGAACTCTACGGCACCCCCGATCAGCCGCTGTGCATCGGCAAGAAAGATGAAAGCGGCAACTGGCTGTTTCCGGTGAAAGGCGCGCTCGATCCAAACGACGTGGCGATCTGCATTGGCGACCGTCTGCTCAAATACCACCGCAACGACGAGATCGTCGCGCGAGTCGCCAAGCTCAAGGACTATCAGCGCATTGCCGCAGAGACCAAGGACGTTGCGCAACGTATCCCTTATTTTTGCTCCGGTTGCCCGCATAATTCTTCGACCGTCGTGCCCGAAGGCATGCGCGCCTATGCGGGAATCGGCTGCCATTACATGGCGCAATGGATGGACCGTTCGACCCTCGGCTATACGCACATGGGCGGCGAGGGCGCCAATTGGATCGGCGAGGCACCGTTCTCAAAGCGCAAGCATGTCTTCCAGAATCTCGGCGACGGTACGTACAATCACTCCGGCTACATGGCCATTCGCGCCGCAATCGCCTCGAACACCAACATCACCTACAAGATCCTGTTCAACGATGCCGTGGCAATGACCGGCGGCCAAGCCAACGATGGCGGACTGACGGTGCCGCAAGTGGCTCGTCAGGTCGCCTCCGAGGGCGCCAAGCGGGTCGTCGTCGTTACCGACGAGCCGGACAAATATTCGCGCGCTACGATCTGGCCCAAGGGACTCACCATCCACCATCGTGACGATTTGATCGCGGTACAGAAGGAACTGGCGGACGTTGCCGGCGTCACGGTGTTGATCTACGACCAGACCTGCGCCGCCGAAAAGCGTCGCCGCCGCAAACGCCATGCTTTTCCGGATCCGGAAAAGCGAGTCATCATCAACGAACTGGTGTGCGAAGGTTGCGGCGATTGCGGCGTGAAGTCGAATTGCGTGTCGGTGCAACCGCTCGAGACCGAGTGGGGACGCAAGCGGACCATCGATCAATCGAGTTGCAACAAGGACTTTTCGTGCGTCAAAGGATTTTGTCCGTCATTCGTGACGGTGCACGGCGCCGGGCTGAAGAAGGGAAACGGCGTTGTCGCCGACCATGACCTGCCGACGCTGCCGGAGCCGCCGCTGCCAGCCATCGATCAGACTTATAACATCATCGTCACCGGTGTTGGCGGCACCGGCGTCGTCACCACCGGCGGCGTTCTCGGCATGGCGGCGCATCTCGAAGGCCGCGGTATCGGCGTTCTCGACATGGCGGGGCTCGCGCAAAAAGGCGGCGCGGTATTCAGCCACATCCGCATTGCACAGACGCCGGAGAGAATTCACGCCATTCGCGTCGCCGCCGGCCGGGCCAACCTCGTGCTCGGCGGCGATATTGTTGTTGCCGGCACCCGCAAGGTTCTCGCCGCGGTCAAGCACGGCGCGACCCAGATGGTCGTCAACACCGCCGAGTTTCTGCCCGGCGAGTTCACCCGCAATGCCGACTTTTTTCTGCCGGGTGAGCGGCTGAAGCGGGCAATCGTGACCGACGCGGACGCTGACAAAGTGCATTTCATCGATGCGTCAGCCATCGCCACCGGTCTATTCGGCCAATCAATCGGCGCCAACATGCTTCTCGTCGGCTACGCCTACCAGCTTGGCGCGATTCCGCTCTCGTCGACGGCGATCGAAAAGGCGATCGAGCTCAACGGCGAAGCCGTTGCCATGAACAAGGCCGCGTTCCACTGGGGCCGTTACATGGCGATCGACGGCGTCGCGGTGGAAAGGCTGGCGAAGCCCTCCGTCGCACTCGCCAGCGATGCACGGTCTCTGTCGGAGTCCTACGACGACGCGGTGGCGCGGCGCGTGACGTTTCTCACCGCCTATCAGAACGCCGCCTACGCCGAGCGCTATCGCTGGCTGGTCGACAGAGTGAAAGCAGCCGAAGCCGATCGCGCCAGCGGCAAATGCGGACTGGCCGACGCCGTTGCGCGCTACCTGTTCAAGCTGATGGCCTATAAGGACGAATACGAAGTCGCGCGGCTCTATACTGACGGCTCGTTTCAAAAGCAGGTTGAACGGGAGTTCGACGGAGAAAAGCTCCGCTTCGAATTCCACCTTGCGCCGCCGCTCCTGGCGCGACGCGACAAGTCGACCGGTCTGCCGCGCAAGATGAGTTTCGGTCCTTGGATGCTTCCGGCGTTCCGGATGTTGGCTAAGCTCAAGGGGCTGCGCGACACCCCGTTTGATCCATTCGGGCGCTCCCTTGAACGCCGTACCGAGCGCCAGCTGATCACCGATTATGAAGCCATGCTCGACGAGGTTCTTGCGAAGCTAACGCCAGAAAATCATCATCTGGCCGTCGGTCTTGCCGCCATACCCGACAAAATTCGCGGGTTCGGCCATGTCAAACAGCGGACCCTCGCCGCTGCCAAGGCCGATGAGGCGGCTCTGCTGGAACAATTCCGCGCTGGAACACCGGCGCTGCTTAAGGCAGCCGAGTAGCTGGCGGCTTGAAGTCACTCTCGTTGCACAATCGAGTGGCCGCAGTCGCGGCTTAATCGAGTGGCAATCCGTCGCGACTTGATGGTGAATTTCGCCGGTCCGGCAGCCACGGAGGTATGTTCCAGTCATGGACGAACCACTCCCCGCTCTCGCAAACGAAACCAACCCGACCGCCGAGGCCGGCATCACCGTAGCTCCGGCGGTGATACCAGCAGAGCCGGACGACGCCCCGCAGCGGGCGCCGGCAACGATCAATGCAACCGTTCCGGAACGTTCAATCACGACGCCATCGGCAATCTCCCGTTCCGGTCCTCTGAGCGAAGAACGACCTGGACCCGAAACCGTCGATAGTCCGATGCCTGCGAACTTGGCGGAGGGTACGCCGAGTACCATACCCGCCGAGACCGCCGATGCCGCCGCAGCGACCGAACCGGCTCGGGTCGAACGTGGCGTCGGCCTGCTCCTCGTTAATCTCGGCACTCCCGATGCTCCTAATCCACCGGCGATACGCCGTTACCTGAAGGAATTCCTCACCGACCGGCGCGTGATCGAAAACAATTCGCTGCTTTGGAAGATGGTGCTCAACGGACTCATCCTGCCGCTGCGCTCGCGAAGCCGAACTCACGCCTATCAATCAATCTGGGACCAAGAGAAGAACGAATCGCCAATCAAAACGATCACGCGCTCGCAGGCGGAAAAACTCTCCGGCGCTCTGGAGCCGCTCGGCAAACACGTCATCGTCGATTGGGCGATGCGCTACGCCAACCCTTCGATCGCCTCTCGGCTCGATGCGCTGATCAAACGCGGATGCGAGCGTATTCTGGTCATGCCGCTTTATCCGCAATACGCCGCGCCGACCACCGCTACGGTGTGCGACGAGGTCTACCGATTCATGATGAGACTCCGCCGCCAGCCAGCGGTTCGCGTCTTGCCCGCCTATTACGACGATCCCTACTATATCGAGGTCCTCGCCTCATCGCTCACCGCTGAGCTGAAAGCACTAGCCTTCCAACCGGAAGTGATTCTCGCCTCATACCACGGCATGCCCAGGGCGTATGTCGAAAAGGGCGATCCTTACGAGCGCCAGTGCGTGAGGACGACGCAGCTTCTTCGCGAACGGCTCGGGTTCGACGACAAGAAGCTGATACTGACATATCAGTCGCGCTTCGGCCGCGGTAAATGGCTCGCGCCCTACACTATCAAGACGGTAAAGGCGCTGGCCAAGAAGGGGGTGAAGGATATTGTCGTCGTGACGCCGGGCTTCGCCGCCGATTGTTTAGAGACGCTGGAAGAGATCGCGGTCGAAAACGCGGCCACGTTTAAGCGTTATGGCGGGAAAAACTTTGCCGTCATTCCCTGCCTCAACGATAGCGAGGCCGGGATGTTGATGATCTGGCAACTCGCGATGCGCGAGCTCAAGGGCTGGGTATAGCAGCCGATACCTCGATCAGGTCAAGCGGCCGGAACCCGCGCCAGAGAAACCGCGCGGCCGCTGCAATCAACCGGTCGTTAACCATAAGCGTTTTAAGTCCGTTAACCATCGGACCGCGGCTAGGCGGCCGGTGCTGGTCGTCGCATGGCCGGGCGGACGGCAAGGACATTGCGCGCGGTCGGGACGAGGAGGTCGCAGTTGCCGCGCCGTCGCCGAACGCTCATCGTCAGCGGGTTGGCCCTTCCGGCCCTTGCCGCATTTGCGTTGGGCACAACGGCCGCCCTCGCTCAGACGCCGCCGCTTCCCGATTACAATGCCGATCTGCTGGCGCCTGCACCGGAAGGCAATCCTAAAACGGAATACTTTCGCGGGCGAAATGGCAGCGTGGCTTCGGCGAATGGTCAAACGGCAACCGCCGGGTTCACCACACCTTCGCGTATTGGCGCCACGCCGATCTATGGAACTCCTCCCGCTTTCGGCGCCGGCAACACCGGTTTCGACTCGACCAATTCCGGCCGAACCAGACAGGTCGTTCAAGCGCCACAGTCGGCCGCTCCCGCCCAGGCGCAGCCTGACGCGACATTCGAGCCAGTGCCGTCCTATGCAGCACCGGTACCGCCCAAGGCGAAGCCCACCCCTCCGCCAACGCCGCCGGACATTCATCCGCTGAAGGCGGCAAACCGGCCCGGCGCCGTTCTGCCGGCAGTCCCCGAAGCATTGCCAGTCAGCAATCCGCCCGCGCAGGTTTATCCCCAGGCGGCGGCAAACCGGCCCGGCGCCGTCGTCCCGGTACCACCAGCCGCAGATTTCGCGTCATTCCTGCCGTCCGCCGAGACCCCACCGCCAGGAATGCCATCGCTCAACACTTTGCCGCTTGGCCTACCGCAGCGGCCACTGCCGATTGCCGCCGGAGATCCGTATGCGCCGCTCGGCATGCGCGCCGGTTCGTTTCTGCTCTATCCGGCAATCGAGCTGTCGGGCGGCTACGATTCAAACCCCGAGGCTGCACCGCATGGGCCGCCTTCCTCGCTGTTCGTCGTCGCACCCGAATTGCAAGTGCAATCGGACTGGTCGCGGCATTCGCTCACCGCAGACATCAAAGGCAGCTATGACGCGTATGGGAACGATCTCAGCCCATCGCCCGATCGGCCCTATCTCGACAGTACGATCGACGGTCGTATTGATGTCCGGCGCGATACCCAAATCCTGCTCGAAAACCGCTTCCTCCTCTCCACGGAGAATCCCGGCAGTCCAAACCTTCAGGCCGGATTAGCGCGGCTTCCGCTCTACACCGACGTCGGCGGCACACTCGGCGTGGCGCATACCTTCAACCGCCTGCAACTCACCGCCAAGGCCACATTTGACAGTATCAGCTACGACAATTCGGTGCTGACCAACGGCCAGAGCGTTAGCAACGCCAACCAGAATTATAATCAATATGGCGGCACGTTACGTGCCGCGTACGAACTCGACCCCGGCCTGAGGCCGTTCATCGAGATCGGCGGAGATCAGCGCGTCTACAATCAGGAGTTCGACGCAAGCGGGCTGCAGCGCGATTCGACCGGCAGGAGCGTCAAAGTCGGCGGCGACATCAATCTGTTCGGCTCGCTGACCGGCGAGATCGCCGCCGGTTATCTGCAGCGCATCTACAAGGATCCGACGCTGCCGAATATTGACGGCCCCACGCTTGACGGCTCCCTGCTCTGGCAGGTCAGCGCATTGACCAGCGCCAAGTTTACCGCGGCCACAACCGTGACCGAATCGGTTCTCCCCGGCACGTCTGGCGAGCTCAGTCGCGACTTCAATCTCGAAGTCGACCACGCCTTCCTGCTCTGGCTGATCGGCACGGGACAGGTAGGCTATGGCCACGACGATTATGTCGGCCTTGGGCGGCAGGACAACCGCTATTTCGTTTCCGCCGGAATGACCTACAAACTCAGTCGCGAGCTGCAACTTAAGGGCACGTTGAGACAGGATTGGCTTACATCCAACGTGACCGGCGTCGCTTACGACGCGACTTCCTTCCTTGCCGGCGTGCGGCTGCAGCGCTGACCGCCCTCAGCCGCCGGTACGCTCACCCAGAATTTGCTCGATCTCGGCGCGAAAGCCCGGCGCGATGTCCTGGCGTTCAAGCGCATACGACACGTTGGCGGCCAGGAATCCGATCTTGGAGCCGCAATCGAAGCTGCGGCCTTCGAACTTGAGACCATAAAATCCCTGGCTGCGCGACAGCTGGATCATGGCGTCCGTGAGTTGGATCTCGCCGCCGGTGCCGCGCTCCTGGGTCTGCAGGATGTCGAGGATTTCCGGCTGCAGGATGTACCGGCCGGTCAGAATGAGGTTCGAGGGCGCCCTATCTACCGGCGGCTTCTCCACCATGCTGGTAATCGCGAACATTTTGCCCTTTTGCTCGCCGACCCCAACGACGCCGTATTGATCGACGCGCTCACTCGGCACTTCCTCGACGGCGACCACGTTAGCCTTTTCGTTGAGGTCGCGCGCGGCGTCCATCATCTGCGCCAGGCAGCCGCGTGAGTGTTGTACCAGCACATCCGGCAACAACAGCGCGAACGGCTCGTGGCCGATCAGTTCGCGCGCGCACCATACCGCGTGGCCCAGTCCAAGCGGCTCTTGTTGTCGCGTGAAGCTGGTCGAACCTGGAATCGGCAGATCCTGGCTCATGAATTCCAGGGCCTTGTGCTTCTGCCGCTCAAGAAGCGTCATTTCCAACTCGAATTGCCGGTCGAAATGATCTTCGATGACTCCCTTATTGCGCCCCGTGACAAAGATGAAATGCTCGATTCCGGCTTCGCGCGCCTCGTCGACCACATGCTGGATTAGCGGCCGATCGACCACCGGCAGCATCTCTTTGGGCATCGCCTTGGTGGCCGGCAAAAACCGGGTACCGAGGCCAGCAACGGGAAATACAGCTTTGCGGACGCTCTTTTTCATTTCCCCTTTTCCTGGAATGTCGTGATGCGACTAACGGACCGCAGGCGAAATTCAAGACGCTTCGCTGACGAAGTGCCGAATGGAACCCTTATATCGTGTTTTCCAAACTGTTGCCTGATTGCCAATCCAAGCTAAAACGAAGCATGAAGTTGGGGCAGAATCCATAGCCGGACAGGATATCATGCGGCTCTTGCCGCCCTGGGGATTTCGACGGGCGGGTTGGCGCTTCCCGCCGACCGCCCAAACGCCGCGTTAAGGGTTCTCCGACACAAGCTATAACCGGAGCGACGTAGAAAGCCGAGACCGCCCGTCATGGAGTTTTCCAAGCGAATCCTGTGCCTTGCCGCGATCTCACTCGTGACCGGCGGACTCCTCAATCCCTCATGGGCACAGAACAATCCCGCGGCTTGGCTAATCCGCTTGTTTCAACCTCCGGCATCGTCTTCGGTTCCCACGTCTGCCGAGCCGACACCGCAATGGAGCGGAGAGTCCGGCGCTTCCGGTGACCCACGCATGACAGCCGACGCTATCCGGGCGGCCGCCGCGAACTTCGACAATTGCATCGCCGCGCTCTGGCCGGACGCTGCGCGGCGCGGCATCACGCGGGAGAATTACGAGCGCCTTACAACCGGCCTCACTCCGGACCTGAGCATCATGGACAAGCTTGATGCGCAGCCTGAATTCACCAAGGCGACCTGGGACTACATCGATCTGCTGGTGAGCGACGACCGCATCGCACGCGGGCGGCAGATACTGTCACAATATGCGCCAGCGTTCGCCGCGGTGGAGCGCGCCTACGGCGTCGACCGTTACATCATTGCGGCGATTTGGGGCGTCGAATCGAACTACGGCACCATGATCGGCAACCGTCCGGTCCTGCGGTCAACAGCAACGCTCGCCTGCATCGGCCGCCGCCGCGAGTTTTTCCGCGGCGAGTTCTTGGCGGCGCTCGAAATTTTGCAGCGCGGTGACATTCCGCCGAATCGATTCGTCGGCTCCTGGGCCGGCGCTTTCGGTCCGACGCAATTCATGCCGACCTCGTTTCTGCGCTACGCCGTGGACTTTGACGGCGACGGACACCGCGATGTGGTCGATTCGATACCGGATATGATCGCCTCGACGGCGAACAACCTGAGAATGGACGGCTGGGTACCTGGGGAGTCCTGGGGTTACGAAGTGTCGCTGCCGCAACGCTTCAATTATCTGTTTGCCGATTCGTCGCGACAGATGCGTCTACGCCAATGGGAAAGCCTGGGGATCCGCCGCGCCAACGGCGCGCCGCTTCCTCATCCCGCCGCGTTCGCCAGCTTGCTCTTGCCGGCCGGAGCCCGCGGTCCCGCTTTCCTGATTCTGCAAAACTTTCGCGTGATCATGAAGTACAATCCGGCCGAAGCTTACGCGCTCGCCACGGGCTATCTGGCCGACCGCCTGCGCGGCGAAGGCCCGCTCCTGCATCCCTGGCCGCGTGACGAACGCGTTCTGACGCTGCAACAGCGCTATCAGATGCAGGAGCTTCTGGCCCAGCGGGGCTTCAGAATCGGCACGCCCGACGGGCTCATCGGTCCGCAAACGCGGCTCGCCATCCGCGATTACCAGAAATCGATCGGTCAAATCCCCGACGGCTTCGCGTCGAGCGAAGTGCTCGATCGGCTGCGTGGGCAGTAGGTTTTCCCGTCGGCCCTTTGCCGGACGCCGAACAACTTATGCCGCGTCGCGCGCGGCCTTTTGCGTCAGCAATCCCGACTGGATCAAGGCGGCGCGGATACGCTCGATCTCCGTGCGCGTGATCGTGACCAGAGGTGGGCGCACCACCGCACGCTGCAAGCGGCCGAGCAGCACCAAAGCTTCTTTCATCCGGTTGTGCATGTCCGCCCACGGCTCGGAATAGAAGACGCGGGCAAGCGGATAGATGCGATCATTGATCCGCTGCGCCTCGGCAAGATCATCGGCTTTCACAGCATGGAACAACGCCGACTGAAGGTCGGCGATGACGCTGCCCGAGCCGGACAGCAGTCCATTGCAGCCGAGCACCAGCGAACTGAACAGCCAGGCACTGTGGGTCGAAAGCACGTTAACCGCCGGCTTGCGACTCTGCAGCTCACGTACATGCATTTCATGCTGGGCGACGCTACCGCACCAGTCCTTGATGGCGCGGATGGTCGGTACCTCTTCGCACATCTTGATGAGCGTATCGCGTGGATAGCCCTGGCCGGTCGCCAACGGATACTGGAAAACAACCAGCGGCAGACCCGACGCATCGGCAATGCGCCGGAAGTGCTCAACTGCCATGGCCGGCGACTGACCAAGCGTGAACGGCGCTGGCGGGAACACCAGCAGCGCCGATGCACCGCCGTCTTCGGCCATCCGGGCAATACGCGCGGCTTCCAGGCTGCCGTCGGCCCAGATGCCGTTGACGATCGGCAGCTTGCCGCCGATCGTATCCTGAGCGATGGCGAGCACCCGGCGTTGCTCGTCGAAGGTGCAAGAGGCGACCTCGGTGGAGTGGGCGTTCACGGTCACGGCGGAGAGTCCCTTGACCGCCGCCACGTCCCGCAGATGCTTCCGAAAGCTGTCCTCGTCGATGTCGAGATTGTCCAAGAATGGCAAAATGACTGCGGGAATGACGCCTTGAGGCACATAGTGGGCGTGACGAGGCATTATCGGGCTCCTTCCCGGATCGAGGCTGGCTCCCGACCTATATCATGGCCGCCCCATCCTTTGCTAAGACTCTGTCATGAGCCCCAATGAGAACTCCGAGAATCCGTTTTTCCTGACCTGGAGCGCACTCGAAGGTGTGCCGCCATTCGATCGCATCAAGCCAGAGCACTTCCGGCTGGCTTATGAGCGGGCGCTGGCCGAGCACGAGACCGAGATTTCAGCCATCGCGGCCGATCCGAGGCAGCCCGGCTTCGACAATACGATCGCGGCACTGGAAGCGAGCGGACGGGCACTCACGCGCGTCAGCAACGTCTTCCACGTGCTGACCGGCGCCCACAGCAACAACGCACTGCTTGCAATCGAGCGCGAGATCGCGCCGCAGATCGCCCGCCATTGGAACAAGATCCACACCAATGAGGCGCTGTTCCGCCGCGTCGACATACTGGTTGGGCAGGCTGACTGCCTCGGCCTGACCGCCGAGCAGAAGCGCGTGCTCGAACGCTACCATATCACCTTCCGCCGCGCCGGCGCGGGACTCGACGCTGGCGCCAAGAAACGTCTGGCCGAAATCATCGAGCGGCTCGCCGCTCTCGGCACCGCCTTCAGCCAGAACGTCCTTGCCGACGAGCAGGCCTTTTCGCTGTGCCTTCATGACGAGTCAGAGCTTGCGGGTCTGCCCGACTTCATGCGCGAGGCCATGAAATCCGAGGCGCGGCAGCGTGACCTCGACGGCTACGCGGTTACACTGTCGCGTTCGAGTGTCGAGCCGTTCCTGCAGTTCTCGGCGCTTCGCGATCTGCGTGAAAAAGTATTCCGCGCCTTCATCATGCGCGGGGACAATGGCGGGCCCACCGATAACAAGGCGATCATCGCCGAAACTGTGCGACTCCGCGCCGAGCGTGCGAAGTTGCTAGGATTCGAGGATTTCGTGCATTATCGACTCGACGACGCGATGGCGAAAACGCCGGATGCGGTGCGCGAGTTGCTCGACACCGTTTGGGTGCGCGCGCGCAAAAAGGCGCTGAGCGACCGGCGCGATCTGCAGGCGCTGGTGCAGGAAGACGGCGGCAATTTCAGATTGGCGCCGTGGGACTGGCGCTATTATGCCGAAAAGCTGCGGCAAAAGCAGTGCGAAATCGACGAGGCCGGCATCAAGCCGTATTTGAGTCTCGATCGCATGATCGAGGCGGTCTTCTACACCGCACAACGGCTGTTCGGCCTCACCTTCCGGCCACGCGCGGACTTGCCCGTCTGGCATCCCGACGTGAGGGTCTGGGAGGTGCGTGGCGCCGGCGACAGCCCAATCGGCCTGTTTTTCGGCGATTACTTCGCACGACCGTCGAAGCGCAGCGGCGCCTGGATGACCTCGCTGCGCGATCAGGAAAAACTCTGCGGCGACATTCGTCCGCTCATCGTCAACGTCTGCAACTTCTCAAAGGCCGCTGAGGGTGAACCGACTCTGCTCAGCTTCGACGATGCGCGCACGTTGTTTCACGAATTCGGCCACGCGTTGCACGGATTGCTCTCAAATGTGACCTACCCGGAGATTTCCGGCACCAACGTCGCCACTGATTTCGTCGAGTTGCCTTCGCAGCTTTACGAGCATTGGCTGGAGCAGCCCGACGTCCTTCGCCGTTTCGCGCTTCACTCCCAGACCGGAGAGCCGATGCCCGAGGCGCTGCTGCAACGGTTGCTCGCGGCGCACAATTTCAATCGCGGCTTTGCCACCGTCGAATACGTCGCCTGCGCTCTTGTCGATCTCGATTTTCATTCACTGCCGCCGACCCAGGAGGTGGAGTCGTCGTCGTTCGAGACGACGGCGCTGGCGCGCATCGGCATGCCGGAGGAAATTGCGATGCGGCACCGTCCGCCACACTTCGCTCATATCTTCGCAGGCGGCGGTTACGCGGCCGGCTATTACAGCTACATGTGGTCGGAAGTGCTCGACTCCGACGCATTCGAAGCCTTCGAGGAAAGCGGAGACATATTCGACCCCGCCACGGCAAAGCGGCTGCACGATTTCGTGTATGCGGCCGGCGGTTCGCGCGACCCGGCCGAGGCCTACAAGGCCTTTCGCGGACGGCTGCCGAGCGCCGACGCCCTCTTGCGCAAGCGCGGCTTTGCCGACACCGCGGCCGCCGGAACAGCGGCATAAACCATGGTCGACCTGCACAGCGCCGGCCATCGCCGCGGCGTCGTCTGCGCCCCGCATTTTTCCGCGGTCGAGACCGGCCAAGCCATTCTCGCCGAGGGCGGCAATGCGCTGGAAGCGATGCTCGCAATGGCAGCGACAATCGCCGCGGTCTATCCGCACATGAACCATGTTGGAGGCGATGGATTCTGGCTCATCCGCGAGCCATCCGGCCGCGTGCGCGCCATCATGGCGGCGGGTCCCGCCGGGCAAAACGCGCGGCCAGAACACTACCGCGAAAGTCATGACACGATCCCGCCGCGCGGGCCGCTCGCCGCGCTCACGGTGCCGGGAGCGGTCGGCGGCTGGATGCTGGCCTTGGAAGCCGCGCTTGCCAACGGCGGCAAGCTGCCGCTCGACATGATGCTCGGTCCAGCCATCGCGCATGCGCGCGACGGCTACAAGGTCACGCGCAGCCAGAAGCGGCTCACCGAAGAACATCTCGATGAACTCTCGGGCGTGCACGGCTTCGCCGCAGCTTTCTTGTCCGACGGCAAAGTGCCCGGGGTCGGCGCCATCCTGAAGCAAGAGAAACTCGCCGACACGCTTGCCCAGATCGCCCATGCCGGCCTCGACGATTTTTACCGCGGCGACGTCGGGCGCGAGATCGCCATCGATCTCGAACGCCTCGGCAGCCCGGTCACCCGCGAGGATCTGACTCAGTACCGCGCCAAGCCCGCCGAGCCCCTGCACGTCAGGCTGAGCCAAGGCACGATCTACAATACAGGCGCGCCGACTCAGGGCGTCGCTTCGCTCATGATCCTGGCGTTATTCGAACGACTGGGCGCGGCTGCGGCCGAGACATTCGACCACGTGCACCGTCTTGTCGAGGCGACCAAGCGGGCGTTGCGCGTGCGTGACCGGGCCGTCACCGACCCCGACCATCTGTCGCACCCGCTTGAACGCTACCTTGAAGAGCGTTTTGTCGCCGGCGAGGCGATGAAGATCAACCGCCGCAAGGCGGCTCCCTGGCAGCTGCGCTCCGGCGAGAGCGACACGATTTGGATGGGCGCCGCGGACGCGAGCGGGCTCGTCGTGTCCTACATTCAATCGCTCTACTGGGAGTTTGGTTCGGGACTGGTGCTGCCGCGCACGGGCCTGTTGATGCAAAACCGCGGCGCCAGCTTTTCGCTCGACGCCGGCGCGCTCAACCTGCTGGCGCCTGGCCGGCTGCCGTTCCATACGCTCAATCCGGCGCTCGCCGAACTCAGCGATGGGCGCGTCATGGCCTATGGCTGCATGGGGGGCGATGGCCAACCGCAGACGCAGGCCGCCCTGTTCACGCGCCACGTTCAATTCCGCCAATCGCTCGCCGAAGCGATCGACAGGCCTCGCTGGGTTTTGGGCCGGACCTGGGGCAGCCCGCGCACGACGCTGCGGCTTGAACCACGCTTTGACGGCAACCTCATCGACGCGCTCGCCGCCGCCGGCCATGACGTCGAAGTCTTGTCGGCCCCCTACTCCGACGTCATGGGCCACGCCGGAGCGGTGGTGCTGCATGGTGACGGCAGTCTGGAAGGCGCGCACGATCCGCGCGCCGACGGCGGGGCGGCGGGGGTGTAGTAGCCCGTATTGAGCGAGGCGAAATCCAGGCGCAGTGATCGGAATCGCCGCAGATTTTGCTTTGCTCAATCTGGGTGGGGCTCCATCGGCTCCAAGCCCAGCCGCCCCATCAGTTCGCGATCTCGATCGCGCCCTGGATTCGGCGTGGTCAGCAATTTTGGCCCGTAGAAGATCGAGTTGGCGCCGGCGAGAAAACAAAGCGCTTGCGTTTCCTCGCTCATGTCCTCGCGGCCGGCCGACAGCCGCACCATTGAACGTGGCATGGTAATGCGGGCAGCCGCGATGGTGCGCACGAACTCGATCGGATCGAGTTTTTGCTCTTCGCCGGCCAGCGGCGTACCGGCGACGCGAACCAGCATATTGATGGGCACCGATTCCGGATGCGCCGGCAGGCTGGCGAGCGTCGCAATCATGCCGACACGATCCTCGCGCGTCTCGCCCATGCCGACGATGCCGCCGCAGCAGACCTGGATTCCGGCCGCCCGCACATGTTCGAGCGTCTGCAGCCGATCGTCGTAGGTGCGGGTGGTGATGATCCTTTCGTAGAACTCGGGAGACGTGTCGAGGTTATGGTTGTAATAGTCGAGACCGGCGCCCTTGAGCCGCTGCGTCTGCTCCGCGTTCAGCATGCCAAGCGTCGCGCAGGTCTCCATGCCCAGCGCCTTGACGCCCTCAACCATCGCGCAAACGGCATCAAGATCGCGGTCCTTCGGCTCCCGCCAGGCCGCCCCCATGCAGAATCGGCTGGCGCCAGCATCTCTCGCCGCCCGCGCCTCGGCGAGCACAGCGTCAAGACTCATTAGCTTTTCCGCGCGCACGCCGGCGTCGTAGCGCGCGCTTTGCGGGCAATAGGCGCAATCCTCCGGGCAGCCGCCGGTCTTGACCGACAACAGGGTCGAAATCTGCATCGCCGCCGGGTCGAAATTGTGCCGGTGGATGCTTTGCGCCCGGAACATCAGTTCCGGGAAAGGCAGTTCGAACAGCGCGCGCACTTCTTCGCGCGTCCAGTCGTGGCGGAGCGCAGCGCAGGGCACGATCAGCGGATCGTCAGTGGCAAACGACATTGCAATCCTATGGGTATCCGGCATCAAACCCATAGCACAAACGAGCCCGGCCGGGCATAATTCGCCTCATGCTTGACACCCCGCCCGACCGCCTCTCCAACGATCCGCGTAGCCCACATTACGACGAGAAAGCGATCGAGCGCGGCGTCGGCATTCGCTTCAAGGGCGCCGAGAAAACCAACGTCGAGGAATATTGCGTCAGCGAAAACTGGGTCCGTGTCGCCGCCGGCAAGGCGAAAGACCGTTACGGCAATCCGATGACGATCAAGCTCACCGGCGAGGTTGAGACCTATTTCAAAGACGACGAAAAGCCATAGTCATGCCGCAGGTCAATGCAGCGTCGGCCGTTCGGTGACGACGCGAAGCCGGAGACTTTCGATCAAGGCCGCGCGATCCGCTTCGGCCTTCGCCAATTCATCCGTTGCTTCATTGGCGGTCGAATGGTTCGAGCCCCAGAGCACTATGCCGCCGAGCAGCGCGGCGATGGCCACCAGCAGCAGTCGCTGATCGAACGAGATGACGCCGAGCAACAAAGCGGCAAGAAGAATGGCGCCCCCGACGAGGGCGATGCGCGCGACGAGAATGAATTTGCGGCAGCTGTCGAGCCTGGAACTGATTTCCTCGATCTGCGCCTCGATGCGCTCGATCTCGTCGTGAGGGTTGGTGTCGGACATCAGACCCCAGCCATCTGCGCGCAGCAGAGCCTGCCGATCAGCTGATCACGAACTTCCCTTGAGACCGCCCGCTACTCCGCTGCGATCCGCGTCGCTGGATCGATCGCCTCCACGCGCGCGGCGCAGTATTTGAATTCGGGGATCTTGCCGAAGGGATCGAGCTTGGGGTTGGTCAGCAGGTTCGCCGCCGCCTCGACGTAGGCGAACGGGATGAACACCACGCCGTCGGGGATAGCGTCGTCTTGGCGCGACGACAGCTCGACCGTGCCGCGGCGCGTCGACACGCGAATCATATCGCCCGGATTGATGCCAAGCTTCGCAATGGTGCCGCGAGATACCGAGGCGACTGCGGCCGGTTCAAGCGCGTCCAGGGTGGTGGCGCGGCGCGTCATCGCACCGGTGTGCCAATGTTCGAGCTGGCGGCCGGTGGTGAGGATGAACGGATAATCCGCGTTCGGCGTCTCGTCCGGCGGCTGCAGCTTGGCGGCAACGAGCTTGCCGAAACCGCCGGGTCGCGGGAAGCCCTTGTCGAACACGACGTCCTTGCCGGGTCGGTCCGGCGAATCGGCCGGATACGTGACCGAGCTTTCGCGCTCGACCCGATCCCAGGAGATATTGTCGAGCGAAGGCATCAGCGTCGCCATTTCCGTAAAGATGTCGCTCGGATGGCGGTAGTTCCAGTTAAGCCCCATGCGGCGCCCGATGTCCTGGATCAGCGACCAATCCTGCCGCGCGTCGCCTGGCAGCGGCAGTGCCCTCCGGCCCATCTGGACCTGACGGTTGGTGTTGGTGACAGTGCCATCCTTCTCCGGCCAGGCCGAGGCCGGCAGCACGACGTCGGCGTAACAAGCGGTCTCGGTGAGGAAGAGATCCTGCACGACCAGATGTTCGAGGTGCGCCAGCGCTTCGCGCGCATGGTTGAGATCCGGGTCCGACATCGCGGGATTTTCGCCCATGATATACATGCCCTTGATCACGCCGGCGTGGATCGCGTTCATGATCTCGACGACGGTGAGCCCCGTCTTCGGATCGAGCTTTGTACCCCACGCATCCTCGTAGCGGGCGCGGATCTGCGGGTCGATCACTGATTTATAGTCGGGGAAGAACATCGGGACGAGCCCGACATCGGACGCGCCCTGCACATTGTTCTGGCCGCGCAGCGGATGCAGCCCGGTACCGGGCCGGCCGATCTGACCGGTGATCAGCGA
>JBOHIU010000053.1:0-12200 GCA_050725855.1 Xanthobacteraceae bacterium | reverse complement strand
GCGCATGGAAAACGATATAGGTGGCCGCTCGGTTCCACTTGCCGAAGATGGCGTCCGCCGGCGCCCGTCCCTTTACAGCGGTCGCGGCGCGAGGGAAGCGACGACATCGGAGGGGGTCTATGGTGAGCCCGCAGGGACTTGAACCCTGGACCCCGTGATTAAAAGTCACGTGCTCTACCGACTGAGCTACGGGCTCCCGTGAGCCTTCAATTACTGAATGCCGGCCGGCTTTTCCAGTCTTGCGCGCTTTTTCGTGCCGCCTTTGCTAAACTGGGTCCGCCGTGGCCCGCCCGTAAACGGGGAATGATTCATGCCCATCGTCAATCGCGTTGCCGATCTGCACGCTGAAATCGCCGCTTGGCGTCAGGATATCCATGCAAACCCGGAACTCCGCTATGACGTGCACCGCACCGCCGCATTCGTGACTGAAAAGCTCAAAAGCTTCGGTTGCGACGAAGTTGCGACCGGAATCGGGCAAACGGGCGTCGTAGGCGTCATTTGCGGCCGTCAGGGCGGCAAGGTGGTCGGCTTGCGGGCCGATATGGATGCCCTGCCGCTCGAGGAGGAAACCGGGCTGCCCTACAGGTCGACCGTGCCGGGCAAGATGCACGCCTGCGGTCACGATGGCCACACCGCGATGCTGCTCGGTGCCGCCAAGTATCTGGCCGAAACTCGCAATTTCGCCGGCAGTGTCGTGGTGATCTTCCAGCCGGCGGAGGAGGGCGGGGCCGGGGCCCTGGCGATGGTCAAGGACGGCCTGATGATGCGGTTCGGTATTCAAGAGGTTTATGGGATGCATAATTGCCCAGGCCTGCCGATTGGCGAATTCGCTATCCGGCCGGGCCCGATCATGGCTTCGGCGGACCACCTCACCGTCGAGATCGAGGGCAAGGGCGGTCACGCCGCGCGGCCACATCTGGCGATCGACACGGTCCTGGTCGGGGCGCAGATCGTCAATCAGCTGCAATCGATCGTCGCCCGCAACGTCGACCCGCTGGAGGCCGCCGTGGTGTCGATCTGCGCCTTCCAGGCCGGGCATACCGACAATGTCATTCCGCAGCACGCGACGCTGCGCGGCACCGCGCGCGCCTTCACCGCGGAGGTGCGGGAGCTTTTGCGGAAGCGCATCAACGAAGTGATCGAGGGAACGGCGCGGCTCTATGGCGCCACGGCGAAGGTCGCTTACACGAGCGGTTATCCGGTCGTGGTCAACCACCAAGCGCAGACGGAGTTTGCCGCAAATGTCGCCCGCGAGGTTGCGGGCGGGGAGAGGGTAGACGTCCGGTTTCCACCCCGCATGGCGGCCGAGGACTTTTCGTTCATGCTCAACGAGCGGCCGGGAGCGTTCATCTGGATCGGCAACGGCGACAGCGCCGGACTGCATCACCCGGCCTACAATTTTAATGACGAGACGATTCCGGCGGGCACGTCCTATTGGGTCCGTCTCGCCGAGAGCGCCTTGGCCAGATAAGAACTACTGCGCCGCTTCGATCTGATTTTTGGCCTGCAACTTCGAAGTTTTGGCGATGCCTCTCGATTGGGGAATAAGAACCGCGGCCCTGGCCGCGAGAGCGCGCCAATAGGCGAAGGCGTTAAAGCACGTGCCCTCGATGAAGGCGACCGCCGCGGCGGCCACGAATGGCAGACTTTGAACCACCAGAACCACCGCGAAGATATCGATCTCGCGCACCTGCTTGTAATTGGTGGCCACGACGGTCACCGCGCTGGCGAGCAAAAGCCCGGCGATGATCGCCTCCCAGAAGGCCGGAAAATCGGCGCCCTTGCGGGTGGCGCCGCCTTTGGCCGTGCGCAGGAACGGCAGACGATCCTTGATCAAGCCGAAGCAGACAGCGTGGGCAACCGTCCACTGCACGGCCATCGCCGTGCACACCGCGCCCGCCATCTCCGCAGCGGAGGCCCGCACGCGCAATCGGTAAAGCGAGACGAAATGGCTGACCGACACCGCGAATGCGGCAAGGATCGGCAGCGTGAGGACACGGTCCGGCACCGCGATTTGGTCGAACGCGACAAATGGAACCCACAGAATGTTGAGCAGCGCGACCACGACGCCAATGCTTTCCGCGCCGAGCCAGTTCAGCCAGCCCAGTCCATATTCGCGCTTTTGCTCGCGGGTGAGGCCGTTCGCCCCCGGCAACAGCCGCCGCCAGTGTTTGCGCAGAATTTGCAGCCCGCCAAATGCCCAGCGGTGGCGCTGACGCTTGTAGGCCTCGAACGTGTCCGGCAGCAGCCCATAGCCGTATCGGCGGTTGGTGTAATGGGAAATCCAGCCATTCTCTAACAGCGTGAGCCCGAGATCGGAATCCTCGACGATGGTGTCGCTCGACCAGCCGCCGACGCCTTCGAGCGCCGTGCGCCGGATCAGGCACATCGTTCCGTGGACGATGATGGCGTTGAACTCGTTGCGCTGGACCATGCCGATGTCGAAGAAGCCGGCGTATTCGGCGTTCATGGCGGCATGCATGAGCGAACGGCCGCCATCGCGGTGGTCCTGCGGCGATTGAACGAGGCCCACGCTTTTATCGGCAAATGCCGGGACAAGCTCCTTGAGCCAGTTCGACTCGACCACGTAATCGGCATCGATGACGCCGATGATCTCCACGTCGGAGGCGGTGTTGTCCAGCGCCAGCCGCAACGCCCCAGCCTTGTAACCCGCGAGGTTGTCGACCCTGATGAACTTGAAGCGTTCCCCGAGCGACCGGCAATGCTCTTCGACCGGCCGCCACAAGGCTGGATCCGGCGTGTTATTGATCACCACGACGCATTCGAGATTGGGATAGTCGAGGCCCGCAACGCTATCGAGCGTGGCTTTGAGCATTTCCGGCGGCTCGCGATATGCCGGAATGTGGATCGAAACCTTGGGCAGATAGATCTCCGGCGCCAAGGGCGGTGACGGGTGCAGCCGCCGCGGTGGGCGGCCGAATGCGATCGCGGCGATCTCCTCGATGCGTGCAAGAGCAATGGCGACGAGCGGTATCAGGAGAACTACGCCGAGGCCGAGCGCGAAGGCCGCGCCGGGCACGAAATAATGGACCTTCCAGAAGTCGACCACGGTGGCGAACCATGCGCCGGCCAGATTGGCGGCAGCGGCAAGCACAAGGGCTTGCGCGATGGTCACGCCTGCCATGGCCATGATGGGCAGCGACAACAACAGGCCAAGCAGAACGGCAAGGCTCGCTCGCTTGGTGTAATCGGGGTCGTTGATCGGACCGGTCCAAAAAAATTTGGCTTGGCGCGAGGCATTGAAAAGGCCCCAATATGGGCCGACGCCGCCTTCCGCCGTTTTCCACGGCTGATCAATGGCCTCGACAATGTTGTAGTCGATACCATAGGCCTCGGCGGCCGATACGAAATCGCGCAATGCCACGGCCTGTTCGATATGGCCCGGATTGGCGGCGTGCATGTTGTAGCCGGCGCTCGGCCAGCCATACTCGGCGATCACGATCCGCTTGCCGGGGAGCGTTCGCCGCAATTTGTCGTAAAATTCGACCGTGTAATCGGCGGCTTGGGAAGCCGGAATGCCATTCCAATATGGCAGGACGTGCGCTGCAACGAAATCGACGGCCGAGGCAAGCTCGGGATGATCGAGCCAAACTGAACCGATTTCGCCGGTCGTAACAGGCACCGGGCTCGAGCGTTTGACCTTCTTGATGAGCGCGATGAGTTGATCGACAGTGAGATCGCCGCGGTAAATCGTCTCGTTGCCGACGTAAATGGCGTCGACATTGCTGTTGTGGCGAGCAAGATTGATTGCGGCCGCAATCTCACGCTTGTTGCGGACCTGATCCTTGCTGATCCACGCGCCGACGCTGACTTTCAGTCCGAATTCGGCGGCGATCGGCGGAATAAGTTCGGCGCCTCCCGTCGACGAGTAGGTGCGAATCGCGTGCGTATAAGGCGCGATCGCCTTCAGATCGGCACGGATTTGCGCCGCTGTCGGACGGCTGCCGCTGTCAGGATTGTCGGAATTGGCGAAGGGCGAATAGGAGACGCTAGCGAGCTGACCCTTGAAATCAGGAGCTGTTGCCTGCGGTCGGAACAAGGCCCACAAGCCGGCTTGCACGCACACCACGAGCGCGAGCACAGCAGCGACGGTGCGCATCAGATTCAAACCAAGCGGGGCGAGAAGGCACGGGCCCGAACCTGTCCCCAAGGTTCGACAAGGTCGTAAGGAGGGTAAGGTCACCTTGCGAGCGGCGCGACACTAGGTAGCGGCGAGGCATGGCAAATTCAAGACAACGAAGGAAATTTTGCCACCTGTCCAGTTCGCGAGCCGCGAGCTTTTGGGTTCTATTGCTTCTTGGCCGGCGATGACGCCGAAGCAGGCGCGGGTGCCGGCGGAGGAGGAGCCGGCTGCGCTGGATTGATCCAGCACGCCTCTACCCGATTGTTCAAGCTGTTCGGAGCCTTCGGATCAATGTTCCCGGCCTGAAGAATAAGGCAGCGAAATGCTGCCTGCACGTGGCTCGCCGGACAGCCGAACCGATCGTAAAGATCGAGATGGCGGAAGGCAGTGTCGAGGTCGTCGCGCCAAAGCAGGCTCACGACCCGGCGACCCAGCCACACACATTCGGGATTGCCGGCCGGGCCTACCACCTCATGCTGAATCTCGCTGTACTCGTCCACTTTGTGCGCTGGTTGTTGCCCCGGGGGCGCTTGCTTGCCGGGTGTCTTTGCCTCGGAGCCTTGAGCGTAAGCGGGCGAGGTCGAGCGAGCCAGCGGCGTCGCAAGCAGAAGGAATGCGGCGCACAGGCCGCCGAGAACGCTAAGCACACGAAAGAGCATGTTTCGACTTGGTTTGACCGTCAGGAGCCAAAGAAGGGACGATTGTGGGCCACACATTGAGCCGCCAATGCGGCAACAGCGTCCGGCACTGCCGACAATGACCACAACCCAAGTCGGCGGATTTGTCCAGGGTGCATCGGGCTGCAGCCGGTCGGATGCGGGGTCGGATGCGCCCTGGCTTGGCACGACGCGTTGTCAAGGTTAATGCCAAGCTCGTGGCTTCTGCGGCAAACCCAAATTCACACGTCCACGCGTTCGCGCTTTTCGCACTCACTGCGCTGGCGATTGCGTTCGTGTGGTGGTGGCTCGGTACGCCGGTCGTGCTGCCACCGTCCCCACTGGCGGCCGGACAGAAGCTTTACTGCGTATCATACGCGCCGTTCCGTGACGGGCAGGACCCGCTTGTGGAGGGCACCGAAGTCGCACCGGCGCAAATCGACGCCGATTTGGCGCTGCTTTCGAAATACACTGATTGTGTGCGTACCTATTCGGTCGACCAAGGCATCCAAAAAGTCCCCGAAATCGCCCGGCGCCACGGGCTCAAGGTCTTGCTCGGCCTTTGGCTCTCGGGCGATCCGGAAAAAAATCGCAAGCAGATCGAAACCGCAGTCGCGCTCGGCAAAAAGTATCCGGATACGATCCGCGCCATCATTGTCGGCAATGAGGTGCTGTTGCGCGGCGAGATGTCGGCGACCGACCTCATGTCGACCATCCGGGAGGTTAAATCGCAGGTACCCGAGCCGGTTACCTACGCGGACGTTTGGGAATACTGGTTGCGCAACCCCGACGTCGCCAACGCGGTCGACTTCGTTACCATTCATATTCTGCCGTACTGGGAGGATTTCCCGCTGCCGGCATCATTGGCGGCCGCGCATGTCGACCAAATTCGTAAGAGGGTCGCGGCGGCGATTCCCAACAAGGAGATCGTCATCGGTGAAGTGGGCTGGCCGAGCGCCGGGCGCATGCGCGAAGGCGCCAGGCCATCGCCGTCCAATCAAGCGCTGGTGATCGAACAAACCGTTGCCCTGGCGCAGCGCGAGCATTTTCGCGTCAACGTCATTGAGGCATTCAACCAGCCTTGGAAGCGCTGGCAGGAAGGTTCGGTCGGCGGTCAGTGGGGCATTTTCGACCGCAGCACGGGAGCGCCAAAGTTCGATCTCTCCGGCGGTGCGGTATCCGATCATCCATACTGGCCAATACAGGCCGTCGCCGGGATACTCTTGGCGGGATTGATGTTTGGCTGCGGGTATCTCAGCGCGCGCAAGAGGCCTACCCCCCGTATCTTGTGGTGGCAGATCACGGCCATGTCGTTTCTCCCGTCGGTGCTGTTCGGCTGGACGATCGAAACCGTACCGGTGGAGAGTTTCGGGGTCGGAGGGTGGACGCGTTCGCTTGCCTTGGCGGCGATTGCCGCGGTCGCGCCGGTCGTGTGTGCAATGGCCGTCGCGGCACGGCGGCCGCTGCCAACCTTCGCGGCGCTGCTCTGCCGTCGTGGCAGCCCTCGGGATGCGCTGAGTTCCGCGGTCGGTATCGGGTTCGTTGCGCTTTTTCTGCTCGCGATGGAGAGCGCCCTCGGGCTTTGCTTCGATCCGCGCTACCGCGACATCCCGTTCGCCTCGCTCGGCGCGGCGATCGTGCCTTATCTCGTGTTGCTCTGTTCCACAAAGCGCCAAGCGGGAGCGCGTGCGGCGGCCGAGATCGTCGGCGCCTGCGTGCTTTCGGCTTCGGCGGTCTACATCGTGTTCAACGAAACCTTCGCCAATTGGCAGGCGGTGTGGTTCGGCGCCGACCTTCTCGCCGTTGCCCTCATTCTGGGGCTGGCGCGGGACGCGCCAGACTGAGGATCAACACGCCAAACGCGAGACCTGCGAGATCGGGGTTGTGCAGAACAACGCCGAAGCCGCCTGTGGCCAAGACAAAGGCCATCAACGCGAAAGACGGCCGGATCAGATTGAGCAAGGCGGCTGCCAGCGCCACCGCTCCAAAGATCTGATGAGGAAACAAGGCGGCGATCATCCAATACGTGCGGCATAGCCAGGTATCGAGTCCGCCATGACAAGCGAGAGCGACGCTCGAATTCTCAAGCGCCATGAAGCGCAGGTACATTGCCTCGCCGATCGAGAGGAAACCGATCACAAGGAGCCAATTGGTTTGACGTGCGGTCGGCAGAAACAGCGGGCGACGCATACGGGCACCTTCGAAAGGCAAGCAATAACCATCGAGTTGGTACGGTATTATTCAGTAACCTAGTGGAGCGGACTTGACATTCGCTACCGACCCAGTCGGCAGTTCCGATAGCGAATGTCAAATCCAAAGCTCCACTAGCACTTGATATCGCTAGTGGTCCTTTGATTCTAACATTCGCATAAGAGGGTGCCGAAACGGGATGCGAATGTTAGAATCGAACCACTAGGTAATTCAATGGCTCGCCCGCAGAGCCGCCCTCACCGCAACGCCACACTCTGGCGGTCAAAAGTGGTCGGCTGACAGGACAAACGATAGGCGGCGAGTGACGCACAAAGCCTTGCAGCGGCTTCCGCACTGTCCAAAGGCCCGACCACAAGGCGCAACTCCACGTGCTTGGACCTCGGAACTGGCCGCAATACCGCAGTTGGCGTCAAACCCGCGAAAAGCTGCACATGTGCCGAGCGGATTCCGAGCCAACGAGCCCGCAGGACCTCAATCGAGTACCCGCCGCCGACATCGACGCCGTAGGCAAACGGTTCCACAGCCGGAGCATCAGCGGGAGAGGTCAGAGGGGGGGAGGCAATGGGAGCGCCGAGGTTGCTTTGGCCTTGCTCCAGCGGGCTCACGATTGAAGCAATGACGGCCGCAGTAGCAGGCTCGGTGGACGTATTTGCCGGCCAGGGTGTGCTCGTTTCCACCTTGGTAGTCTGCGCTTTGACCTCTTTGATCTGTTTGGCAACCGCGCCGGTAATGTCATCGACGTTCTGCTCGACTGCGCCGACTCGGGCTCTGAGCCGTCCGTTCTCGGCCTGAAGGCCGCGCACCGCCTCGGCCAAGCGGCTCGTCTCGGCTTGCGCATCGAAGGACTTTTGGGCGACTTGCTTTTCATGAGGCGAAAACACGGCGGCGATCCGCTGTAATCCCACTTGGCTTCGGCTCGCGAGCGCTGCGATGAGAAGCGCGCCCGCCGCTGTCGCCCCCCATAGGGTCAGCCGCCGCAGATGCCGCATCGTAACGGTCGTCTTGGATGCCGGCCGTGACAAAGCTTGGGCCGGTTGCCTGAGGGCTTGCTGCTTGGCGACCACGCCACGGCTCCGCGGTTTTGGGCGAAGGGTTTGCACGGCGAATCAGTGTTAAAATCTAGCAGATTTCAACATTGGAAGCCCGGCTGCGGCGGACCGCGTTCTGCGGTCTGTCGTTTGCCATCCGTCCAAGGTGCGCTTTCAGGTCCAGGCTGGCTCGGCTATGAAGGGCTGCGGAGGTGCTTTCAGATGAAGGCTCGAAGTTGCCTTGTCGTCGTGCTTGCGGCCGGAGAAGGTACGCGCATGCGTTCATCGCGTCCGAAGGTTCTGCACGCCATAACGGGGCGCTCGCTTCTTTGCCACGTCCTTACCGCAGTCGCGGATTTTGGCGCTGCGTCAACCGCAGTCGTCGTCGGTCCCGGTCGTGACGTGATCGCGGCTGAGGCCAAGCGAATGCTCCCGCGCGTGGATTGCTTTGTACAGCAGGAGCGTCTTGGGACCGCGAATGCCGTGCTGGCCGCAAAACCGGCGATCGATCGGGGAGCGGACGATATCCTCGTCGTCTATGGCGACACGCCGCTCATCCGGCCGGCGACACTTGAACGATTGCGCGCGCCGCTTGCCGCTGGTGCTGCAGTAGCCGTGCTAGGATTTCGTGCCGAAGATCCCGCCGGATATGGAAGGCTGGTGACGCAGGGCGAAGAACTCATCGCCGTCCGCGAAGAAACCGATGCAAGCGCCAGCGAGCGGACTATCCGTTTGTGCAATGCCGGGATGATGGCGCTCGCAGGAGCGACAGCGCTTCCGATCCTTGAGCGGATTAGCAACAATAATCGAAAACGCGAATTTTATCTGACCGATGCGGTCGAGATCGCGCGCGCCATGAAGCTCTCGGCAGTCGCGGTTGAAGTCGAGGAGGAGGATGTGCGCGGCATCAACACCACGAAAGAACTGGCCGACGCGGAAGCGATCGCGCAGCAGCGTCTGCGCAAGATCGCGCTCGACGCCGGCGTGACGCTGATCGCGCCCGAAACCGTATTTCTTTCGGCCGATACGACATTCGGCAAGGATGTCGTGGTTGAGCCCTATGTGGTGTTCGGCGAAAAAGTCAGCGTCGACGATGGCGCCGTGATCCGTTCGTTTTCTCACCTCGCCGGTGCGCATGTAGGCAAGGGAGCGCTGGTCGGGCCTTTCGCGCGGCTGCGGCCAGGAACGGAACTTGGCGAAGGCGTGCATATCGGCAATTTCGTCGAGCTTAAGGAGGCGACGGTCGAGGCTGGCGCCAAGGCCAATCACCTAAGCTACATTGGCGACTCTTCCGTGGGCGCCGGCGCCAACATCGGAGCGGGCACCATCACCTGCAATTACGACGGCAGCGCCAAGCACCGCACCGAAATCGGCAAGAACGCGTTCATCGGCTCGAACTCGGCTTTGGTCGCTCCGGTCGAGATCGGCGACGGCGCCTATGTGGGCTCCGGTTCGGTCATCACCACCAACGTGCCGGCGGATGCGCTGGCGCTGGCGCGTGGACGTCAAGTCATTAAGGAAGGTTGGGCAAGCCGCTTGCGCGCCCTAAAATCGATCGGAAAAAAAAAGCCGCAGGCGCCGGATTGAAGCCGGCCGCGACGGGCCGGATTTCACCGGCTGGCCGGAAAACGAGGTGTCGCCAAGCGCAACTTTATTTGATTTCCCCCCAAATTTTGCGTGCGCTTTAACCATTAACGTCGAGGGAACGGTAATCAGTAATCGCTAATTGTCGTCGGTCGATCACGCGATGGACTGACTGTTGCCTACCGAGGACCGTTGGCGAGGGAGCATCAAGGCAGGATGTGCGGCATTATCGGAATTGTGGGCAATGAGCCGGCAGCGCCGCAGCTGATCGACGCGCTCAAGCGACTCGAATACCGCGGTTACGACTCGGCGGGGGTGGCAACCCTCGAGCGCGGCGTACTGACCCGCCGCCGTGCCGAAGGGAAGCTGAAAAATCTCGAAGCCAGGCTGGCGCAGGAACCGCTGACCGGAACAATCGGGATCGGCCATACGCGCTGGGCGACCCATGGCCGGCCAACCGAGAACAATGCGCATCCGCACGCCACGGAGAAACTCGCGGTCGTACACAACGGCATCATCGAGAATTTTGCCGAGCTCCGCCGCGAACTGGAGGCAAACGGCGCCAATTTCTCGACCGAGACCGACTCCGAAGTGGTAGCGCATCTCGTCACTGAGGAAATAAAACGCGGCGCGTCGCCGGTGGAGGCCGTCAAACGATCGCTGCCGCGGCTGCGCGGCGCATTCGCGCTCGCGTTTCTGTTCGCCGGCGAAGAAGATCTCCTGATCGGAGCGCGTAAGGGCTCGCCGCTCGCCGTCGGCTTCGGCAGCGACGCTATGTTCGTCGGCTCCGATGCGATCGCGCTGGCGCCGTTCACCGACATGGTGAGCTATCTGGAGGAGGGCGATTGGGTGGTCGTCAGCCGCGAGGGGGCCGAGGTGCACGACGCCAGCGGCGCCATCGTGCAGCGTGATGTGCTCAAATCGCAGGCTTCGGTGATGCTGATCGACAAGGGCAATCACCGGCATTTCATGGCCAAGGAGATTCACGAGCAGCCGGAAGTCGTTGGCCACACGCTGGCGAATTATCTCGACATGGCGGCGGAGCGGGTCGCGCTGCCGATGAACCTGCCATTCGATTTCAAGAAGCTTGATCGGATTTCGATCGCCGCTTGCGGCACGGCCTATTATGCGGGAATGGTCGCGAAATACTGGTTCGAGCGTTTCGCGCACCTGCCGGTGGAAGTCGATATCGCGTCCGAATTCCGCTACCGCGATGCGCCGCTGCAGCCAGGCAATCTCGCCATCTTCGTTTCGCAATCCGGCGAGACCGCGGACACGCTGGCGTCGCTGCGCTATGCGCGCGAGCACAAGCAGCACGCGCTCTCGGTGGTCAATGTGCAGACCTCGACCATCGCCCGCGAGAGCGATGTCATTATGCCGACGCTTGCCGGTCCGGAAATCGGCGTTGCATCCACCAAGGCCTTCACCTGTCAATTGGCGGCGTTGGCGGCGCTCGCTGTCGCCGCCGGACGCGCGCGCGGCGTGCTGACGCCGACCGACGAGCAGCGGCTTGTCCATGCCCTCATTGAAGTGCCGCGCCACATGGCGGAGGCGCTGTCGATCGAACCGCAGATCGAGCAGCTTGCCCGCGACCTCGCCAAATCGCGCGACGTGCTCTATCTCGGCCGCGGCACCAGTTTCCCGATCGCGCTCGAAGGCGCGTTGAAGCTCAAGGAAATCTCCTACATCCACGCCGAGGGCTACGCGGCGGGCGAGCTTAAGCATGGGCCCATCGCACTGGTCGACGAAACCACGCCGGTCATCGTCATCGCCCCATACGATAGAGTTTTCGACAAGACAGTGTCCAACATGCAGGAAGTCGCCGCGCGCGGCGGCAAGCTCATCCTGGTAACGGATGCAAAAGGCGCGGCGGCCGCTGCCGACGAGCCGCTGGCGATCCTGACGCTCCCCACCGTGCTGGCGACCGTTTCGCCCTTGGTTTACGCCGTGCCGGTGCAATTGATCGCCTACCACACCGCGGTCAATCTCGGCACCGACGTCGATCAGCCGCGCAACCTCGCCAAATCGGTGACCGTGGAGTGAACGCCGGCCAGCATGGTTTTGTGCTAGTGTGGCGGTTCAGAAGTCCCCATCTTACTGGCGGCCTTGCTAGTGGTCCTTTGATTCTAACGTTCGCATGAGAGAGGGCCGAAATGGCATGCGAATGTTGGAATCGGACCACCAGTGTGGCGGTTCAGACGTCCGCATCAGTCTTACGGCGGGCTCGTTGTGCGGACGTCTGAACCAAAGCCACACTAGCTCAATAACTTGCTAGTGTCCTTCGATTCCGAAGTTCGCAATCGAGAAGACCGCGCAATGATGCGAACTTCGGAATCGGGACACTAGGTTCTGCTGATCATTCGACCATGACAGACGCGAGCAATCAGACCAGGATACCGCCGGGAGCCGCACGGCCGACATCCGGGATTGTCAGCCGCGTCCGCAATTACTTCTTGACCGGACTGATCGTGGCCGGACCGGTGGCGGTCACGCTGTGGCTCGTCTGGTGGTTCGTCACCTGGGTCGACAACTGGGTGCGGCCTTTCATTCCGACCGCGTACCGTCCGGAAACCTACC
>JBOHIU010000052.1:0-6403 GCA_050725855.1 Xanthobacteraceae bacterium | reverse complement strand
GCTCGACATTGATGAAATCGGCGATGAGACAATGCGCACCGGCGCGCACCAGCGGCTCGGCCTGCAGGTGATACTCGGGTCCCTTGTTGCGCCGCCAGGCGCCGCCGTGGACGAAGAGATTGATCGGCGCACGTGCGCCATTCGCCGAGTGGGCGCGAAAAATATCCAACCGCTCGTACTCGGTCGGCCCGTAGGCGATGCGCTGCGGCGGCCCGAGGATTTGCCGTGCGCGCTGGCTGGCGGCGATGCGCCGCGCCACGATCAGCGGCCGGTTCGGCGCATAGACGTCCTGATCGTAGGCGTCATCGAGCGCCTTCTGATCGAGATCGCGCCAGACCAAAGGACCGCGGGTGGTAGAGTTTTGTTGCATGGAGCGGTCCATCGTTATCCGCCCCCGCGCAGCGAAGCGCAGCGGGGGGAGGATGACTACCCCAAATTCAATTCCTTGAAGAAGTCGTTGCCCTTGTCGTCGATGACGATGAAGGCGGGGAAATCGACCACCTCGATGCGCCAGATCGCCTCCATGCCGAGTTCGGGATATTCGACCGTCTCGACCTTCTTGATGCAGTGCTCGGCGAGGTTGGCCGCCGCGCCTCCGATCGAGGCGAGATAAAAACCGCCGTATCTGTGGCAGGCCTCGCGCACCGCCGGCGAACGATTGCCCTTCGCCAGCATCACCATGGAGCCGCCGGCGGCCTGGAAATCGGCGACGAATGAATCCATGCGGCCGGCCGTGGTCGGGCCGAACGCGCCCGAGGCATAACCCTCCGGCGTTTTCGCCGGGCCGGCGTAATAGACCGGATGATTTTTTAAATAATCCGGCAAACCCTCGCCGCGCTCGAGTCGCTCGCGCAGCTTGGCGTGGGCCAGATCGCGCGCCACGATCATCGGGCCTGAGAGCGACAGCCGTGTCTTGATCGGATATCTGGTGAGCTGCGCCAGAATTTCCGGCATCGGCTTGTTGAGGTCGATTTTTTGCACCTCGCCGCCGAGTTTTTTCTCGTCGACCTCGGGCAGGTATTTCGCCGGATTGTGCTCAAGCTCCTCCAGGAACACGCCGTCGCGCGTGATCTTGCCCAGCGCCTGGCGGTCGGCCGAGCACGACACGCCGAGCCCGATCGGCAGCGAAGCGCCGTGGCGCGGCAGCCGGATGACGCGCACGTCGTGGCAGAAATACTTGCCGCCGAACTGCGCGCCGACGCCGAGCGACTGCGTCATCTTCTGGATTTCCTGCTCCATCTCGCGGTCGCGGAAGGCGTGGCCGTCCTCGGAGCCATGGTCGGGCAGCGTGTCGTAATATTTGCAGGAGGCGAGCTTGACGGTCTTCATCGTCAGCTCGGCCGAGGTGCCGCCGATGACGATAGCCAGATGGTACGGCGGGCACGCCGCGGTGCCGAGCGTAAGCACCTTCTCTTTCAGGAACGCCAGCAGACGGTCGCGGGTGAGGATCGACGGCGTCGCCTGGAACAGAAAAGACTTGTTGGCCGAGCCGCCGCCCTTGGCGATGAACAGGAACTTGTAGAGCGCGTCGGCATCGGCATGATCGGGATCATGCGCTTCCGCGTATATCTCGACCTGCGCCGGCATGTTGCTGCGGGTATTTTTTTCCTCGAACATCGACAGCGGCGCGAGCTGCGAATAGCGCAGGTTGCGGCGCAGATACGCGTCGCGCGCGCCTTCGGCGAGCGCGCCCTCGTCGTCGCCGTCGGTCCAGATGAGCCGCCCCTTCTTGCCCATGATGATCGCGGTGCCGGTGTCCTGGCACATCGGCAGCACGCCGCCGGCCGCGATATTGGCGTTCTTCAAGAAATCGTAGGCGACGAACTTGTCGTTATCCGACGCCTCCCGGTCCTCGACGATGCGCTTGAGGCTCTCCAGATGCGCGGGGCGCAACAGGTGATTGATGTCGGTGAACGCCGCCTCCGCCAGCGCCCGCAATGCCTCGCGCGGCACCGCCAGCACGTCCTCGCCCATGACGCGTTCGACGCGCACGCCGTCGGCGATCTTGCGGTACGGCGTGGTGTCATGGCCGAGGGGGAAGAGAGGCGTGTGCTTGTACGGGGGCGTCGGGTGGGTGGTGAGTGGGGCGTTCATGGGGGAACTCTCGCTTTGCGTCTCTCTGCAACTAAGACTTAGTCACGAGCTTATCGAGGTTTGCAAGCTCCGCTGGATTGATAGAATCAAACTCCCATCCAGGGATATAAAGACGAGAACTGGCGTCTGCACCAAGTTTGGATACAACTTCCCTCAAGTCGTCGATCGATTTAACGCCCAGCATTCCTCTTATTCGCTCAAAGTAGGTAGCCGATTGCGCACGCGCGAATATTTCAAATGGTCCGCGATGTCGAAAGGCAGCATAAACAAGGGTCTCAGGCCACCATAGCTGAGTTTGAGAGGCGGCTGCGGTCACACAACTTCGCAAATACAGCAAAAAATCCGATTGCATCAGAAACCGAAAGGCGAGCCCGGACGAGTGTGATCGCTTTTCTGGCATATCCGCGTGCAATGAAAGCCGGCGGAGTTTAAGTCTCTGATTCCTGTGCTCCAGAGAGCGCAGATGGTGACGAAAGATGCAGAAATCTTCGATAGGCTGTCTCCGGTCTTCAGCGGCTTCGCCCAAATAATAGCCCGCGTTGACGAGCCCGGAAACGGCTCCAAACCGCTCCGCCTTAATCAGCAGAGCTATCGTATAAAGGAACAACTCGTGGGCAACGAAACGGAAATTGTCGAACTCCCATTCCGACCAATTCGATACCGATGGCGGCCCGAACATGTAAATTGCCGCATTTTCTAAAAACTTTTGCAGGCTCGGCGTTCCGTCGAATGGCCAGCAGCGACCCAAAGTGCTAACTATCTCGATAAATTCGTTTCGATAAGGCAAGAATGCGTCGATGCTTGCAACGATTTCATCGTCTGGCGCGTTTCTATCAGCAAATCTAGAGATTCGAAACTTCTCCATGCCATCCGCGAATGTTGACAAATAGTCGTCCACAGCTCCCTGAGCACCTTGCGCGCTTACACGCAATAGTTCGACCGCACGCCGCGCTCTCGACTGCGTGCCAAAGGTAATGGCGTCTTCCTTCAAAAACTCAGGCTGCCGCCCCAAGTCTGGCTTCCGATGTAACGGCTCGTCGAATATCCAGCGCAGCAACTGATCAAAATTATTGGCGTAAGAATCGGAATCACTCAGATCAATATAAATGCGCGATTTGTAGTACGTCGGCAGAAACGGCGTTCCGTCGGTCCCTTTCTCCGCGATTACTCCCACGAACTTGTCTTGATCTGCCTTCTTATACACCTCCGCCGAGATGATTTGTGTCTCAGTCCCCACTCCGCCTTTGCGGCCGTCAGCCTTTTCCGCGTAAAGTCTATCGAGAACAACAACAACTTTCCTTATCTCTGGATCGGTCACCATTCTTTCCATAAAGACAACTGCATCATGGCCTTCTTTCAAATCCCATTTGTCCAAAATGACATCAACGCCATTCTCACGAAGTTGCGTCGCGAGGGCGATCACCCACTGCTCGTGAGCCAGAGAACTCCAGCAGGAAGAAACGAATGCTTTCGGTGCCATATTCGAATCCCGGCGATTAGCCGCGCGGGCACGACGCTTTCGCGTCTTTGCCGCATCCTACAATCTCTGCTTGGCGCAGACATCATTGTAGCCGTCATGCCCGCGCTTGTCGCGGGCATCCACGTCTTTGGCTTGCGCAAGAAGGCGATGACGGCCGGAACAAGTCCGGCCATGACGACACAGCGAATCAGGCCTCGACATGACCCGCAATGCTGGCCGGCGCGGGAACCGGCAAGCCGTCGGACTTGAGTCCGTCGATGTGGAAACGAATCGCGTCGCGGATTTCAGTATCGACTGCTTCAACCGTATCACTGGTCGCGATGCAGCCCGGAGGGCGGATTAGCGCAGCGTAATCCGCCGTTTGCTTCGTAGCGGCACGGCGGGTTACGCCTGCGGCTAACCCGCCTACAATTTCTTCACCTCGCCCCCGCCGTCGGACCGACTGGCAAATGGCGCGGCGTTGCCTAGAATGGCCGCGCATTGAGGGAGGACTGGTCATGACATCAAAACTTGCCGTTACGCTGATCGGCGCGCTCGCGCTTGCGACGGGGTTCGCCGCGCCAAGCCAGGCGCAGGGCGTGCTCACCACGCATCGGCTGTCGGCGGCGCTTGCCGCCGACGCGGTGACCGCGGCGGTCGCCGCCTGCGCCAAACAGGGCTATCACGTCACCGCCACGATCATCGATCCGGACGGCGCGGTGCAGGCGATGCTGCGCGGCGACGGCGCCGGCATCGTCGCGGTCAAAAGCTCCTACGACAAGGCCTACACGGTGATCATGCTCGGCGCCACGAGCAATCTGGATTCGAGCGGCGCCATCGCGGCGCGCATCGGCCCCAATCCGCCGGCCGGCGGCATCGCCAAGTTCGCGCATATCGCCCTGCAGCCGGGAGCCTTCCGCATCAAGGTCGGCAACGAGGCGATCGCCGCCATCGGCGTCGGCGGCGCGCCCGGCGGCGAGCATGACGAAGCCTGCGCCAAGGCCGGGCTCGCCAAGATCGCCGACCAGTTGAAGTAGAGCGTTGCCTGAATCATGCGCTGATAATGCGCGCGGCGCTTTCTTGCCCTCGCCCGCTGCGCGGGGCGAGGGCATATCACCACTTCGCCGCACGCTTCCCGGCGAACGACGCAAGGCCTTCGGCGGCTTCGGGTGACTGCCGCTTGGCGGCGTGGCTCTCGACCAGACGCTCGAACGCGGCATCGTCGAGCTGCGCCCAGGCCGATTGCAGCGTCAGCGCCTTGGTCTGCGCAATCGCGTCGGGGCCGTTCTGCAGGATCGCAGCGACGATGCGCGCGCCGGCCGCTTCGAGTTCGGCCGCCGGCACGATCTCATGCACGAGGCCGATGCGGCGCGCCTCCGCGGCGTCAAAGCGCTCGCCGGTGAGCGCATAGCGGCGCACTTGGCGCACCCCGATGGCATCGTTGAGCTGCGGGATGATGATCGCCGCGGTCAGTCCCCAGCGCACCTCGGCGATGGAAAACACGGCGTCCTCGGCCGCGATCGCCACGTCGCAGGCGGCGAGAAGCCCGGTGCCGCCGCCGAAACAGGCGCCCTGCACCAGCGCGATCGTTGGCACGGCCGCGGCATTGAGCCGCCACACCGCCCGCGCTGTGGCGCGCGACGCCGCGATATTGTCCTCGCGCGAAGCCTTGCGTATGGCGTCGATCCATTTCAGATCGGCGCCGGCCTGAAAATGTCGGCCGCGGCCGCTGATAACCACCGCGCGAAGGCCGTCGGTTTTCTCGAGCGTGTCGAGCGCCGCCAGCAACGCCGCAATCAGCGTGCCGTCATAGGCGTTATTGCGCGCCGGGCGATTGAGGGTCACGCGCGCCACGCCGCGGCCGTCGATGTCGAGGAGAACGGGAACGGCCGAATCTGGATCGTTCATGGCGGCCTCCGGGTGGCGGCGTCAAACAAAGCATTTCCGCTGCGCGCGAGGCGCGTCAGAGTGTCCGTTATTTCCAGTGCCGCGTGGGCATGGAGCGTAGTAGCATGGCGGCGGATCAAACGGGGGAGACGGGCCATGCTGCGACGATTCATCATTGCCCTTGCGGCCATCGCTGCGCTCGCGATGACGACGCCGGGAGACGCCTTTGCCGCCGGGCATGGCGGCCGCGGTGGTCACGCCGGCCACGGTGGGCACGGCCACTTTGCCGGTCATTTCATCGGTGGCGGCCGGCATTTCGGCGGTCCCGGCAGGCACTTCGCCGGCGGCCGCAGGTTCTATCGCGGTTACGGGCGGGGGTATTACTACGGCGGCTACGGCTACTCTCCGTACGGCTACTATTATGAGCCCGACTACGGTGCCGCCATGGCGTTCGGCATCATGTCCATGATCTCCGGGATCATGGCCTCGCATCTTTATTATCACCACCATTGCTGGGTGCATCACGGCCGCCGGTTCTGCCGGTAGCCGCACAGTATGGCCTACAGCTTAAACAGCTTCTCCGCATTGCCGTGGGCAATGCGCTCCTTGTCGGCGGCTGAGACGGGAATTTGCTCCAGGAACGCGCGCGCGGCCGGCATCGACTGATAGGGATGGTCGGCGGAGAACATGATGCGGTCGACCCCGCCGAGTTCAAGGAAAAGATCGAGGAAGGCCGGCGGAAAATTGAAGCCCGAAAACGTGTAATGCACGTTCTCGCGCAGATAGTCCTTGTATGACCGTTCCAGCTTGGTCACCGCCGGCGGCATGATGTCGAAGCGCTGAAACATGAATGGCAGCCCCTCGCACATGTGACCGATGACGATCTGCAGGCGGGGAAAGCGGTCAAACACGCCGCCGGAGATCATGCGAATGACATGGACCGCGGTTTCGATGTGCCATCCC
>JBOHIU010000051.1:0-4954 GCA_050725855.1 Xanthobacteraceae bacterium | reverse complement strand
GCATTTGCTGTTCACCTTCTCGGCAGTTTGCCGCAGCGACCGAAGCCGAGAACTTTGCATTCGTCCTTGACCCGCGGGTAGGTCGCTAGCACGCGCTCGCGAAGCTTGCCATCCTTGTCCTTGTACACCTCATCCAGATATTCGTTCATGATGATATCCCCGGTGCTCGGATCGATCTCGATCGGGCCTTGCGGACTGTCGTATTTCCAGCCAAGCAGCGTCTTCACCGCAGCCTTGCCATTGTCGAGGTTACCCTTGGTCTCAGTGATCGCGTGGACGAGGGCGGCAGCGCCGTCCCAACCGCCGATGGCGCTGAAGTCGGGCAGGCTATTGGGTCCGTAGGCCTCCTTCCAAGCCGCAACGAAGCGCTTGTTCTGCGGATTGTCCAGTTCGGCATTATAATGAATCATGGTAATCAGGCCGATCGCAGCGTCGCCCATCTGCTTCAAATAGATTTCTTGAACAAGGTCGCCCGGTCCGATCAGCTTGATGCCCGCGGCACGCATGCCGAGCGCCTGGTAAGTCTTCACCGCTGCCACGGCAATTGGGCCGGAAGCGAACTGAAATAGCACGTCGGGGTGCTCGTTCTCCGCGTGTTGGAAGAATGGTGTGAAGTCAGGGACCTTGTCGGGGCCGCCAGTGGGGATGGAGTCGATCACTTTGCCGCCATTGGCCTCAAAGCCGGCCTTGAAAGCGTCCACATTGTCTTTGCCGGGGGGATAATCGGTATAGGCGACGACCGCGGTCTTTGCGTGCAGTTGCTTTGCCGCTGCCACGCCCATCGTGTAGCCGGAGGACCACATGGTGAACCCTGTGCGCACGAAGTCCGGGGAAAGCTGGGTGATCCAAGCGGTGCCGGCATTCACGATGATGCCCAGCTTATTAGCGGCGTTTAGCAGGGGAGCCGTAGCGATCGCGTTCGGAGAATAGAGCCAGCCGATAAGCGCATCGACCTTGTCCTGTGTGAGCAACTCTTGCGCCGCCGCCTTCGCGTCAGCGCCGTCCGCATTTTTCGCGTCGCGCCTGATGAGCTCGATCTTATAGGGCTTGATCTCAGTGGCATGGAGCTTGAGATACAGTTCGATGCCGCGGTCTATTTGCTGGGCAAATTCGGCATTAACACTCGTGTAGGGCAGAATGAGGCCAATCTTGATGGTCTTTGCCGCGAGTGCTGGTTGGCTCATGCCCAGCCCGACAGAAACAGCTAGTGCGGCGACCGCCGCTATGACGGGCTTTGACATTGAACGCTTCCCTCTTGTGCGAACTGCCTTGCGCCCATGCCACACTAGCGCCACCACCGCAACTACTGTACGGACATGACTGATCAAACGCTTGTCATGGCTATGACTCGTGGAATCGGCGCAAATTTTTCATATGACGAGAAACTGTTGTCGGAGGAATACGGCAGCGCCGCGGCAGCTACCCACGCGCACCAATGAAGAGACTACCGGAGGGATTCACGTCGGCGGTGGTAAGGCAACGAGTTCTTATATTAAGAATCTGTTTACCGAGGATCAACTGCAAAACAACTGCCGATATGGTAGTCTGCCAACAACACGGATGACGAGACCAGGGATGACGGGACAACGGCGAAACCGCTTTTTTTCGCGCGCCCTGACGCGCGGCGGGTGGCTGGTAGCAATCGTCGGACTTGCCTCTTTTGCGGCAGGTTTCAACTTGCTGAGTTTTTTCGCAGCGCATCGCGCGCCGGCTTTCGGGTTTACTGGCGCTGGAAGTCACGCTGTCGAGGCGTAGGTGGCGAACGTCAAATCCACCCCACTAAAATTTAGCTCGCTGCCCCAACAACGTCCGGGGGCACAAACGCTTGAACCGGCGGCAACGGCCCGCTCCAGCACTCGATTTCGACCATGTTGGTGCCGGTCGACGGCCCCTGGCTGAGCTTCGAGGTGCCGCGGTCGTGGGTGAGCACATTGGCGTTGCCGTGGGCGCACAGCGCACTATCGTCCCCGCTCACCGGATCGTACCAGGCGCCGCATGACAGCTTGGCGACGCCGGGCGACATCGCATCGCTGATGACCGCTCCGGCAAGGCAGGCGCCGCGGGCGTTACGGATCCGCACGATATCGCCGTCCTTGATGCCGCGCCGCCGCGCGTCGTCCGGATTTATCGCAACCGCTTCGCGGCCCGCGATCTTGCCGCGCGCGCTGACCGGACCGGCATCCATTTGGCTGTGCAGCTTATGGCGCGGCTGGCTGGAAACGAGATGCAGCGGATAGCTTTGCGCGGCCGTACCGCCCACCCACTCCGACGGCTCGATCCAGGTCGCATGCGGCGGACAATTGTCATAATCGAAGCCGGCGATTTTTCGTGAAAACAGCTCGATGCGGCCGGACGGGGTCGTGAGCTTGTTGGCGAGGGGATCGGCACGAAATTTCTCGAACATCACGTATTCGTCGGCGCTGCGTGGAATTTCCAAAAATCCCTCGCTCCAGAAAGTCTCGAAATCGGGAATCGCCGCCTGATTGGTGCGCACGCCGGCTCGCCACGAATCGTAGAGGTGCCGGAGCCATCCGCTCTCGTCGCGGTCTTGCGTGAATTCGCTTTTAATGCCGAGGCGCCGCGCCAGTGCGGTGAAGATGTCGTAGTCGTTGCGCGCCCCTGCCACCGGCTCGATCGCCTTCTGCATGGCGATGACAAAACAGTCGCGCGGCGCGCAACCGATATCGTTGCGCTCGAGCGTCGTCGTCGCCGGCAGCACGATGTCGGCATGACGCGCCGTCGCCGTCCACCATGGGTCATGCACAATAACGGTCTGCGGCCGGCGGAAGGCCGAGCGCAACTGATTGGTGTCCTGATGGTGGTGAAACGGGTTGCCTCCGGCCCAATAGACCAGCTTGATATCCGGATACGCGCTGCGGCGTCCGTTGAAGTCGTAAAGTTCGCCCGGATGCAGGAGGCATTGCGCAATGCGAGCCGCCGGGATGGCGCGGTTGAGCGGATTGCCGGCGACTTCCATCCCCGGCGTTCGAAACGCCGACGGCGGTTCGGCGATACCCATCGCCGAGCCGTAGCCGAAACCGAAACCACCGCCGGGAAGGCCGATCTGGCCGAGGCACGCCGCCAGTAGGATCACCGCCCAATAGGGCTGCTCGCCGTGATCCGCGCGCTGCAAGGACCACGAGGCGCCGATCATGGTGCGCATGCGCGCCATGTCGCGCGCCAGCGCGCGGATGGTTCGGGCGTCAATGCCTGTGATCGACTCCGCCCAGGCGGCATCCTTGGGCCGACCGTCGCTCTCGCCCGTGATGTAGGCTCGCACTCGATCGAACCCGCTGCAGTAGCGGTCGAGGAATTCGCGATCGTGCAGGCCCTCGGCGATCAGCGTATGGCTCAGCGCCAGCAGCATCGCCGTGTCGGTGCCAGGCCGGATCGCGATCCACTCCGGGACGACCATCGCCGGTCCATCCTCGCGGATCGGGCTGACATTGACGACGCGGACACCGGCGCGGGCGAGGGCGGCGAGACACGACGAGGTCGAGTGTGCGCCGCACCCGCCCTTCGCTACTTGCATATTTTTGGTATTGGCGCCGCCGAACAGCACCATCAGTCTGCCGTGACGCGCGATCGACGACCACGAAGTCAAAGGCCCGGTCACCGACTGCGCGCTGCCGAGAATGTGAGGCAGAAAGACGAGCGCGGTGCCGAAACTGTAATTCGAGGCTTGGTCGATGAAGCCGCCGAACAGCGCCATGAAGCGGCGCAATTGCCCGCGCGCCTCGTGAAAAATACCGGCGGAACCCCAGCCTTGCGAACCGGCCATGATCGCGGCATGGCCGTAATCGCATTTGACCCGGGACAACTCGCCGGCGACGAGGTCGAGTGCTCGCTCCCACGAGATCGGCACGAACGGCTCGCGGCCGCGCCCTTCGCCACTACCCGGGTCATTGTTGAGCCAGCCTTCGCGTACGAAAGGCTGCGCGATCCGGGTCTGCGAGTGGACCGAAGCCGGGATTGCCTCGATCAGCGCAGAGGGATCGGGATCGCGCTCAAAGGGACGCACACCGACAACGCGTCCGTCCTCGACCTCGGCGAGAAAGGCGCCCCAATGCGAATGGTTGCGGACGAGTTTCCTGGTCATGGCAATCGGTTCCGGAGAAAAGGCGTTACAAGATAGCATATATACGTGTTGCGGCGTGCCCACTTAATCTTACCCAAGATCCGCGATGGAAATTTGAATGATACGAATCCGGTGGGCTGAAGGTGGCTTTTCAGTTCCTACTGCCCGGCGGTCGACTTGCGCGGCTGGGACGCCTGGGGAGACGATTTCAGCCGGCGTGCCGGGCGATGTCGTGCTGCTTTGGACGCGGTTCCGCCATCGGCGGTCTGCTGTTCGGCGCACGGAAAGCGAAAATGTCAGGCCGCGGGGGTCAGGACGTTTCGGGAATGGCGCCTCCTTCCTGGATGATGTGGGTGCAACGCTCGCGGATCGCCGTGAACACAGCGATCATCGCAGCACTGATCTTCAAGACCAGCTGCCGGCCATGGCGGACGATCTTGCCCGCCGTCTGAAACAACCGCCACGCCCTGCACTAGCGAACGCTCCCAGCCGCTGCCAAGCGCACGGCGGCGAAAGCCAAGATACATATTGTAAGCCAGGACGCCGATTGCAAAGAACACGGCGTTGGCGTGAACCGATCCGCACGGCATGTAGTCGAGGCCGAAGCCGATCTTCAAATCCTTGATGCGGTTCTCGCTGGCGTCGCCGCGCTTGGAATACCATTCCATCGTCGCCGCCGCGTCTTCGTTCGCCCGATTGCTGGCGATGGCGTGATAGTGATAAGGCGATTTGTCCTCGAACAAATCCTGTTGGCGCAAACGTCGCATGACGATCAATCGGAACGTCTTGGAAATCGTAGCCGGCGACGAGGCCGAGGAGATGCCCGACCATCGGCATGTAGCCTTTATCGCCCTTGTAGGTGTAATGAGCCTCGCG
>JBOHIU010000050.1:0-7780 GCA_050725855.1 Xanthobacteraceae bacterium | reverse complement strand
AACCTCGCGCGGTATTCCGCCGGAGTCGTTCCGTCCTGCCGCGCGAAGGCGCGGCGCAGCCGTTCCTCCTTGCCGAACCCGCAGTCTGTCGCGATGCGTTTGAGCGGCATGTCGGTTTCTTCAAGCGCGCGCCGCACCGCCTCGACACGGATCTTCTCTACCATTCGCGCCGGTGTGATGCGCATTTTTGCCACGTACACCCGCGCAAATGTGCGTGGGCTCATGCCGGCCTGTTCGGCGAGCCGCTCGACCCGCAAATCATCGGTCAAATGCTCGGCGATCCAGCCGTGAAGCGGCGCGAAATGGTTAGGGGCGTTGCCATCCGCCGCGGCAGTCTGCGCTTTAAGCGGAGCGGAAAACTGCGACTGACCGCCCGGCCGATTGAGAAAAACGACCAGATGCCTCGCCACCTGCATCGCAATCTTGCGCCCGAAATCCTCCCCGACCAGCGCGAGGCTGAGATCAATCCCGGCGGTTACGCCGGCCGACGTCCAAATGCGGCCTTCGCGCACGTAGATCGGATCACGCTCCACATGAATGCCGGGATGGCGTTCCTGCAGCCGGCCGCACGACTTCCAATGAGTTGTGGCGCGCCGTCCGTTCAGCAGGCCAGTTTCAGCCAGCAGGAACGCACCCGTACACACCGAGGCGATGCGACGCACGCTGGAAAATTGGTCCGTGACCCAATCGATTGTCCACCCGTCCTTCAGGGCCTCATGAACTCCGGGACCGCCGGGTATGATCAGCGTATCGATGCGCGCTTTGCCGGGGGCGCGGCGTATCGGCTCGGTCAGCAGCGGCAGGCCTGCGGAGCTACAGACTGGACCGCCGTGGCGTGAGAGTACGACAATGTGATAGCGCTCCCCCTCCTTAATCATCTCATTGGCGCTGGCGAAGGTCTGCAGCGGCCCGGCCACGTCGAGAAGCTGCACGCCCTCAAATGCGAGCAGGACAATGAGGCGCTCTTTGAGCCTGGCTTGCCGCATTGCTGAAAACCTATCGGGATTTGGCGGAAAATCACAGGTATAATGACATTGCTGCCATCGATCTGTCACGGCAAATGTGAGCGACGACGTCGATGAAGCGATGGAGAACGCTCATGTCGGTTAATTCCCTGCGGTGCCAGATGGGTTTGTTGCTGTTTGCCGGAATGACGCAGATCGATTTTGCCGAGCCCTACGAGGTGTTCGCCCGGCTGCCGGAAACGATAGTGCATGTGGTCGCCAAGAGCCTCGATCCGGTGTGCACCGAGCGCGGTCTCGTCATCGTTCCGACGATCAGCGTCGAGAACTGCCCGAAACTCGATGTGGTGGTCGTTCCCGGCGGCCCCGGGATCGCGCAACTCTTGGAAGATGAGGCGATGCTTGCATTTTTGCGCCGCCAGGCCAGAGAGGCGAGATACGTAACTTCCGTCTGCACCGGCTCGCTGGTGCTAGGTGCCGCAGGATTGCTCGACGGCCGCCGTGCGACGACCCATTGGCTCAGCATGCCGCTATTACCGCTGTTTGGCGCCATCGCGGTGAACGAACGCGTCGTTGTCGACGGCAATACTGTAACCGGCGGCGGTTGCACGTCGGGCATGGATTTCGCTCTTCAGCTTGCAGCGATGATGCGCGGAGAAACAATCGCCAAGCAAATTCAGCTGCAGCTCGAATATAGTCCCGCGCCTCCATTTGCCGCCGGCTCGCCCGCCACGGCACCCAAGGAAATTGTCGAGACGGTACGTGGCGCGGCCGCCCGCTTGCTGGAAGAACGGCGTCAAATCTGCGAGCAGGCGGCGCGGCGCCTGCACGCCCCAGCTTAGCCGAGCGGAAGCGCCGGTGGCGCGGTTAGGACCTGAACCGTCACGCCTCGAGGTCGCTCATGAGTCGCCCGAGATGCGGCGGAATGGCAAATCTGTCGCCGAGTTTGCCCTTAAGTCGCTTGAGGCAGCCCCAAAGCACCGCCTGGTTGCTATTGACGACCGGTTTGCCCAGTTCCCGCTCGATGGCTTCGACCGCCTCCATCTGCGTGGTGTTGGTGCAGCTTAGGAAAATGCCGTCGGCCTCGGGCCGGTCGGCTTCCTTGGCGAGTTCGGCCCAGTGCTGCGGCGTGATCTTTTCGAATTCCGCCGCCGTCGCGCATTTGAGCGCGACGTCGCTGACCACCGTGAAACCAGCGGCAGCGAGATAGGCGATAATGCTCGCATTCGATTGATACGGGCTGAGCAGCACGAGCGTGCGCAAGTCGAGCGCACGCAAGGCTTCGTTCACCAAGCTGGAGGTCGACAGCGCGCCGATTCCGGTCGTCTTTTCGATGAGGCTGATGATGCGTGCCTCGCCGTTCGCCCCTTCCTTCATCGAAGTATGGGTGCAGTGAAAGACGATGAGGTCGGGGTGCGCGTCGGCAAGCGTGCCGGCGGCATGCGCGATTTCGTCGGTCAGTTCGGCAACGGTGCGCTGGGGCTCGCCGGCGACACGGCCGCGCGCCACATGCACGCCGAGTTCCGCCGGAGCATAATGATTGAATTGCGGCTCGGTCATGCGGTTGACCGAAGGAATAATAAGCCCAATGCGCGCCCGTGATTTAGTCAGGGCGGGCGTACGCCCTTCATCTTCAGCGACGGCGTCCATGTCTGGCGCTCCAGGTTGGTGTGGCTTTCATTGTGTGGTCAATCCAACATCCTTGGCCGGCGCCTGATACTCTCTCTTTTCGGCAAGGATAGCACGCGGCTTTGCCTTTGCCCGTTGCCGGTCTGCTCCCACTGCTGCGAATAATTCCGGACTCTATTCGCGGGGACACCCGGTAGCGGGGTTGCCGCCGCGACGGCTGCGCGTTAACTCCTGCCCGAACGCAGGCGGCGTGATGGCATGGACGCAGCGGCAGGAACCTCAAACCTGGTCAAGGGCGCGACCGGCGACTGGGAAGTGGTCGTCGGCATGGAGGTCCATGCCCAGGTGACCTCGGAGGCGAAGCTGTTCTCTGGCGCTGCGACAGGCTTTGGCGGCGGCCCGAATGCGCACGTCTCGCTGGTCGATGCCGCCATGCCGGGGATGCTGCCGGTCATCAACGAAGAGTGCGTACGCCAGGCCGTGCGCACCGGATTGGGCCTCAAGGCGCGGATCAATCCTCGTTCGGTATTCGACCGGAAGAACTATTTCTATCCAGATCTGCCGCAGGGCTATCAGATCAGCCAATATAAGTCGCCGATCGTCGGTGAAGGCGAAATTGTCGTCGATATGCCGGGCGGCGAGACGGTGCGCATCGGCATCGAGCGGCTGCATCTCGAGCAGGACGCCGGAAAATCGCTGCATGAGCAGTCCCCTTCGATGTCGCTCGTCGACCTCAATCGCTCCGGGATCGCTCTGATGGAGATCGTCACCAGGCCCGATCTGCGATCCGCCGAGCAAGCCAAGGCGTTCTTGAGCAAGCTGCGCACCGTTCTCCGTTATCTCGGTACTTGCGACGGCGATATGGAAAAGGGTCATCTACGCGCCGACGTGAACATTTCGGTGCGCCGGCCCGGCGCCGGTCTTGGCACCCGCTGCGAAATCAAAAATCTCAACTCGATCCGTTTCATCGGCCAGGCGATCGAGTACGAGGCTTGGCGCCAGATCAGCGTTATCGAGGATGGCGGCACCATCGAGCAGGAGACTCGTCTATTCGATCCGGAGAAAGGCGAGACGCGATCGATGCGGAGCAAGGAAGAAGCTCACGACTATCGCTACTTTCCCGATCCGGATTTGTTGCCGCTTGAATTATCGCCGACGCTCGTCGCCGATTTGCAAAAGACCCTGCCTGAACTGCCGGACGAGAAGAAGGCGCGCTTCAAGGCCGATTACGGGCTGACCGATTATGACGCCGGCGTGCTTGTCGCCGAGCGCGAAATGGCGGCGTTTTTCGAAAGCGTCGTCGAAGGCGGCGAAAACAAGCGCGATGCGAAGCTTGCGGCGAATTGGGTGATCAACGAGCTTGCCGGACGGCTCAATCGCGAGGGCAAGGACATCGCCGATGCGCCAGTATCCGCGATGCAACTGGGCATCATTCTCGAATTGATGGTACAGGGCACAATCTCGGGCAAGATCGCCAAGGACATTTTCGAAATCGTCTGGACCGAGGGCGGCGATCCGCGAGCGATCGTCGAGCGGCGCGGTCTGCGGCAGGTCACCGACGTTTCGGCGATTGAAGCGATCGTCGACGACATCGTCGCTAAGAATCCCGACAAGCTCGCCGACGCGAAGAAGAATCCGAAAGCCGTCGGCTGGTTTGTCGGCCAGGTGATGAAGGCGTTCGACGGCAAAGCGAACCCGCAAGCGGTCAACGATCTTCTGCGGAAGAAGCTCGGCTGAGCGTTGGTGTCGCCCTTCGTGGCGCGTGGGCAAAATCACGGCGCAAACTTCCTCCAATCCGAACGCGCTTGCGGGATTTCGCGCATGTCGAAGCCGCGATGAGGTGGCGTGCTGCTCCTGCGCTGTCGTCGCGCACGCGCGTTTCGACCGCTGCGCGGCGAATCACTTTGCACCGATTCGCGCGTTTTGCGCCGTGACAGGCCGCACCAGACGGCAGCAACTGCGTCTGCGGCAAAAAATTTTTTGCGCGGGGAATTGCACGATGGAGTGCGCTATCAGGCGCGCACAAGCACGTGCGAACGCGCTGCATGCGGCGCAGATCGGCTGCAAAATCGACTTGTTGGATAGTGCAGAAACGCGCAATTCATAGGCACTTCTGGAGCGCGTGGAAATTTTGGCGGCAATCCGAGTTGAACGAAATATTTTCGCGCAGACGTTCGCGCGACGATCGTTGAACGTTCGAACTTCATCGCGCCGGAGCGGCGGCTATACACAAAATTAAGCGGAAACACTGTTATTTTTTTTTCGCTGGTGTAATCGGATGACAGTGCATGTCGATTCGCGACTGCACTGCACCGATGTCGCCATCCACTCAAGCTTAGGAGGGCAGCAATGGCGAAGAAGCGAAAGACGAAAGCAGCGGCGAAGAAGACAGCGAAGAAGACGAAGCGTCGGAAGAAAAAGTAGTCGACCCCGCTGTCGGTCTTCGGCCGCGATCAAGTCGAGGATCGAGTCACACGGGCCGGCTAGTGTCACGGTAGAATCGGCGATCTCTGCAAGGATGACCTGCCGAAATCTCTGCCAAGATCCGCCGGCTCAGGTGAACGACGGAGGGCGTCGGCGGGACGGAGGCTCAAGCTTCACGTTCGATCGCTAAACGGAATCTCGCGCGGCGGACGACGGAGAAGATGAAGGTCGGGTTAGTCCGGCCTCGCCCTGGCAACAATCCAGGGGACTTGATCCTCGGGCCTCGCCGACGCCCTCAGTGCGTCGGCGACGTTCTCGCAACGACTAGACTTGCATCTGGCGCCGCGGACAACGTTTGCGACGCCATTTTTCTTTACCGCGATTCCTTTGCAAACGAAACGGCGGCGCGTGGCAATGCTGCACGGCAAGCTGCGGACGGCAAATGGCTCTCGGCTGAAACGATGTCCTCGCGAAGCTCCACGAAATACGAGACGACTGCGGCGAGGAACGCGCCACGAAAAGGACCACGCCGGCGTCGAGCCGCTACTTAGCGCGGGTCCAGGTCTGCGTCTTGCAGATGAAGCCCATGGCGCAACCTTTCAGCGCGGCGGTGTCAGCACCGGTGAGCGTGAAATAGCCCGTGTAAGTATTGCCGTCCTTCGGGTTATAGACCTCGCCCTTCCATTGATTGGGCGTGCCGTCCGGCTTCATGCCGAGGACGATCTCGACTCCCATTAGCGGGCGGTTGCGCTTGGCGGCATCGCTATTATCCTTGTCGGTCTTCGCCCTGCCGGTCTTTGGGTCATTCGGCACTTTCAGCCACACCAGCGATCCGCAGACCGCGCCGCCGCAAGTCGTGATGCGGACTTGGCTCTCCCGGCCGGCTGTGTACCAGGTTCCCAGCGGATCGGCGGCGCGGGCGGCGACGATCGTTTGCGGACCGATCATCGCCAGAGCAATCGTCGAAAGCCAAAGCGCTGCTGCACCGTGAAACCTCATGGCGGCTTCTCCCTCTCTCCCGTGAGAGCGCGAGAATAATCGAGGTGCTGCGGCTGGCAAGATGATTTGGCAAGAGGATTTGGCAACATGATTTGGAATGTATCGGGCTGCCAGACATGGCTCGCATCGGGCGGGAGCCGACCGCACCGCCACGTTTGCGGGGCAACGCTAATCCCTTCGCACCATGAATTGATACATCTGCCTGAATGTCTGCGGATTTTCGGCTTCAAAGCGGTCCCAGAGATCGAGGTCCAACAGCGCGCCCTCGCCGGGAAACTGTCTCTGAAACTTCTCCAGCACGGGTTTTTCCAAATCGAAGCCCAGAAACGTGAGCCCCTGCCGGTCCAGGAACGATTTGATGCGTGGAATGGTGAATCTGTGCTCCACCACGTTGAACAGCAAATCCCGGCATCCGCTCGTGCTGTAAAAATCTCTCGGTCTGGTGACGTCGATCCAGCCCCGGTGGTCGGCGTGGCGCAATATGTCTTGGCGGCATTTGCGGATGTCTGCCAGTGTCGGACGGTAGCCCTGCTCGGCGATGAAGGCGCGAACTGCGGCAATGGCGCGGCGCCCCGCTTCGCTGTAGAGGCCGATGCGCATCTCGCCCCTCGGCCGCAGCAGCGACAGCAAGACGCGCCAGCCCAGTTCCGGGTCTGCAAGGTGGTGCAGCACCCCGACGGCCTCGATCAGATCGAAGCGTCGGTCGATTGTCCCCAGCGCCAAAATGTCGGCCTGAGCGAATTCGATACGCGGCAAATTCGCCTCGCGCGTCTTTCTTCGCGCATAGGCGAGGCTTGGCCGGCTGATATCGATTGCCAGCACGCGCGCGTTCGGGAAATTGTGCATGACATGGAACACGTGCTGTCCGGTGCCGCATCCGGCGATCAAGACGTCTTCGATGCCGCCCGGCGCATCGTCCGCGACGGAAGCGACCGGCGATTTCCACTCGGCTGCCAGCGCCGCCAGCGGATTGATCGTCCATCGCGGATAGGGGTTTTCCGCGTATTGTCGCATCACCTGCAGCGACGTGCCGCTCTCGATCGGCGTCAAGGCCGCGATCGCGTTCGCGTCGTCAGATTCTTGCAAGGGCTCAAGGATTTGCTGGCGCACCAGGCCCGCGACGGTTTCCGGCCAGGTTCGTCGCGCCAATTCGCGCGCCGTGGGCAGCGAATGCAGCGGCACATAGGCAGCGACCGCAGCGAGTAGGAGTGGCGGAATCGGCTCGCCATCGGCACACCGCTTTTGCAGCACATCGAGCAACTCACTTGCACGGCGCGTCTCGTTGTCGGTCTCGGCGAAGATGTATTCGTTAATGAAGCATTGCTGCGCGAGCGCGCAGAACAAGCGCACGACGCTGTCGGCGGTGGCCGTGGAGTGGACGACATGGGAGTAGGCAACGTCGAGGAGGGTCGATCGAAGGCAGGTAAGGACTCTCTCCAGCGGCGCCGTCGCGCACAGGATCGTTTCCAAGGTGCATTGCAGGAAAATGTCGTCGGCGATTGGCTCGAGTTGGTGATTCCCGGGCGCGGTTCCGATCTCGGTTCCGAGCAACCGCCTGTCGTCGATGTGCTGAAGACATGCCGCGACAGCCGGATTGAGAAAGATGAAATCTCCGATGCTCTTGCGGCTTAAGCCGAGGGCTATCGCCTTTTTGAAATGCGTGGCGGCTTCAACCGGCCGGTTCAGCGCTTGATAGGACGAAGCGAGATTGTAATGGCAGGGCGCGTCCAGATCGTCCGCCGCGACTGCTGCTCTGAGATGCTTTA